>JAZIHP010000018.1:0-52854 GCA_036678505.1 Alphaproteobacteria bacterium
CCGCCTCGCCGCCGCCATTGGCCAGCCGGTGCGGTTGCGCATTCGCGCCCGCGATGTGATGATCGCCACGGAACGCCCGAAGGGCCTCAGCGCCCTGAACATTCTGGCGGGCAGCATAGCCGGCATCGCCGATGGAGCAGGGGGCGAAAGCGAGGTGCGCATCGACTGTAACGGCGTTTCCGTTCTGGCCCGCATCACCGAACAGTCGCGGCAGGCGCTGGCGCTGGAGCCCGGCCTGCCGGTGTATGCGGTGATCAAGACGGTGAGCTTCGACACCGTCAATGCCGGCGCGGCAGCCGGATAGGGTCATGACGTGAACGCCGGCGCTGTCGTTATTCCATTTTGGAATAGCGATAGTCCCTGCAAAGCGCTATGTATACGGGAGACCGTTTTGCGGGAACAGAAGATGCCGTCACTGACATTGCGGATAAATCTCGATCCTGACGGGCGCATCGGGCCCGGCAAGATCGAGCTTTTGGAGCATATCGCCTCCTTCGGCTCGATTTCAGCCGCCTCGCGCGCCATGCAGATGTCCTACAAGCACGCGTGGGATCTGGTGGAAGACATGAACCGGGTGTTCGGCAAGCCGCTGGTCAGCGCGCAGACGGGCGGCAAGCGCGGCGGTGGCGCTCAGCTCACCTCCGTGGGGCTGGCCGTGGTGAGCCGTTACCGGGCAATCGAGCGGGCGGCGGCCGTTGCCGCAGAAGACCACATGATGGCCCTTCAGGCCGAGATCGACGCCGGATAGCCCGCCTGAGACAGGCGCGGGCGGGCGGAACGCGTCAGGCCGCGGCTGCGGGCATCGCAAAAATGGCCGGCCGCCAAAAACCGCCGTGCCGCGCGGTTCCAGCTCTGTTCATGGTTTCACGGAATCGCCGAACGGCTTCAGGTCTTTGTTTTGTCGCGTTTTGCGAACCGGAAAAGTGTTTCCACTTTTCCTGGAAACGCTCCAGAGCCGTTCACGGTTTCACGGAATCGCAAGATCGCTCTAACTCTTTGTTTTGACGCAATTCCGAACGCAAGGCCGCTGTGCACTTTTGCTGGAATTGCTCTATATGCCTTATCCCTTCAGGAAGAGCGGGACAGGAACTGCGGATGAAGACTGCGATTTATGTGGCGATTGCCGAAAATGGCGTGATCGGACGCGATGGCGGCCTGCCGTGGCGGCTTTCCACCGATCTCAGACGGTTCAGGGCCGATACGATGGGCAAGCCTGTCATCATGGGGCGCAAGACCTATGAGAGCATAGGCCGCCTGCTGCCCGGCCGGCTGAACATCATCGTAACGCGCGACGGCTCCTTCGCGGCGGAGGGCGCACAGGTGGCGCATTCGCTGGACGATGCGCTTGAGATCGCCGGGCGGCACGTTGCCGCGACCGAGGGCATCGACGAAGCCTGCATCATCGGCGGCGCACAGATATATGCCCAGGCGCTGCCGATGGTCGACAGGCTGCACGTGACCCATGTTCTGGCCGATGTGGACGGGGATGCCCGTTTCCCGGACATCGATCCGCGGCTGTGGCGGCCGGTGGAGCGGCAGGAAGCGCCGGCGGGTGAAAGGGACAGCCACGCAACGCGCTATGTGGTCTATGAAAAGCGGGTTTGAGAGCTGCTATCCGTCGCAATGACGAAAGTTGCGCGATGCGATATGGAGAAGGGGCGATTTACGCGCTGTGCGCGTTGAAAGCCGGGCCTGGCCTCCTTATAGAGGATCAAGGCTTGCGCGCTGCGCAAATGTAGCGAGAGCAACTGCGGACGAAAGGACGTTTATGCCCTGGAATGACAAGAGCGGCGGCGGCGGCCCGTGGGGTGGCGGCGGAAACAACGGCGGCGGCGGCGGCCCGTGGGGGCAGGGACCGAGGGGACCCGGCGGACCGCAAGGCAACCCTCCCGATCTGGAAGACATCATCAGGCTGGGGCAGGACAAGCTGCGCCGCGCCCTGCCGGGCGGAAGCGGCGGCAACAAGGCCATGTTCGGCGTCCTCATCCTGCTGGTGCTGGGCATGTGGTTCTTCAAGGCCATCTATACCGTTCAGCCGGACGAGGTTGCGGTGGAGCTGCGTTTCGGCAAGCCCAAGCAGGAGCTTTCCGAGCCCGGCCTTCACTTCCACTGGTGGCCGGTCGAAACGGTGGAGACCGCCAAGATTTCCGAGCAGCTCGTCAATATCGGCGGTCTTGCGCGTTCCAACGACACGTCCGGGCTGATGCTTTCGGGTGACCAGAACATCGTCAATGTGCAGTTCTCGGTGGCCTATCAGGTCTCCGATCCGCGCGCCTATCTCTTCGATGTCTCCGATCCCGACGGCATGCTGAAGCAGGTCGCCGAAAGCGCCATGCGCGAGGCCGTCGGCCGGCGCCCGGCGCAGGACATCTTCCGCGACGACCGTCAGGGCATTGCCGAATCCGTGCGCCAGATCCTTCAGACCACGCTGGACGGGTATCGCGCGGGCCTGAACGTCAATGCGATCTCCATCGAGGATGCCGCTCCGCCGCGCGAAGTGGCGGACGCCTTCGACGAAGTGCAGCGCGCCGAGCAGGACGAAGACAGGTTCGTCGAGCAGGCGAACCAGTATTCCAACCAGAAGCTCGGTCAGGCCCGCGGTCAGGCGGCGCAGGTTCGCGAAGAGGCGGCAGCCTACAAGAACCGCGTCGTGCAGGAAGCACAGGGCGAGGCGCAGCGCTTCATCTCGGTGTACGAGGAATATGCCAAGGCGCCGGACGTGACGCGCAAGCGCCTTTATCTCGAAACGATGGAGAAGGTTCTGGGCGGATCGAACAAGGTGGTGGTGGAGCAGGGCGGCGGGCCGGGTGTCGTGCCGTATCTGCCGCTGCCTGAATTGCAGAAGCGCTCCGGCGCCGCTACCGGAGGCGCACAATAATGGCCAACCGTTTTCCAGCCATTGCCGTTGCCGGCATCGTCATCCTGTTCCTGGCCTACTCGTCGATCTTCGTGGTCAACGCCCGCCAGCAGGCGATCGTTCTGCGCTTCGGCGAGATCGTCGACGTCAAGAGCGAGCCGGGCATTTATTTCAAGATGCCGTTCTCCTTCTTCGACGCCGACAATGTGCAGATGATCGAGAACCGCGTTCTGCGTTTCGACCTCGATAACATCCGCGTGCAGGTTTCGGGCGGCAAGTTCTATGAGGTCGATGCCTTCATCGCTTACCGCATCTCCAATCCGCGCGTGTTCCGTTCGGCTGTTTCGGGCAGCGTGGAACTGGCAGAGCAGCGGTTGCGCACCCGTCTCGACGCGGCGCTGCGCCGCGTCTACGGTCTGCGCGGCTTCGAGGCCGCTCTTTCGGAGGAGCGGGCCGAGATGATGCGCGAAGTGCGCGACCAGATGCGGCCCGACGCGACCTCGCTCGGTCTCGAAATCGTCGATGTGCGCATCCGCCGCACCGACCTGACGCAGGAAGTGTCGCAGCAGACCTTCGAGCGCATGAAGGCCGAGCGTCTGGCCGAGGCCGAAAGGCTGAGGGCGCGCGGTAACGAAGCGGCGCAGCGCATTCGCGCCCGCGCCGACCGCGAGGTCGTCGAGATCGTCGCCGAGGCGCAGAGGGAAGGCGAAATCCTTCGCGGTGAGGGCGATGCCGAGCGCAACTCGATCTTCGCCGGCGCTTATCTGCGCGATCCGCAGTTCTTCGACTTCTATCGCTCGATGAGCGCCTATGGAGCGGCGCTGACGGGCGACGGCACCACCATGGTGCTCTCGCCCGAATCGGAGTTCTTCCGGTTCTTCAGGGACCCGAATGAGAGCGCTTCCCCGGCTCCTGCCGCTCCTGCGCGTCAGGCGCCCGCGCCGGCGGCAAACGGCCAGTAATCCGTGCAGGATTTTCTGGCGGCCCTGGGCCTGGTCCTCGTTATCGAGGGCCTGGTCTATGGGGGCTTTCCCCGTCTGGCGCGCCGGCTTGCCGCCGAGGTGGTTTCGATCCCCGATGGCGCGCTGCGCACGGCCGGAATGCTGGCCATCGCGGGCGGTGTCGGCATCGTATGGCTGGTGCGCGGCTAAAGCGTGTCGCCCGAAAGCGGGAACCGGTTTCGGGACAACGACATGCTTTGGAGCGGCAGCGGGAAGGGGCAATGGCCTCTCTCCGGTTCGACCAGAATTGATCTGCTCCTGTCACAGCGCCGTGCATCGGGCCGGATGCACGGCGCTCTGCCGTTTTGTAGGCGGGCACGGATAAACGCAAACCCGCATGCACTTTTCCGTTCGATGCTCTGGTTTCGGTCGCAAACGCGCCGTATTTGATGCCATCATGTCGCTTCAACCTCAAAGACGTTCCGGAGCCCGTCCATGATCGATCATACCGTTGTGCGCGCGGCGCGGACCACCTTGCTGGCGGCCACCGTCCTGTCGCTCGCCATTCCCGCCGCCGTAGCGCCATCGCTCGCCCAGAAGGCACCGGCATCCACGCCGCAAACGTCTCCGGCGCAAACGTCTCCGGCGCAAACGTCTTCGGCGCAAACGTCTCCCGCAACGGGCGCTGGCCCGGAATCGGTGGCCGATCTCGCCGAGGGGCTGCTCGGAGCGGTGGTCAACATTTCCACGTCGCAGACGGTGAAGGGAACCGACGGGCCGGGCGCGGTGCCGATGCCCCAGCTTCCCGAAGGCTCGCCGTTTCAGGATTTCTTCGACGAGTTCTTCAAGGACCGTGGCGGTCCGCGCGGCGGCGGCTCCCAGAAAGTCCAGTCGCTGGGGTCGGGCTTCGTCATCGACGCCGGGGAAGGCTTCGTGGTCACCAACAACCATGTGATTGCCGACGCCGACGACATCGAGGTCAATTTCTCCGACGGCCTGACGCTGAAGGCGAAGCTCGTCGGAACCGATACGAAGACCGATATAGCGCTGCTCAAGGTCGATCCGGCCGGCCACAGGCTGACCGACGTGAAATTCGGCGATTCCGACAAGATGCGCATCGGCGACTGGGTGATGGCGATCGGCAATCCGTTCGGTCTCGGCGGCACGGTTACCGTCGGCATCGTCTCGGCCCGCAACCGCGACATCAATTCGGGGCCCTATGATGATTTCATCCAGACCGATGCCGCCATCAACCGGGGCAATTCCGGCGGGCCGCTGTTCAACATGCATGGCGAGGTCATCGGCATCAACACGGCGATCATCTCGCCGACGGGCGGCTCCATCGGCATCGGCTTCTCCATCCCCACCCAGCTTGCGCGCGGCGTCGTGGATCAGCTGCGCGAATTCGGCGAAACCCGCCGTGGCTGGCTCGGCGTGCGCATCCAGCCGGTGACCGGGGATATCGCGGAAAGCCTCGGGATGAAGGACGCCAAAGGCGCGCTGATCGCCGGCATCATGAAGGGCGGTCCGGTCGATGACGGCAGCATCCAGCCCGGCGACGTGGTCACGAAATTCGACGGCAAGGACATCGACGAAATGCGCGACCTGCCGCGCATCGTGGCGGAAAGCCCGGTCGGCAAGGCTGTCGATGTCGTTCTGGTGCGCAAAGGCAGGGAAATGACCGTCAAGGTCACGCTTGGCCGTCTGGAAGACAGCGAAAAGGTGACGGAAGGCGAGGATGACGAGGCAGGTCAGCAAGGCGAGGCCGTGGCCACGGCTTCGGTGCTGGGCATGACCATCGGCGAACTGGACGAAGCCGCGCGCAACAGGTTCGGCATCGCCGAGGGCGTCAATGGTGTGGTCGTCACGGAAGTGGCGCCCGATTCCGCGGCCGCCGAGCGCGGCGTTCAGCCCGGTGAGGTCATCACCGAGATCGCGCAGGAATCGGTGGCGAGCCCGACGGATGTGGTGGACCGCATCGCGGCCCTGAAGGAGCAGGGACGCAAGAACGCACTGTTGATGCTGGCGTCGAAAAGCGGCGAATTGCGCTTCGTGACGATCCGCATGGATTGAGGGCGGTTGCGTATCTCGCGGCAGTTCGCGTCGCTCAGGCCTGCGATAGGGTGGACTGGCCGGCCAGTCGCTCTTGCGAGCCTTACGCGTTCGGGCAACTGCCGAAGTGCGCTGATCACTGCAAGACGAAGAAAAAAGGCGGTCAGGTGGCCGCCTTTTTCCTTGCCCATTCTTCCGCGGTTATCCGGTAGAAGCTGTGGCGCTTCAGGTGCGGATGGCTGTCCGGCACGCCGGGATGGTCGAAATCATGGGCGGGTTCAGCCGTCATGCCGATGCGCTCCATCACCGCTGTCGAGCGCCGGTTGGCGGTTACGGCGAAGGACACGATCTCCTTCAGGCCCAGAACCTCAAAGCCATAGTCGAGCCAGGCCCGCGCGGCTTCCTGCACATAGCCATGGCCCCAGAATTCGGGCGCCAGCCGCCAGCCGATCTCGACGCTGCCTGCCGGCATGAAAGGCGTATCTTCGGTGTAGCTGAGACCGACAAAGCCGATGCACTCGCCGGTGGCCGCGATTTCAGCCGCTGCCCAGCCGAAATCCTGCTGTGCAAAGGTTTCGCGAAACTCGTCCATCTTGGCGTCAGACGTGGCCCGGTCACGGCGGAACGGGAAGAACTCCATGACGGTTTCGTCAGAGTTGATGCGGTGGAACAGATCGCGGTCGCGCTCCTCCCAGTTGCGCAGGGTCAGGCGTTCGGTTCGCAATGAGTTCACTGGCTGAACTCCTCGCGTCTGTAGCCTTGCAGATAGAGCAGCGCGGTCAGGTCGCCATGATCGATCCGCACTTTCGCCTGCGCGGCCACCGATGGCTTGGCGTGCAGGGCGACGCCGGTTCCCGAAAGCCTGATCATGTCGAGATCATTGGCGCCATCGCCGACGGCGATCGCATCGGCGGGCGTGAGGTTCAGCCGGGCCGAGATTTCATTGAGCGCATCGGCCTTCGCCGCGCGCCCGAGAATGGGCTCGACCACCTCTCCGGTCAGCCTGCCGTTGCGCTCGATCAGGCGGTTGGCGCGGTCTTCATGAAAACCCAGCATGGCGGCGATGCGCGAGGTGAAAACATCGAAGCCGCCGGAAACCAGCGCGGTCCATGCGCCATTGGCGCGCATGGTGGCGACAAGCGCCTGTCCGCCGGAAGCGAGGGTAAGGCGGTTACGCACGATATGGTCGACAAGGGCGATGTCGAGGTCGCGCAGCAGCGTCACGCGCTCACGTAGGGCCGGCTCGAAGGCAATCTCGTTGTTCATGGCTCGTGCGGTGATGGCCGCGACATGGTCCTTCAGACCGACCTCGTCGGCCAGCTCATCGATGCATTCCTGATCGATCATGGTGGAATCCATGTCCGCGATCAGGATTTTCTTGGCGCGGCCGGCGCCATCCTGAACGGCAACGTCCACAGGCGCGTCCGCAACGGCCTCACGCAGCAGTTGCATGGCGCTTTCTTCATCGAGGCCGGAGCCAAGCACGATGTCGCAGGCCTCCTCGGCGGCCAGCCAGTGAACGTGACTTGCGCCGACGGCCGCCGACGCCTTATCTGCCAGAGCGGCCGACAGCGAACGGCTGGATGGATTGGAAATGAGAGTGGCGATGAGCGGCATCGGGATGTCCGGTGAAATGGGGGAGGAAGGACGCATCAGGAACGCAATCCTGATAGCCGGGCCGACCGCCAGCGGCAAGTCGAAGCTGGCCCTCGAACTCGCGGAAAAACTGGGGGGCGCGATCGTCAACGCCGATTCCATGCAGGTGTATGGCGTGCTCGACCTGCTTACGGCGCGGCCGGATGCGCACGACCTGCGCCGCGCGCCGCATCATCTCTATGGGCATGTGCCGCCGGGAAACGCCTATTCGACAGGAGCTTGGCTGCGCGATGTGGCGCAGCTGGTGGAAGACGGCGCGCTGGCGGGCAGGCGGCCCATCTTCGTCGGCGGCACGGGCCTCTATTTTCGGGCGCTGAGCGAGGGCCTTTCACAGATGCCCGATATCGCCCCGGACATTCGCGAGCGCTGGCGCGGCGCTTTGCTGGAAGAGGGGGCCCCGGCCCTGCACGGAAGGCTGGCGCAAATGGACGCGGCGGCGGCGGCGCGGCTCAATCCCCGCGACGGGCAGCGCATTCTGCGCGCACTTGAAGTGTACGAAGCCTCCGGCCTCTCGATCCTCGCCTGGCAGGGCCGGCGCAAAGCCGCCCCGATCGAGCGGGCGAGCGCGAAATTCCTCGTCATCGAACCCGACCGGGAGCAACTTGCGATACGCATCGGCGAACGCTTCGACGCGATGCTCGAGCGCGGCGCCGCAGACGAAGCGCGCGCCCTGTCCGCTCTCGATCTCGACCCCGCCCTGCCGGCGATGAAAGCGATCGGCGTGAGGGAGTTGCAGGCGGCGCTCGCCGGTGAAATCAGCCTTGCGGAGGCGGTTGAGCGGGCGAAAGCCGCCACGCGGCAATATGCCAAGCGACAATCGACATGGTTCCGCACCCAGTCCGGCCCGGAATGGAAAAGGCTGGCGCTTCGCGAAGCGGTCGCCATACCTCCGGTTTAACGAGGTTACTGCAATCTTCGTGGTTTTTATTTGTATAAATACGCGCTCTGGTTGCTGAAATCAGCTTTTATTAAGTTTGTACGTGAGATAAGGATTTTCGTCAGACTTCAAACGGGCGGCCATGCGATTTCATAAGGCAGAGTCGGCATTTTTTGTCTTCATCAGCGTCATCCTGGGTGCGGGGATGCTGATGTTTTTAGCTTATGGCGTCATGGATTCTCTTGTGCGCGACATGCGCAGCCCTGAGCGTTATGCAGACGTTTCATATCTGAAAAATCTTCTTTTCTTCACCAGCGTTCTCATGGCGACGGCGCTGTTCTTCGGGATTTTCTTCATCTATCCGCTCATTCGACGGCAGGTGCGGGAAGAAAAGAAGCTGCGCCAGATGACGGCCTCGCTCAGCGCCCGTTCCGAGACGCTGGAGATCGAGGCGCTGACCGACGGGCTGACGGGGATGCAGAACCGCCGCTATTTCGACGATGCGCTGCGCGAATATATCGAAGAGTTCCGCCGCATCGACAAGCCGCTGGGGCTGATGATTCTCGATCTCGACCATTTCAAGCAGGTGAACGACAGCCACGGGCACGATATCGGTGACCGGGTTCTGCGCGCGGTCGGAAAATGCCTGCGTGACATGACCCGCTATCACGACGTCGTTGCACGCCTCGGCGGAGAGGAATTCGGTATCGTCACGCCCAACATGAACCTTGTCGGGCTGGAAAAGCTGGCGGAGCGCATCCGCGATGCGGTTTCCGCGCTTTCGATCCCGACGGGGCGCGGCGGGTTGCGGGTGACGACCAGCGTGGGGCTGGCCGTATGGGAGGGCAAGGAGACGGCCGAGGAATTTTATCGCCGCGCCGACCGCCAGCTCTACGAAGCCAAGCGGCAGGGCCGCAACCGGGTCTGCGCCTGATCAAGGCGCCCCGCGATCTTCAGGGTTCATTCCTTGCGCTTCAAACGTTGTTTCCACGCATGCCGCCCCGAAACCGGTTCCTGTCTCGGGGCGGCATGATTTGAAGGAAAGGGCGTGCGAGGCCGGGTTCCGGGGCAGTCCGGACAAAGCGCCGGTGGCCGGCATGAAAGGGGGGCAGGGCATTTCGGCTGCCGGGGAAGGGTGGAAAAGCCCCGATCGGATCAGTTTCCGTGCGGCTTCATGCCGAAAGTCGCTGGCTTCAGCCCGTAGCGCGGTTCCGTCTCTTCCGTGGCCGGTCCGCGCGACAGGGGCGAGGCTCTGCGATAGTCGGGGTCGCCCGGCTGTCTCATCCGGTCGACCGGCTCGGCCATCGCCATTGAAGGCTCATGCTGCTGGGGAGTGACGCCGTTTCGCAGGCGATTGACGATGGCCGCCAGATCGACCTCCCGTCCATTGACGCTGGCTGTGGGATCGTCGCCCTTTTGCTGGCCGGGAAGCAGGCTTCTGTCCAGCGTTTCGAATTTCAGCCGCATGGTGGTGGCCACGCCTTCGCCGAATGCGATGGCTTCGCGCTGACCCATGGAGGACAGGAACGAAAGCGTGGAGGCCGATGAATCGGAAATGGCGGAGCGGATGATCGCCTTGTCCTGCTCGTTGGTCAGGCGCATGGCAAAGACCGTCGAACATTGCGACAGGATGGTCGGGTCCAGTTCGCCCGGCCTTTGCGTGACGATGCCGAGGAAGCAGCCATATTTGCGGCCTTCCTTGGCGATGCGGGCCATAGCCTCGCGCGTCGGTGCAAAACCCTGACGCGAATCGGCGGGCATGTAGCGGTGGGCTTCCTCGCACATGACCAGAAGCTTCAGCCTTCCCTCGCTCCACTGGGCAAGCTCGAAAGCCAGGCGCGCAAGAACCGAACATACGGCATTGACCACCTCCGAAGGCAGGCCGGCCATTTCAAAGCAGGTTACCGGACGTCCGCCATGCGGCACGCGGAAGATGTTGCCGATCGTCTCATGGATCGTGTCCTCGATCAGGTGGGAATTGAACATGAAGCGATAGCGCGGATCGGCGAAGGCCTGTTCGATGCGGGCTCTCAGCGATTTCAGCGCCGGTCGTTCCGTTTTGCCGTCCAGCAGGCCGATCCGCTCATCGATCAGTTTCAGGAGATCGGCGATGCGGTAGGGCACCGGCGTGTCGGCGGTCAGCGTGTCCGAACTGCGGCGCGCAAGGGCCGATGATCCGCCATTGCGGTACATCTGGCGCGCGACGGGAACGAGATCCCGCAGGAGGTCGACTTCTTCGGGAATGGCTTCCCGCCCGCGAAACAGCACTTCGGCGAATTCTTCCAGCCGGAACATCCAGAAGGGCAGATCTAGGGTCGAGCTGTCGACGCGCACGCTGTGCTCGGACAGGGACGCGGCGAATTCATTGTGCGGGTCCAGGAGCAGGATGCGCAGATCGGGGCAGCTGGCTATCGCCTTGCGGATCAGCAGGGAGACGGCAGTCGATTTGCCGACGCCGGTGCTGCCTACCACCGCGAAGTGGCGCGAGAGCGTGTCTTCTATGGCGATGTTGGCGGTGATGCTGTCGTCCTGCGACAGATGGCCGATGGCGATGCCGCGCCTGCCGCCAAGGTCGTACACGGCTTCCAGATCGCGCGAGCGGATGCGATGGGCGTGGGCGCCGACATGCGGATAGCGGGTGATGCCGCGGTCGAACACGGGTTTGTGTCCGGGCGGCGCGCTGTCCCGCACCTCGCCGACCAGCTCCACCTCCACTTCGATCGTGTTGAGCTTGCCGCGCTGCCACTCATGCCCGGGCTTGCCGACGCCGTAGACGAGGCCGACGGTGCGGGTCGAGCCCAGATTGATCGATATCATGCGCCCGACGGTCCAGCGTTCGGCCGGGTCGTCGGTATCGTCATCGGCGGCGTAGGAGCTGAGGACGGCGCGCGCGCCGTCGCAGCGCACCACATGCCCCAGTATGCGCTGATCGGACTGGCGCGGATCGCGCCTTTCCTGTGACGTGGCTTCGCCGGGATGGTTCCCGCGCTCGACAAACATGACAGAGACCCCCGTGCTCCATTGCGCGCATCCTGGCACGGCCGGGTTAAGGCGCGGTGAGGGGGCATGGTTGCGACGGTCTTAACGATGCGGAACCCGGCAAATGCATTTTCTGCGCAGATTGGGCGTTGACACGCTATGAAAATCGCCCCTATTGTCCCGATCCATGGAAAAGGCACTCATTCTCGTAGTAGGAAGGCGCGTGGGCAAGGTGGCGTAACCACCGGGCGAAATCCTCCCATGCGCTACACACAGGCTCCCTCGGGGGCCTTTTTTATTATCCAGAACGGCACTAAACGACGATATAGCGGCCCGCGACAGCGGAAACAGGACGGAACCATACCGATGAGCAACGGACAGAACGAGCGGCGCGAAATGACGGGCGCCGAAATGGTGGTTCAGGCGCTGAAGGACAATGGCGTCAGGCACCTCTTCGGCTATCCGGGCGGCGCGGTCCTTCCGATTTACGACGAACTGTTCCAGCAGGACGACGTCGAGCATATCCTCGTTCGCCATGAGCAGGGCGCCGGCCATGCGGCGGAAGGCTATGCCCGCTCCACCGGCAAGCCCGGCGTCATGCTCGTCACTTCCGGCCCCGGCGCCACCAATGCGGTGACGCCGTTGCAGGATGCGCTGATGGATTCCATCCCGCTGGTGTGCATCACCGGTCAGGTCCCGACCAGCCTGATCGGCTCCGACGCTTTTCAGGAGTGCGACACGGTCGGCATCACGCGGCCCTGCACCAAGCACAACTGGCTGGTGAAGGACGTCAATCAGCTGGCGGCCATATTGCATGAGGCCTTCCATGTCGCCACCACCGGCCGCCCCGGCCCGGTCGTCGTCGATATCCCGAAGGACATCCAGTTTGCCAAAGGCATCTATGTGTCGCCGCAAACCGCGCCGCTCACCAGCTACAAGCCGCGCACGCAGGGCGATCTCAACCAGATCAAGGCGGCCGTGGAACTGATGGCCGGCGCGAAGAAGCCGGTGCTCTATACGGGTGGCGGCGTCGTGAATTCAGGCCCCGAAGCCAGCCATCTGTTGCGGGAACTGGTCGACCTGACCGGTTTCCCGATCACTTCGACGCTGATGGGGCTCGGTTCCTATCCGGCCTCCGGCAAGAACTGGCTGGGCATGCTGGGCATGCACGGCACCTATGAAGCCAACATGGCCATGCATGATTGCGATGTCATGGTGTGCATCGGGGCGCGCTTCGACGACCGCATCACCGGCCGGCTGGATGCTTTCGCTCCCCATTGCAAGAAGATCCACATCGACATCGATCCCTCTTCCATCAACAAGAACGTGCATGTCGATATCGGCATCGTCGGCGACGTCGCCGCGGTGCTGGAGGATATGGTGCGCCTGTGGCGGGCCTCCGCCAGAACCGACAAGAAGGCGCTGCATCCCTGGTGGGAACAGATCGCCAGATGGCGCGCGCGCGATTCGCTCGCCTACAAGACCAATGCCGATGTGATCATGCCGCAATATGCGATCTCGCGGCTCTATGAGCTGACGAAGG
Organism: Alphaproteobacteria bacterium; assembly: GCA_036678505.1. Lineage (GTDB taxonomy): Bacteria > Pseudomonadota > Alphaproteobacteria > Rhizobiales > Rhizobiaceae > Mesorhizobium. The sequence continues at coordinate 12,906 of JAZIHP010000018.1, forward strand.
ACCGCGACACCTACATCACCACCGAGGTGGGCCAGCACCAGATGTGGGCGGCGCAGCACTTCCATTTCGACAAGCCCAACCACTGGATGACGAGCGGCGGCCTCGGCACCATGGGCTACGGGCTGCCGGCAGCGCTGGGCGTTCAGATCGCGCATCCGGATGCGCTGGTCATCGACATTGCCGGCGACGCCTCGATCCAGATGTGCATTCAGGAAATGTCGGCGGCGATCCAGTACGATGCGCCGATCAAGATTTTCATCCTGAACAACCAGTATATGGGCATGGTGCGCCAGTGGCAGCAATTGCTGCATGGCAACCGCCTCTCGCATTCCTACACAGAGGCGATGCCCGATTTCGTCAAGCTCGCCGAAGCTTATGGCGCCCACGGCATCCGCTGCGACAGGCCGGACGAACTGGACGATGCGATTCGCCAGATGATCTCGGTGAAGAAGCCGGTGATCTTCGATTGCCGCGTCGCCACGCTGGCCAACTGCTTCCCGATGATCCCTTCCGGCAAGGCGCATAACGAGATGCTGCTGCCGGACGAGGCGACGGACGAGGCTGTGGCGAATGCCATCGACGCCAGGGGCCGGGAGCTGGTCTGACCGGCTCCGCGTTGGTGAAAACTGCGCGAAAACAGTGAATTGTTGCAGATTTTGAATATCGGGATTCAACCATGAACGCACAGCTTCAGCCCACCGGTTCGGCCTATTTCATCGCGCGGGAGACGGAAAAGCCGGAGACGCATACGCTCTCGGTGCTGGTGACCAACGAGCCGGGCGTGCTTGCGCGCGTCATCGGCCTGTTTTCCGGACGCGGCTACAACATCGAAAGCCTGACGGTTTCGGAAACCGAGCACGAGACCCATCTTTCGCGGATCACCATCGTGACGCGCGGCACGCCGCATGTGCTTCAGCAGATCAAGCATCAGCTTGAGCGCATCGTGCCGGTGCACCGGGTGGTGGACCTGACCGTGCGCGCGCATGAACTGGGGCAGGAGCGGCCGCTGGAGCGGGAGCTTGCGCTGGTGAAGGTTGCCGGCACCGGCACCGACAGGGTCGAGGCGCTGCGCCTTGCCGATGCGTTCCGCGCTCATGTGGTCGATGCCAATACCGGGCATTTCATCTTCCAGATTACCGGCAAGAGCACCAAGATCGACCAGTTCATCGCCATCATGCGCCCGCTGGGGCTGGTCGAAATCTGCCGCACCGGCGTTGCCGCCATGAACCGCGGCCAGCAGGGCATGTAGTTTTTCTCCGCCCGCGGGAGAATACCAGCCGCTCGGCGGCCGGTCCTCGCGGCCATGGAAAACGCTCATGCGTTCCGCTCGTGCATCGGCTGGTCCCGAAGCCGGGTATGTTTTCCTGTTCGATGGCCGGCGGGCCGGCCGGGCTTTCCTGTCCGCCCATGGATGCTGCCGGCACAAGGATTCGGACGACATTGGCGCGTCCAAAACGGACCGTTCTTCACTATAGGTCAGCATTGCTGACATTGCAGGTTCCGCATGAACTCCGAAATTCTTTTTGCACTGGCTGCCTATGCCTTCGCGAGCTCCATCACGCCAGGCCCCAACAACTTCATGCTGTTGTCGTCGGGTGTGAATTTCGGCTTCGTGCGGTCCATTCCGCATATGCTCGGCATCGGTATCGGCTTTGTCGTGCTGCTGCTCGCCGTCGGATTTGGACTGGGTGCGGTGCTGACGACTTTCCCGGCATTGCATGGGGGGCTCAAGATCGCCGGTGGCGCGTATCTGCTCTATCTGGCGTGGAAGATCGCGATGTCGCGCTCTGTCGAGAGCGGCGGAGGCGGTTCCGCGCAGCCGATGACCTTTCTGCAGGCCGTCGCCTTCCAGTGGGTCAACCCGAAGGCATGGGTCATGGCTGTTACCGCAATGGCGGTATTCTCAAATCCGGAAAACCCGTTCCTGTCCGTCATTCTCATCGCGATGGTGTTCGGCATCATCAATCTGCCCTGCGTTTCGAGCTGGGCCGGCTTCGGCATGGCCCTGCGCGGCTTCCTGTCCGATCCGGTGCGCCTGAAATGGTTCAACATCGGCATGGGCGTGCTGCTCGCCGCCACGCTCTGGCCGATGCTACGGTAGCCGGCCGGACATCGGCAGCGTATCGAGCTTGCTCCGCCCGACCGAATCGGGTCTGACCATCTCATGCAGTTTTCTCCGCAACAGGACGAGGCGCTCAAGGCCGTCGCCACATGGCTCAAGGCTGGCCAGCCACAGCTTTTCCGCCTTTTCGGCTATGCCGGAACGGGCAAGACCACGCTGGCGCGCTATTTTGCCGAGCATGTCGACGGACAGGTGCAGTTCGCGGCCTTCACGGGCAAGGCCGCGCAGGTTCTGCGCTCCAAGGGGGCAACCAACGCCCGCACCATCCATTCGCTGATCTATCGCCCGCGCGGCGAGGAAGCGGTCGAGGACGAGACGACCGGCAAGACCTCCATGTCGCCGACCTTCTCGCTCAACCGCCAGAGCCCGATCGCCAGGGCGGCGCTGGTGGTCATCGACGAATGCTCGATGGTGGACGAACAGCTTGGCCGGGACCTTCTGAGTTTCGGCACGCCGATTCTCGTTCTGGGCGATCCGGGACAGTTGCCGCCGATTTCGGGCGGCGGCTTCTTCACCGAACAGGAGCCCGACTTCCTGCTGACCGAAATTCACCGGCAGGCGCGCGACAATCCCATCATCCGCATGGCGCTGGATGTGCGCGAGGGCCGGGATCTGGCCTATGGCGATTATGGCGGGGCCAAAGTGATCGGCAAGGAAGAGGTGACGCAGGATCTGGTTCTCGACGCCGATCAGGTGCTGGTCGGCACCAACCGCACCCGCCGCCGCTACAACCGCAGGCTGCGCGAACTGAAGGGTTTTACCGCTGACTATCCGCAGGCGGGCGACAAGCTGGTATGCCTGCGCAACGATCCGGCCAAGGGGCTGCTCAACGGCTCGCTGTGGAAGGTGATGACCGCCTCGCGCGAGACGGTGAAGCCCGGCATCAATCTTCTGGTCTCGCCGGAAGAGGACGACCCGGACCGGGGCGTCGCCAAGATCAAGCTGCTCAAGGCCGCTTTCGAGGATGCCGAAAGCGATATTCCATGGCAGCAGAAGCGGCGCTTCGACGATTTCGATTATGGCTATGCGCTGACGGTTCACAAGGCGCAGGGCTCGCAATGGAACGACGTGGTGCTGTTCGATGAAAGCTGGGCTTTCAGGGATACGCGCGAGCGCTGGCTCTATACGGCGATCACGCGCGCGGCCGAAAGGCTGACCATCGTCAGATGACGGGGGTCAGATGACGGGGGTCAGATGACGGGCGTCGGATGACGGGCGTCGGATGACGGCTTGAGATGACGGGAGATAATCCTCGGTCATCATGTGGAACGGGATGAAAGCGGTCTCAGCCACCTTTGCGCGGCTCTGCGCCGAGCCATTCCCACGCCTTCGCCTCGTCTTCGGCTGAAAAATATCGCAACTCCTGCCCAGGTTGCAGTTTCGCCCGGAGCCGGCCGGTCCAGTCCGGCCCGCCGACCGTGGCGCAGCGTGCGACATGAGCGAGCGCGACCTCGCGGCCCTGCCTGACCGTCTGCGGGGAGGTTTCCGACCAGACGGCGGTTTCGAACCCGGTCAGACGCACCAGCACATCGAGCCGCGGGTGCAACTCACAGGCGGCTTCCAGCAGGCCATACAGGTTCTCGGCATCGGCCGAATTGACCTCTCCGACGATGTCGATCGCAAACAGATCGTCCCTGTCCGTGTCGATGCGGCGTATGGCCGGTACGGCTTCCAGATAGTTCATCCATCCTCCATCGGGAATTCGTTTCCCTACTGGAACACATAAATTCGCTGTCTGTTCCCTGCAAAGCGGCTATAGATGCCAGCGCATGGACACCAGATCGCCGTGCGTCCGTCCGGGCGCACAAAGGACGATCTCAATTATGGACAGAGCATCGGAACAACCGAAAACCGGGTTCCATTTTTCGGTCCGATGTTCCGGGAGGCGAAGAACATGCCGGTCAAACTGTCGGTCAATCTCAATGCGGTGGCCATGTTGCGCAACCGGCGCGACCTGCCGTGGCCGAGCGTGACGGGGCTCGGGCGCATCGCGCTGGCGGCCGGAGCGCACGGACTGACGGTGCATCCGCGCCCCGACCAGCGGCACACGCGCAATTCCGACCTGCCAAAGCTGCGGGCCCTGATCGACGATGAGTTTCCACAGGCCGAATTCAATATCGAAGGCTATCCGAGCGAGGAGTTTTTGCAGCTGGTGGAAAAGAATCAGCCGGAGCAGGTCACCCTCGTGCCCGACGACCCCGCGCAGGCGACTTCGGATCATGGCTGGAACTTCGTTGAGCAATCCGCGTTCCTCACTGCGATCGTCAGGCGGCTGAAGAAAGAGGGGACGAGGGTATCCCTGTTTGCGAATCCCGATACCGAAGGGCTCGCCGCGGCGCGCGATACGGGCGCGGACCGGATAGAGCTCTACACCGGCCCTTACGCGAACTGCCATGGCGACGCCGGCCGCATGGCTGGCGAGTTGGAAAAGCTCGGCAATGCCGCGGACGCGGCGCTGGCGATGGGGCTGGGGGTGAATGCCGGCCACGATCTCGTCGTCGCCAACCTGCCGGCCCTGGTGAAGCGCATTCCCCGGCTTGCGGAAGTCTCGATCGGGCATGGCCTTACGGCCGATGCGCTGGAATTTGGAATGGCCGCCACGGTCAGGCGGTTCCTGAAAGCCTGCGGCTGGCCGTGATGCGATCTGGCGTGGCGGCTGGGCCAGTCTGGTGGCAGGGCCAGTCTGGTGGCGGGGCCAGTCTGGGGACCGGCACGTCCGGCACTTGATATTGCGCTGCGGCGAGAGTAGAGCACCGCGCGCTTAACGGAGTTTTTTTGCATGGCCGTTGCCGAACCGGGTAGCGAGGTCGAGCCCATCTCGCCGGCAGACCAGCACGAACACCAGCAACACGGCATGCCCGTCATGATGGTCGGCGCGCTGGGGGTCGTGTTCGGGGACATCGGAACCAGCCCGATCTACGCGTTCCGCGAGGCGCTGCACGCCTCGGGAGAACAGGTGATCCGCACCGATGTACTGGGTGTGCTCTCGCTCATCGTGTGGGCGCTGACCATCATCGTGACGATCAAATATGTGATCTTCGTGCTGCACGCCGACAATGAGGGCGAGGGCGGCACGCTGTCGCTGATGGCGCTGGCGCGCAGCGCCTATCCGAGGGGCGGGCGCGTCATTCTGGGCATCGGGCTGTGCGGGGCGGCGCTGTTCTTCGGCGATTCCATCATCACGCCGGCCGTGTCCGTGCTGTCGGCGGTGGAGGGACTCGAACTGGTCACCCCCACGCTCACGCCTTACGTGGTGCCGATCACGCTGGTGATCCTGTTTGCCCTGTTCGCGGTCCAGCGTTACGGCTCGGGCCGGGTCGCGGTCGTGTTCGGCCCCATCATGGCGATGTGGTTCCTCTCTCTGGGCATGGTCGGCCTGTGGCACATATTCGATGATCCGACCGTGCTGTTCGCCGTGAACCCCTATTATGCCATCCATTATCTGCTGAACACGCCCAGCGGGGCGGTCATCACGGTCGGCGCCGTGTTTCTGGCGGTGACCGGTGCGGAAGCGCTTTACGTCGATCTGGGACATTTCGGACGGCGGCCGATCGTGCTGGCATGGCTGGCGATCGTCTTTCCTTCCCTGCTGATGTGCTATTTCGGGCAGGGGGCTTTCGTGCTGGCGCATGGCGGCATGCCCTCCAACCCGTTTTTCCAGATGATGCCGGAATGGGCGCTGATGCCCATGGTCATTCTGGCGACGCTGGCGACCGTCATCGCCTCGCAGGCCGTGATTTCGGGCGCCTTTTCGCTGGCGCGCCAGGCGGTCCGGCTGAATCTTCTGCCACGCCTTGAAGTGCGCCACACATCCGCGGCGCAATCGGGGCAGATTTTCATGCCGCGCGTCAATCTGATCCTGGCGATCGGCGTGGCCATTCTGGTGGTCGGCTTCGGCAGTTCCAGCGCGCTGGCCTCCGCATACGGCATTTCGGTCACCGGCGAAATGCTGATGACGACCGTGCTGCTTTTCGTGGTCATGCGCTGGCGGTGGGCGTGGAAACTTGGCGCGGCGGCTGCGCTTGCGGTATTCTTCGGCATCATCGACATGGGCTTCTTCGCCGCCAATGTGGTGAAGTTCTGGGATGGCGGCTGGGTGTCGGTATCCATTGCCGTGGCCATGGGGCTGGTCATGTGGACATGGATCCGGGGTAGCCGGTTCCTGTTTGAAAAGACGCGCAAGAACGAGGTGCCGCTGGAGTTTCTGGTTGGCAATCTGGAAAAGAAGCAGCCGCAACTGGTGCCCGGCACCGCGATTTTCCTGACCAGCGATCCGCTCAGCGCGCCAACGGCGCTGATGCACAGCCTGAAGCACTACAAGGTGCTGCACGAGCAGAACATCATCCTGTGCGTGGTGACGGCGCAGCAGCCGAAAGTGCCGGAAAGCGAGCGGGTGAGGCTGGAGCCGATCAACGATCTGTTCATGCGCATCACGCTGACATTCGGCTATATGGAGCAGCCCAACATTCCGCGCGCGCTGGCGGCCTGCCGCAAGCAGGGCTGGAAGTTCGACATCATGACAACATCGTTCTTCCTCTCCAGACGCTCGCTGAAGGCGTCGGCCAGTTCCGGGATGCCGATGTGGCAGGACCGCCTGTTCATCAGCCTTGCGCGAACGGCGGCGGACGCCACGGAATATTTCCAGATCCCGACCGGCCGCGTGGTGGAGATCGGCACGCAGGTGGCGATCTGAAAGATCGCGGCACGCTTTGACAGCGGCGCTTTTTCAAAAGGCCGGGCCCTGCGTGAAAAGGCCCTCTTGCCTTCCCGATTGCGATCGGGCATAGCAGGAACCGTAACGTACGGTACGGCTTACGGGAAAAGGTGAGCCAGCCGGGGGGAGTTCAGGCGGGCATGTGCCTGCCGGTCTTTGAGCGGGCATGATCGTGGTTCAGGCGTATGAGCAGGAGGAAGTGCAGAAGCTCACGGAGCGTCAGAAGGACATTCTGGATGCGGCTCTGCGCCTGCTGGTCGAGGACGGCGACAATCTGACCATGGCCGCCGTGGCGCGCCGGGCGAGATGCTCCAAGGAAAGCCTCTACAAATGGTTCGGGGATCGCGACGGGCTGCTCACCGCGACCGTGCGCTGGCAGGCCTCCAAGGTGCGCGTCGTGCCGGTCGATCAGGGCAGGCCCGACCTTGTGTCCCTCGCCGAAAGCCTTGAAAGCTATGCCCGCGACTGGCTGAAGGTGATATCCAGCGATACCTCCGTGGCGCTCAACCGGGTTGCAATCAGCCATGCCGGCTCGGGCCGCGACAAGCTTGGCGAAATCGTTTTGCAAAACGGCCGTTTTGCGCTGGCCGGACGGCTGAAGCCGGTGCTCGATGCCGGCAAGCGGGCCGGGTTGCTGGCGTTCGAGGATGCCGAAACGGCATTCAGGACGTTTTTCGGGCTGGTCGCGCGCGATGTGCAGATCCGGCTTCTGCTCGGCGACTGGCCGGGCATGACGGAGGCGGCGATCGAGGAAGACGCGGCGCGCGCCACCAAACAGTTTCTTGCCCTGCACGGGGCCGGAAAGGGTCAACAGGCCAACTAATCCATACAGGTCAATACAGGAACGGGAAGGACTTTTATCATGCGTGTCTATTACGATCGCGACGCCGATCTGAACCTCATCAAGGGCAAGAAGGTTGCCATCGTCGGCTATGGTTCGCAGGGCCGCGCCCATGCGATGAACCTCAAGGATTCCGGCGCCAAGGAACTCGCCATCGGCCTGAAGGCCGGTTCGGCGACCGCCAAGAAGGTCGAGGCCGACGGCCTCAGGGTGATGACCGTTGCCGAGGTGGCCAAGTGGGCCGACCTGATCATGATGGCCGCGCCCGACGAGTTGCAGGCCGATATCTACAACAACGAGATCGCCGCCAACATCCGCGACGGCGCAGCCATCGCCTTCGCCCATGGCCTCAACGTTCATTTCGGCCTGATCGAGCCGAAGGCGACGGTCGACGTGCTGATGGTTGCGCCGAAGGGCCCTGGCCACACCGTTCGCGGCGAATACCAGAAGGGCGGCGGCGTGCCGTGCCTGGTCGCCGTGCATCAGGACGCCAGCGGCAATGCGCTCGACCTTGGCCTGTCCTACGCCTGCGGCGTCGGCGGCGGCCGTTCCGGCATCATCGAGACGACCTTCAAGGAAGAGTGCGAAACCGATCTGTTCGGCGAGCAGGCCGTTCTGTGCGGCGGTCTGGTCGAGCTGATCCGCGCCGGTTTCGAAACGTTGGTCGAGGCCGGCTATGCGCCGGAAATGGCCTATTTCGAGTGCCTGCACGAAGTGAAGCTGATCGTCGACCTGATCTATGAGGGCGGCATCGCCAACATGAACTACTCGATCTCCAACACGGCCGAGTGGGGCGAATATGTGTCGGGTCCACGCGTCATCACCGCCGAGACCAAGGCCGAGATGAAGCGCATCCTCACCGACATCCAGACCGGCCGCTTCACCAGCGAGTGGATGCAGGAATACCGTTCGGGCGCCGCGCGCTTCAAGGGCATCCGCCGCATGAACGACGCGCACCAGATCGAAGAGGTCGGCGCAAAGCTGCGCGGCATGATGCCGTGGATCTCCAAGAACAAGCTGGTCGACAAGGAAAAGAACTAGGTTTTCCGCACCAGAAAAACGGAAGGCCGGCGATAACCATCGCCGGCCTTTTTCCATTTGCGGGCAGGGAAAGGTTCAGCCGTAAGGCGACCGGCACTGGCGGCGCGGCCCGTTGTAAGGCTGGAAAGTGTTGTCAGAGGCCCGGTAGGAGCGATAGCGGTCGTAGCACCAGCGCACATGCGCGTTGCCGGACGGCCGATAATAGCGCCGCGGTTCGACGTAGCGGTATGCCGGCACGCCCAGTCCAAGACCGAGATAGAAGCCAGACCCGCCGTAATAGGGGCGGTGGTGATGGTGCCGCGGCGGCCGTGGACGGTGCCAGTTGCCGCCATTATGCGGAGGCCGCCAGTGTGAACCACCCGGACGATGCGGACGGTTCCAGTTGCCCGATGGCCGGTTTCCATGATGAGGGGGCCTGCGCCAGCGCTCGTCGCGAATTTTCACGACATCCCTAGCCGCACTTGCCGCAGGCGCGGCGGGTGCGTTTGCGGGAGGCGGGCCGGCCATGGCCGGAACGGAAAGCATGCCGGCCAGGCACAGTACGGCCAGTCCGGCCCTGAACGGAGAGGAAAGAAGCTTTTTCATGTGCCACTCCCGATGACAGAACGAGTTGCAGCGCCGGAGGGTTCCGGCAATCGGCTGCAACATGACGACTGGTCAATGAACGCAGGATGAACGGTGCTTGTTCCGTGCGGGGAGATGTTTCCGCGCTTGTCTTTGCCATGACTTGCAGGCAATTGTCGCTGCCATGTCTTTGCGCCTTGCCACCTTCAATGTCGAAAACCTGATGAACAGGTTCGATTTCTCCGGTTTCCGCAACCAGCTCAATCAGGACAGGACGCTGGCCCTGTTCGAGATCAGGAACGAGGCGGAATACCGGGCGCTGGAACAGGCCCGCGCCATCGCCCATTCGGATGACACGCGCCAGCTCACCGCTCTTGCCATCGCCGCCACGCGCGCCGATATCATCTGCATGCAGGAGGTGGACAATATCGAGGCGCTGAAGGCGTTCGAGTATGGCTATCTGTTCAAGATGGTGGGGCAGGGATACCGCCAGAAATACACCACTTCCGGCAATGATTCGCGCGGCATCGACGTGGCCCTGATGATGCGGGACGAGACCGCGCACGGCCAGCCCATCGAATTCGTGCGCATGACCAGTCATGCGCATCTCACCTATGGCGAACTTGGCCTGCACACGCCGGAACTGGCGGCCCTGGGGCAGGAGCCGCATGAACGCATCTTCCGCCGCGATTGTCTTGAAATCGACCTCAGGATCGATGGCAAGCCGCTGACGCTCTATCTGGTTCATTTCAAATCCATGGGCAGCCCGCGCAACGGCATGGACGGGCGGCAGGCGACCATGCCGATCCGCTTCGCCGAAGCTCGCGCCGTGCGCCACATCATCGAACAGCGTTTCGGCCGGGATCGGGCGGCGGAGAGGCGCTGGGCGATCTGCGGCGACATGAACGACTACCGGGAGCGCGTGGCGATCGAGGGGGACGGGCCTTCCGACTATCGTTTCGAGGTCCGCGACGAGGCTGTTTCCTGCCTCGCCGCGCTTCTGGATGACGGTTTTTGCGAAAACGTCGTCGAGCGCCGTCCCGAGATGGATCGCTGGACGCTCTATCACACGCGCGGGCCGCAAGAGCGGCATCTGTGCCAGCTCGACTACATCCTTCTGTCGCGTTCGCTGGCGGCGGAAAACGCGGGCGCGGTTCCGGATATCATCCGCAACGGCCAGCCATACCGCACGCCTTTCCCGCCGGGGCAGGAGGTCAGCCATTTTCCGCGCGTGGGCTGGGACCGTCCCAAGGCTTCCGATCACTGCCCGGTTGCGGTGACGCTGGATATCGTGTGAGGCGGCGATGGGCTTCAACCTGCCTGCGAATGTGATTTTGCCGGTCGACAGGATCGACGTGCGGCTGGATGCCGCCCCGCATCCGTTCGAGCGTGACAATGCCGAAGCGATCGCCGCCGGCTGGCTTGAGCATCAGGCTGGAAATCCCGCCCTGTTCGACGGAACCATGGTTCTGCTGTCGTCGCTGACCTATGAAAGCGGGCTTCTGGCAGGCGTTAGCCATGAAGTGCGCTATTCGACGTTCCTGCACTGGCGCCGCCATCCCGAAACGCCGGGCGCGCATCATGCCTTCGCGCACGCCATGCCGGTCTCCGGCGACGGCGCGCTGGTGGCGATCCGCATGGCGCCGCACACGCTGAATGCCGGTAAGGTCTATTTCGCGGCGGGATCGTTCGAGCCCATCGATTTCGTCGAAGGGCAGGTGGACATGCACCGCAACATGGCCCGTGAGGTGATGGAGGAAACCGGGCTCGACCTGGATGCCGCCACGCCTGAAGCGCGTCATCATCTGATTTCGACGCCGGGCGGCGTGGTGATTTTCCGCCGCTACCGGTTTTCGCAAACCGCAGATGAGATCGCCGCTCGGATGCAGGCTCATATCGCGGCCGATCCCGAGCCGGAAATCAGCGAGGCGGTCGTCATCGGCGATGCCTCCGCGCAGCCGGCCGGGATGATGAGCTATATGCCGGCGCTCGTTGGCTGGCATTTCGCCGGCGCCTGAGTTTTCTGTCCGGCTGACCTCATTCGTGCCTGAGCGCGTCGATGGGATCGAGGCGGGCGCCGCGCAGCGCGGGGAAGAAGCCGAACACCATGCCGATCAGGGCCGAAAAGCCGACGGCCAGCATGATCACGGCAGCACTTGGGGCAAAGGGGATCGATAGCGCGAAAGCGGCTGCGCCGGCCAGCGACAGGCCAAGCAGGATGCCGATGACGCCGCCCAGCAGCGACAGCACCGTCGCCTCGACCAGAAACTGGATGAGGATATGCTTTTCCTGCGCGCCGATGGCGAGCCTTATGCCGATCTCGCGCGTTCGCTCCGTTACCGACACCAGCATGATGTTCATGATGCCGATGCCGCCGACCAGCAGGCTGACGCCCGCGACCGCGCCCAGCATGCCGGTCATGGTGGCCGTGGCGCTGGCCATGGTGTCGGCGATCTGGGTCATGTCGCGCACGCCGAAATCGTCCTCGCCATCGGGGGGAATGCGGCGCACGTCGCGAAGAATGTTTTCGATGCGCGTCTGCAATTCGCTCGTGCGAACCCCGTCGTCGGCGGAAACATAGATGTTGTCGATGTTGCGGTTGCCGGCGATGCGGCGCTGGAAGGCGACCAGCGGCATCAGCACCACATTGTCCTGATCCTGTCCGAAACCCGTATAGCCCTTGGGCTCCAGAAGGCCGACCACCTTGCAGGCGGAGCGGTTCACGCGGATCAGTTCGCCATCGGGATCGCCCGCGCCGAAGAACTGCTGGCGCACGGTTTCGCCAATCAGGCAAACGCCCGCGCCACCGTGGATTTCCTGCTCGGTGAAGGGGCGGCCGGAAGCCAGCGTCCAGTTGCGGGCTTCGAGAAAGGCGTTGTCGGTTCCGGTCACGGAAGCGCTCAGGCTTTCGGTGCCGTAGATGACGCGGACCTGCTTCTGGGAAGCTGCGGAAATGGCGCGCGCGCCGGTGAGGCGCGCAGACAGCGCCTCGAACTCCCTGGAGCCCAGCTTGCGCTGGGTGTAATCCTGCCCGTGACCGCCCGGACCGGCGGGGCGGCCGGGATGGACAACCAGCAGATTGGACCCGAGCTGGGCGATGTCGGCCTTGACCTTCTCGGTGGTGCCCGAGCCGATGGTGAGCATGGCGATAACCGCGGCAACGCCGATGACGATGCCAAGCAGGGTGAGGAAGGAGCGCAGCGCATTGCGGCGCACCGAGCGAAGCGCCAGGCGGACGGTCTCCCAGATCATGACGCTTTCCTCCGCGCTGCGTTGCGCAGATCCGCTTCCACCCTGCCGTCGAGGAAGTGGACGGTGCGGCCCGCATAGGCGGCGATGTCGGCTTCGTGGGTGACCATGACGATGGTAAGGCCAAGCTCCGAATTCAGGCGCGCCATCAGTTCCATGATCTCGTGGCTGCGCGCCGTGTCGAGATTGCCGGTCGGCTCGTCGGCGACCAGAAGGGTGGGACGCGTGACGATGGCGCGGGCAATGGCGACGCGCTGCTGCTGGCCGCCCGAAAGCTCGGCGGGGGTGTGATGCTCGCGATCTTCCAGCCCCACCTCGGCCAGTGCCTGCATGGCCAGCCTGCGCCGTTCCGCCGCGGCCACGCCCCGGTAGATGAGCGGCAGCTCGACATTTTCGGCGGCCGTGGTGCGGGCCAGAAGATTGTAGCCCTGAAAGACGAAGCCGATATAGAGGCTGCGCAGAAGGGCCCGGCGGTTGCGGTCCAGTCTGCCGGCGTCCACGCCCATGAACGAATAGGTGCCTTCGGAGGGCGTGTCGAGGCAGCCGATGATGTTCAGCGCGGTCGATTTGCCCGATCCCGATGGTCCCATGATCGACACGAACTCACCTTTTTCGAGGGTGAGATCGACGCCGGCGAGCGCGTTGACCCGCGCTTCGCCTTGGCCATAGATCTTCCAGACATTGTCGAAGCGGATGAGCGACGAGCGGTTCATGGCGCTAGCCCCGCTGCTGCTGGCCGGTAATCACCAGATCGCCTTCCGAAAGACCCGACAGGATTTCCGTCAGCTCACCGTTGGTAGAGCCGGCATGCACCCGCACCGGCTGCGGCTCGCCATTCTTCAGCACATAGAGCGTGCGGCCGCCATCGGCCTCGCGCGGGCGGCCCTGCTGCTGCGCGCGGCTGTCGCGCGAGGGCCGCATGCGGCCGGTGAGCATCGAAAGCATGCTCCAGTCGCTGCCGCCCTGCCGGGCGGAAGGCCGGTAACGGAAGGCGGTGGTGGGAACGGTGAGCGCATCCTTTGCGTGTCTCGTGATCACGGTGACCGTGGCCGTCATCCCCGGGCGCAACAGGAGTTCGTCGTTTTCGACCTCCAGCCTGGCATCGTAGGTCACGACGCCATCGGTTGTGACAGAGGCATAGGAGATGTCGCGGATGGTGGCGTCGAAGCGGCGCTCGGGAAAGGCATCGACCGAAAAGCGCGATTGCTGGCCGGCTTTCACCGTGCCGATGTCGGCCTCGTCGATGGCGGCCTTGAGTTCCATCTTCTTCAGATCGGCGGCAAGAACGAAGAGCACGGGCGCCTGAAGCGAGGAGGCAACAGTCTGGCCCGGGTCGACCGAGCGGGTCAGCACCACGCCGCTGATCGGCGCATAGATGGTGCTTTTGGCCAGATCGGTCTGCTGCGCCTTGAGGTCGGCCTGCGCGATGGCGAGATTGGCTTCGGCGCTGTCGAGCGCGGCTTTTGCCCGGTCGCGGGTGGCGGTTGCCGCTTCCAGCGTCTGCGTGGTCGCCATGCCGCGCCTGGTCAGCGCCTCGGCCCTGCCCAGCGCCTGCTCGCTTTCCTTCAGGGTGACGGCGGCGTCATCCACCTTCGCCTCGGCGGCTTTGGCCGATGCCCTGGCACGGTCGATCTGCACTTCGAGCTTGGAGGTGTCGAGCGTCGCAAGAACGTCGCCCTGCTTCACTTCCTGATTCTCGGCGACCGACACGGAGCGGATAACGCCGGAGAGTTCGCTCGAAATGTCCACCTGCGTCAGGGGTTGAAGGGTGCCCGTGGCCGAAACCTCAAGAACGAGGTCGGAGCGGGCGGCCGGCTGGGCGACATATTCGATGCCGACCGGGGGCGCGGAGAAATAGCGGTAGCCGGCAAAGGCGGCGGCGATTGCCGCAATGGCGAGCACGACATAGCCGAACCGGCGGCGGGAGGGACGTGCTGCCCCCTTGCCCGTGAGGCCAAGGCTGACCTCGATCGAGTTTTCCGATTCCGCGCCGGGCGGATTGACAGGCTGGTCCACGCCGGATCCCTATATTAGAAATAATGTCCCTTACTGCACACACATCAGATGTCGAGGCCAGAATTTCAAATTAAATCTCGTAAATGTCTCGCCAACTGGCAAAGGAAAGCCGGCAATGCAGGGTCGCAGATATCTGATCTATGACGTGTTCACGCAAGCGTCGCTGGGTGGCAACCCGCTGGCGATCGTGCTCGACTGCGAGGGGCTGGACGGGCACGCCATGCAGCGCATCGCACGCCAGTTCAATCTTTCCGAGACGGTGTTCGTGCTGCCTGCCGAGCAGGCGCGGCATCGGGCGAAAATCCGCATTTTCGCCCCCGATTATGAAATGCCCTTTGCCGGGCATCCGACCGTCGGTGCGGCAGTCGCGCTGGCAGCGGAGAGCGGCGAGGGGGCCAGTATTTTCGTTCTCGAAGAAAATATCGGTCCGGTGAGATGCGCGGTGTCGCATGAGGGCCCATTCGCGGAGTTCGATCTGCCGAAGCTTCCCGAGCGCATCGACGCCAGGATGACGCCCGAAGCGGTGGGCGCGGCCTTGGGCCTCGCGCCTCATGAGATGGGCTTCGAGAATCACCGTCTTTCCTGCTGGAGCGCCGGCGTCGCCTATGTGATGGTGCCGGTGGCCGGGCTGAAAGAGGCCGCAAAGGCTCGCATCGATCCGCAGCTGTGGGCGGAGGTCGCGCCGCTGAAGAGCGAGACCGCCCATACCAGCGCCCATGCCAGCGCCCATGCCAGCGCCTATGTCTATTGCCGCGAGACCGTGCGCCATGACAGCGCTTTCCATGCGCGCATGTTCGTTGCGGGCAATCCTTCCTACGAAGACCCGGCGACAGGCTCGGCAGCCGCCGCCTTTGCCGGGGCGATCATGCATTTCGACGGCCCCTGCTCTGTCCGCAAGGGCGAGGGGATGTCGACCCTGTGGATAGAGCAGGGGCTGGAAATGGGGCGCCCCTCCCGAATCCGCCTGGAACTGGAGGTCAGGAAGGGATATCTCGCGGCCGCCCGCATCGGCGGTTACGCTGTCCGGACCGCCGAAGGGCGGATTTTCGTCTAAAGCGCGTCGCGATCTTTCAGATACGCTCCCCGCGCTTCAAGTTCTTGTTTCTACGCATGTCGTTGCCCCGAAACCGGTTCCCGCTTTCGGGCGACATGCTTTAGCTGCCCGATCTTTTCCGGCCTGTCCGGATGTTTTCCGAACGAAATATCAGGACAGGGGTAGACAGGCTTCATGGCGGCGGCTATATGCCCGCCAACGTTGGTTTTGCCAACGCCCGTGGGTGATTAGCTCAGTCGGTAGAGCAGCTGACTCTTAATCAGCGGGTCGTAGGTTCGATCCCTACATCACCCACCATTTTTCAATATTTTAGCAGATATTCCGTGATGGCCGATTTGCCGGCGGACCGGTCTTTTGCGGCTCATCCCGGTTTCGTTCCTGCCCTGATCGCCTCGCGCTCCGCCTTCGAGCGGCCGGATGGAAACGGTTTCAATCTCCGGGGCGCTGTCCGATGCGTGCGACACCCTGTCATCTAAACGGGGTTGATCGAAACCGCGTCCAACCTCATGATCGCGGCTGTTACAGAGCAGGTGCGCATGGCCCGGAATGCAATTGCAGCGATAACAGGCGCCGGAACGGCCTCCATCCAGTCGTTGCTGCTGGATGCGGTTGCGCGCTGGCGCGATGCGGGGCTGGTCGTCTGCGGGCTGATCGAAGAGGCGGACGGGCCAGCGGAAAGCCGTTGCAGCGCCGGTTCGCTGCGCAATCTGGTTACGGGCGAGCGTTTCGCCATGTATCTTGACGAGCCGCCCGCCCACACCTCGTGCCATCTGGCTGAACTGGGCGTTATCGCCGCCGGCGAAAGCGTGCTCGACCAGATTGCCGGCAGTGACGTGGTGGTGCTGAGCAAGTTCGGCAAGGTCGAGGCGGTTTCAAGCGGATTGTTCCGCGCTTTCGAGGCCGCCTGCGCTCTTGGCAAGCCGGTTATCACGTCCGTCGCACCCAAGCACAATTATCCGTGGCAGCGTTTTGCGCCCGAGGCAAGGATGATCCGGGCGCAGCAGGCCGAGATCGACGGCTGGTGGCAGTCGGTTTCCGCGTCCGCCATGCCCCGGTCCGCCGCATCGGTGCGATAAAGCATGTCGCCGTCCCGAAACCGGTTCCCACTTTCGGGCGACATGATTTAGCTCAGTTCCCGGAAACCCCGGCCTCCGTAAAGCTCGCCATGCGGGCATGGCATTCCAGCGCCGAGCGCAGGATGTTGACCGCAAGGCAGGCGCCCGATCCTTCGCCCAGCCGCATGCCGAGATCGAGCAGGGGAGACAGCGCGAGCGCTTCGAGCAGGCGCCGGTGCCCGGCTTCCGCCGACACATGTGCGGCAAGCGCGTGGGCCAGCCCTTGCGGATGCAGCCGGGCCAGAGGGGCTACGGCGGCCGTGCACACAAAGCCGTCGATCAGCACGGGAACGGTGCGGTGGCGGGCGGCAAGCGTCGCGCCAAGAATGGCGGCGAGTTCGCGCCCGCCAAGGGCTGCGGCGGTTTTCAAAGGGTCCGCGATCGCCGCGCCATGGAGCTTCAGCCCCGCCTCGATGGCTCTCACCTTGCGGCCGAGCCCGGCATCGTCCACGCCGGTGCCGCGCCCCGTCCAGCCCCGTATGTCGCCGCCAAACAGGGCTGCGGCCATTGCCGCTGCCGGTGTGGTGTTGCCGATGCCCATCTCGCCGAAGCAGACCAGATCGAGGTTTTCGTCCACGGCATCGTAACCGGTGGAGACGGCGGCGAGAAAGGCCGCCTCGTCCATGGCCGGCTCCTGCGTGAAGTCGCCGGTCGGCCGGTCGAGGTCGAGCGCAACGACGTCCAGCCCGGCGCCGGCCACCCGGGCCAGCTGGTTGATCGCCGCGCCGCCATTGGCGAAATTCGCCACCATCTGAACCGTCACCTCCGCCGGATAAGCGGAAACGCCCTGCGCGGCCACGCCATGATTGCCGGCGAAGACGATGACCTTCACCCGGTCCAGTTCCGGCATGTCGCGGTTTTGCCAGCATGCCAGCCAGCCGGCGATGTCTTCAAGACGCCCGAGGCTGCCCGGCGGCTTGGCAAGCACCTTCTGACGTTGCGCTGCTGCGCTTCGGGCTTTCTCGTTTCCTGCTGGCGGACGAAGGCAGGCGGCGCGCAATTCTTCGAGCGATTTGAACGGCATCAGGGAGAAGGCTCCGAAAATGAGTCAGGACAAGGCGGCGCTGGCGATCGCAAGCACGGCGATCTCGCCGAGCTGCTGCAACGCCCCGGCGGCATCGCCCGTCTGCCCGCCGATCTGGCGGCGGCACAGCGCGGCAAAGCCGGCCAGCAAGGCAATGAGCAGGAAAAGGGCAGCGAGCGCGGCGCTAAGGCCAAGGACGAGTAGCGAGACGGCGCCGATGGCCGCGCCGATCAGGGCCGTCTGCCGCGACACCGTTCCGGCTCCGGCCGAAAGGCCATCCGCGCGAGCCGGCGGCAGCACGTGCATGAGCGCGGCGGGCAGGGCGCGCGAGGCGCAATGGGCGGCAACAAGGGCGAAAAATACCTGCATCGGCGCGGCGATGGCGGCCAGCGCGCTCCAGCGCAACATGAAGGCGGCGATCAGCGCGGCTGTTCCATAGGAACCGATGCGGCTGTCGCGCATGATCTCCAGCTTGCGCTCGCGCGTCGAGCCGCCGCCAAAGCCATCGGCGACATCGGACAGCCCGTCCTCATGCAGGCAGCCGGTGGAAAGCAGGGCGGCGGCGAGGGAGAGAGCGGCGGCGGGTCCCGGTGGCATGCCGAGCATCACGCCAGACGTATAGGCGGCCGCGCTGACCAGCGCCACCGCCAATCCGGCAAGCGGCGCGGCCCAGATGGCATCGGCAAGCCGCCGGCCGCGGAAATCGGGATGCGCAAGCGGCAGCCGCGTGAAGAAGACGACGCAGAGCGCGACGTCGATCGGAGCGGGCCTCGCCCTCATGCGCCTGCCCGCGCGACGACGTGGAAAAAGCAGCCGCCGGCCTGGCCGCGATGCCCGGCGGCGGGCCTGAGCCAGGCATCGCGACCAACCGGGAGTTCGGCAAGCGGTTCGTCATTGCCCGAAGCGACCACCGGCGCAGGGTGGAAGTCATGGCCGCGACTGGAGGCGCTGGCCGCAAGGCGCGCCCGCCGGTAGCCGCGCTTCATCCGGCCAGAGCGTTTCCAGGAAAAGTGGACACACTTTTCCGGTTCGGAAACGCGACAAGACAAGGAGCTGGAGCGATTTTGCGATTCGGGGAAAAGCAGAAACGCTCCAACTCCACGCACGATCTCATCGGGGATGGAAGCGCCGGGCCTGCGTTCGCGGGTGCCGGGGCGTTTCACCGTGCAGACCTCAACCGGCTGGCGACGGCGCGGCGCGCGTTCCGGGCCGGCATTTCGCCGGCGCGCGGAGGCGCATGCGAACCGCTGGCGCTTCGGCAGGAACTGCACATGATGATTGTGGTTGCGCCGATATGGCCGCCGGCGGATTGCACGGTTTTGGGAAAAAACCGGATCACGGTCCAGATACGCTCCTTGCCCGGGACACCCGCCAGGCTTGCGGCTTGTTTCGTCGAGACGGCAGGTCTCCTGGCTTGCGGGTCACCGCCTCGATGCCGCCTTCCCGGGGATTG
This sequence comes from Alphaproteobacteria bacterium, assembly GCA_036678505.1. Classification (GTDB taxonomy): domain Bacteria; phylum Pseudomonadota; class Alphaproteobacteria; order Rhizobiales; family Rhizobiaceae; genus Mesorhizobium. The sequence continues at coordinate 32,099 of JAZIHP010000018.1, forward strand.
CCCGGTGGCTGCCGGCAAGGGCTCGTCGCTTACAGTTGCGGGCACAGCCGCGGAGTCGGAAAAAAATCCCTCGCCGCGTCCCCTCTCGGCTCCCCTTCCTTCAAAGGAGAGACCGTCGCGGGGATTTAGGCTTGGGCTGGCCGCACTGTCAACGTGCGGCGATGGCGGCAAGCGCGGGGCCGAGATCGCCCGCAGGCGTCACCCCGATGCGGTCGAGTTGCAGCCACCGGCGCATCTGCTCCAGCTCGTCGCAAAGGGCGGCTGCGGTTTCGGGCGGTGCGTCAGGTTCGGCATAGGCGGCATGGACCCGCAGAATGCCGGCCGCCCTGTCCGCCTTCAGGTCCACGCGCGCCGCGATCCTGTCGCCAAGCAGGAACGGCAGGACATAGTAGCCATATTGCCGTTTTTCGGCCGGGGTATAGATTTCAATGCGATAGCGGAACCCGAACAGGCTTTCGGCGCGGTTCCGCTCGAAAACCAGCGGATCGAAAGGCGCAAGCAAGGCGCGGGCGCCGATCCTGCGCGGCAGGCGGGCGTCGCGATGCAGATAAGCCTGCTTGCCCCACCCTTTGACGGTGACGGGAACCAGTTCCCCGTCCTCGACGAGGTCGGCGATGAGAGGCGTCGTCTCAGACGCGGAAAGCCGGAAATAATCGCGCAGGCAGGCGGCGGTGGCGATGCCGTGGGCGCGCGCCGACCTGCGCAGCAGTTCGCGCTGGGCATCCGCGGCCGAAGGGGCGGGAAGATCGAGAATCGCGCGAGGCAGGACGCGTTCGGGAAGATCGTAGACCCGCTCGAACCCGCGCCGCTGCGCGGTGGTGATTCTGCCCGACCAGAACAGCCATTCGAACGCCATCTTGGCTTCGCTCCAGCCCCACCAGCCGCCGGAGCCCTTATGGCCTTCCATGTCGGATGCGGCGAGCGGCCCGCGGGTTTCGACTGCGCGGAAGATTTCCCCGATGAAGTCCGCGCGCTCACGGCCGAACCTAGCCAGCCCGCGATACATCTCCTTGCCGCGTTCCGCTCTTTCCATGCGCCAGCGCAGCAGCGGATAGGTTTCCAGCGGCAGCAGCGAGGCCTCATGCGCCCAATATTCGAAAAGCTGTCGCTTCGGTCCCGGACGGGCGGCGTCGTCGAGCAGCGAGAGCGGGTAGGGGCCGAGGCGCGAATAGAGCGGCATGTAATGCGCCCGCACCACGGCGCTGACCGAATCGATCTGTAAAAGCGCCGTGCGCGCAACGACGCGGGAGACGTTTCCGGGGCCGGGCGCGGTTTGCGGGCGAGGCGCGCCGAAGCCCTGAGCGGCCAGCGCGATACGCCGTGCGAGGGCAGGCGAAAGGGTTTCCTTCATGCGATCCAAACCTATCCGGAGTCTCGGTTTACGACAGCCCGATTCCCGCACGCTAACAGCTAAACCCCGCGAATGCTGTCAGGACTGAAAGATGAGTAAAAAATGAAGGAAATCAAACGTGCTCAGTTTTGTCGCAGATGGTGTGCAGCGCAGCGTTTTGGATAAGGTTTGACTTGCTTCGGCCACCCGCCTGCGCTAACCCTCGCCGCATTGCAGCATGGGACCGAACAGGTTCCGGGGCAAATCTGTCACGCTTCCGTAACAGGGCCGGCTGCGCTAGTCTCAGGCGGATCCGCCGCCAACGGAAAGTTGCAGCATGAACGAGTTGCTGAGTTCGTATCTGCCGATCGTCATTTTTATAGGCGTGGCACTGGTGATCGCGCTGGCGCTGATCGTGGCCCCATTTCTGGTGGCCTATCGCGACCCCGATCCCGAAAAGCTTTCGGCCTACGAGTGTGGTTTCAACTCGTTCGACGATGCGCGCATGAAGTTCGACATCCGGTTCTATCTGGTGTCGATCCTGTTCATCATCTTCGATCTGGAGGTGGCGTTCCTGTTCCCTTGGGCGGTTTCGTTCGGCGATATCGGCATGCTCGGCTTCTGGTCGATGATGGTGTTCCTTGGCGTTCTCACCATCGGCTTCATATATGAGTGGAAGAAAGGGGCGCTGGAATGGGATTGACCGGCAATTCCGGCACGCTTGTCGCGCCGCAGCCCAAGGGCGTACTCGATCCGCGCACCGGCAAGCCGGTCGGTTCGGACGATCCTTTCTTCATCGGCATCAATGACGAGCTTGCCGACAAGGGCTTTCTCGTCACCTCCACAGAAGCTCTCATCACCTGGGCGCGCACCGGCTCGCTGATGTACATGACCTTCGGCCTGGCCTGCTGCGCGGTGGAGATGATCCACACCGCCATGCCGCATTACGACAGCGAGCGTTTCGGCGTCGCGCCGCGCGCTTCGCCGCGCCAGTCCGACATCATGATCGTGGCCGGCACGCTGACCAACAAGATGGCCCCGGCGCTGCGCAAGGTCTACGACCAGATGCCGGAGCCGCGCTACGTGATCTCCATGGGCTCCTGCGCCAATGGCGGCGGCTACTACCACTATTCCTATTCGGTGGTTCGCGGTTGCGACCGCATCGTGCCGGTCGACATCTACATACCGGGCTGCCCGCCCACAGCCGAGGCGCTGCTCTACGGCATTCTTCTGCTGCAGAAGAAGATCCGGCGCACCGGTACGATCGAGCGGTGATGAAATATGAGTGAAGCACTCACAGAGCTTGCGGCCCACATCGCATCGAAGGGCGGCGTCGAAATCCTGAGCAGCGAGCTTGCCTATGGCGAGTTGACGATGATCGTTGCGCCCGCCGATATCGTGAAGATTTGCCGCTTCCTGCGCGATGACGAAACCTGCGGCTTCGTGTCGATCATCGATGTGTCGGGTGCCGATTATCCGGCGCGCGCCAACCGCTTCGACGTGAATTATCATCTCTTGTCGCCGCGCCGCAATCTGCGCATCCGCGTCAAGCTTCATGCGAACGAGGAGACCATCGTGCCCTCCGTCACCGGGGTGTGGCCGGGCGCGGACTGGTTCGAGCGCGAAACCTACGATCTTTATGGCGTGCTGTTTTCCGGGCATCCGGATCTGCGCCGCATCCTCACCGATTACGGCTTCGAGGGGCATCCGCTGCGCAAGGATTTCCCGCTGACCGGCTTTGTCGAGGTTCGCTATGACGACGAGGCCAAGCGCGTCGTTTACGAGCCGGTGGAGCTGAAGCAGGAATTCCGCAATTTCGACTTCCTCTCGCCCTGGGAAGGCACCGACTATGTGCTGCCCGGCGATGAAAAGGTGAAGCAGTAAATGGCTGAAACCTCCGTCCGCAATTTCAACATCAATTTCGGCCCGCAGCATCCGGCCGCGCACGGCGTTCTGCGTCTCGTTCTGGAGCTGGACGGCGAGGTGGTCGAGCGCGTCGATCCCCATATCGGGCTTTTGCATCGCGGCACCGAGAAGCTGATGGAGCACAAGACCTATCTGCAGGCCGTGCCCTATCTCGACCGCCTCGATTACTGCGCCCCGATGAACCAGGAACACGCTTTCGCGCTGGCCACCGAGCGTCTTCTGGGTATCGAAGTGCCGAAGCGTGGACAGCTTATCCGGGTGCTCTATTCCGAAATCGGCCGCATCATGTCGCACATCCTCAATGTGACGACGCAGGCCATGGACGTCGGCGCGCTGACCCCGCCGCTGTGGGGCTTTGCCGAGCGCGAAAAGTTGATGGTGTTCTATGAGCGGGCTTCCGGTTCGCGCATGCATGCGGCCTATTTCCGGCCGGGCGGCGTGCATCAGGACCTGCCGCCGAAGCTGATCGAGGATCTCGGCAACTGGATCGATCCGTTCCTCGACACCATCGACAAGCTGGATGCGCTTCTGACGCCCAACCGGATTTTCAAGCAGCGTAACGTCGATATCGGCGTGGTGTCGCTTGAGGATGCCTGGGCGTGGGGCTTTTCCGGCGTCATGGTGCGCGGCTCGGGCGCGGCATGGGACCTGCGCAAGTCGCAACCATACGAATGCTATGCCGAGATGGATTTCGACATTCCGATCGGCAAGAACGGCGACAATTTCGACCGCTATCTCATCCGCATGGAAGAGATGCGCCAGTCGGCCAGGATCATGCGCCAGTGCATCGATCTTTTGCTGGGCAAGGAAAGCACCGGTCCCGTCTCCAATCTGGATGGCAAGGTGGTTCCGCCGAAGCGCGGGGAAATGAAGCGCTCGATGGAAGCGCTCATCCATCATTTCAAGCTCTACACCGAGGGCTACAAGGTTCCGGCCGGCGAGGTTTACGCCGCCGTCGAGGCGCCGAAGGGCGAATTCGGCGTCAATCTCGTGTCGGACGGCACGAACAAGCCTTATCGGGCCAAGCTGCGCGCGCCGGGCTTCGCCCATTTGCAGGCCATGGATTTCCTGTGCAAGGGCTACATGCTCGCCGACGTCGCCGCCATCCTGGGCTCCCTCGACATCGTGTTTGGTGAGGTCGACCGCTAATGAGTGTCCGCCGTCTCGCAGAAGCCAGCGTCCAGCCAGCGGCATTCTCCTTCAACGAGGAGAATGCCGCGGCCGCGCAGAAGTGGATCGCAAAATATCCGGAAGGCCGGCAGCAATCGGCCATCATCCCGTTGCTCATGCTGGCGCAGGAGCAGGATGGCTGGGTGACCAGGGCCGCCATCGAGAATATCTGCGACATGCTGGGCATGCCTTATATTCGCGGGCTGGAGGTCGCGACCTTCTACACCCAGTTCCAGCTCAAGCCGGTTGGCACACGCGCCCATATCCAGGTGTGCGGCACCACGCCGTGCATGCTGCGCGGGGCGGGCGAGCTGATGGATGTGTGCCGCTCGAAGATTCACCACGAGCAGTTGCAGCCCAATGCGGACGGCACGCTGACATGGGAGGAGGTCGAGTGCCAGGGCGCCTGCGTGAATGCGCCGATGGTCATGATCTTCAAGGATTCCTACGAGGACCTGACGCCGGAGCGGCTGGCCGAAATCATCGACGAATTCGAGGCGGGCAGGGGCGATACGGTGCCGGCCGGCCCCCAGACCGAGCGCCATTTCTCCGCGCCGGCCGGCGGCTTCACGGCCCTGGCCGATGAGAAGGCCGTTCTGAAGTCGACCCGCGACCGTGAGGCGAAGGCCAGCGTTGCCGGAGCTGCCGCGGGGGCCGAGATTCCGCCCTCCAATGCCGGCAAGCCGAAGACGGACGCGCCCGAGACCAGCCCCGCACTGAAGACGCCGTCGAAGGTCAGGGCCGATCCCGCGGCCGAGAAGGCCGCAAGCGTTGCGGCGCCTGCTGAAAAACTGTCTGCAAAACCGGCAAAACCATCGCTCGAAGACAAGAACCGCCCGGCTGGCATCGCCCGTCCGGCGACGGTCGACGATCTGAAGCTCATCTCCGGCATCGGTCCGAGGAACGAGCAGGTTCTGCATGAGCTTGGCGTCTTCACATTCGCGCAGGTCGCGGCGTGGAAGAAGGCCGAGCGCGAATGGGTCGACGGCTACCTGAATTTCCATGGCCGTATCGAGCGCGAGGACTGGGTCGGGCAGGCCAAGGCGCTCGCCAGGGGCGGCGTGGACGAATATGTCCGCGTCTTCGGCAAGAAGCCGGTTTGAGGGAAGAACGATGCTTCAGGACAAGGATCGCATCTTTACCAATATCTACGGCCGCTTCGACAGGTCGCTCGCGGGCGCCATGTCGCGCGGCGCGTGGGACGGCACAAGGGGCATCATCGAAAAGGGCCGCGACTGGATCGTCAACGAGATGAAGGCTTCGGGATTGCGCGGCCGTGGCGGCGCGGGCTTCCCGACAGGCATGAAATGGTCGTTCATGCCCAAGGTCAGCGATGGCCGCCCGAGCTATCTCGTGGTCAATGCCGACGAGTCCGAACCCGGCACCTGCAAGGACCGCGATATTCTGCGTCACGATCCGCACACGCTGGTCGAGGGCTGCCTGCTGGCCGGTTTCGCCATGGGCGCGGTCGCGGCCTATATCTATGTGCGCGGCGAGTTCATGCGCGAGCGTGAAGCCCTGCAACGCGCCATCGACGAAGCCTATGACGCGAAGCTCATCGGCAGGAACAACAAGAACGGCTACGATTTCGACATCTATGTCCATCACGGCGCCGGCGCCTATATCTGCGGCGAGGAAACGGCGCTGCTGGAAAGCCTTGAAGGCAAGAAGGGCCAGCCGCGCCTGAAGCCGCCGTTCCCGGCCAATATGGGCCTCTATGGCTGCCCGACCACGGTCAACAACGTCGAATCCATCGCCGTTGCGCCCACCATCCTGCGCCGTGGCGCGGCATGGTTCTCGTCTTTCGGGCGTCCGAACAATGTCGGCACCAAGCTGTTCATGCTGGTCGGCCACGTCAACACGCCCTGCACCGTCGAGGAAGAGATGGGCACCACCTTCCGCGAACTGGTGGAGAAGCACGGCGGCGGCATTCGCGGCGGCTGGGACAATCTGCTGGCGGTGATCCCCGGCGGCGCGTCGTGCCCGGTGGTCAGGGCCGAGGACATCATCGACGCGCCGATGGATTTCGACGGCATGCGCGAGGTGAAATCCTCCTTCGGCACGGCGGCCATGATCATCATGGACAAGTCGACCGACATCGTGAAGGCGATTGCGCGGCTCTCCTATTTCTTCAAGCACGAAAGCTGCGGCCAGTGCACGCCGTGCCGCGAGGGCACGGGCTGGATGTGGCGCGTGATGGAGCGGCTGGTGCGCGGCGAGGCGCAAAAGAGCGAGATCGACATGCTGCTCGACGTCACCAAGCAGATCGAAGGCCACACCATCTGTGCGCTGGGCGATGCGGCGGCGTGGCCGGTGCAGGGCCTGATCCGCAATTTCCGCCCGGAAATCGAACGGCGCATCGACGAATTCACCCGCAACTCCCACCGGGTCGAGCCGGTTCTGGCGGCGGCGGAATAAGCGGCTGCCGCGCCGAAGGACGATGGGGCAGGAACGGATAGGGAAACCGGAACGCAGCTAAGCGGCAGGAACAGGCATAAGCCTGAAACCTGCCGGTGCAGACCGATTTGAAAAGCTTCGAGGCTATGCAGAACAACGCACCACAGATGACCCCGGGCGAGATGGCCAGCGCCGTCAACCTGCTCGTCCATCCGGCGGCCGGAATGGCGGCCGCGTCGGCGCTCGGGCTTGGCCTGGCCAGTCAGGCGTTCGGGCTCTGGCTGGGAGCGCTCAACAGCGCGAGCGAGGTTTCGCAGAAGCTGTTCCGGTCGTTCGAGGACGTTGCCGCGCACGACGATGGCAAGGCTGCCGGCAGGGCCATGCCGCGTCTGGCGACGGCGGCTGCCGGGCCGCAGGCCGCATATCGGCCGCAGGCGCTGGACAAGCCGTCCGCGCCCGATGATCTGAAGGCGATAGCAGGCGTCGGGCCCAAGCTTGAGACGGTTCTCAATGGCTATGGCATCTGGACCTGGCGTCAGATTGCGGAATGGACGGACGCCGAGATCGCCTGGATGGACGACGCGCTCGGTTTTCGCGGCCGCATCCGCCGCGACGACTGGGTCGGGCAGGCGGCTGCGCTGCGAGACGGGCAACGGGTAAAGTAAATCAGGCAGGGCGCGGCTATGATGGCGCCCGCAATGAAGATCGCGGCACGGCTGCGGGGTTGAGGCGAAATGGCAAAACTCAAGGTCGACGGGAAAGAGATCGAGGTACCCGACCACTACACGCTGCTGCAGGCGGCGGAAGCGGCGGGCGCGGAAGTGCCGCGTTTCTGCTTCCATGAACGGCTGTCGATCGCCGGCAACTGCCGCATGTGTCTGGTCGAGGTGAAGGGCGGCCCGCCCAAGCCGCAGGCTTCGTGCGCCATGGGCGTGCGCGATCTGCGCCCCGGCCCGGAAGGCCAGCTTCCCGAGGTGTTCACCAACACGCCGATGGTCAAGAAGGCCCGCGAAGGCGTGATGGAGTTCCTGCTGATCAATCACCCGCTGGATTGCCCGATCTGCGATCAGGGCGGTGAATGCGACCTGCAGGACCAGGCCATGGCCTTCGGCATGGATTCCTCGCGCTTCCACGAGAACAAGCGCGCCGTCGAGGACAAGTATATCGGTCCGCTGGTCAAGACGATCATGACGCGCTGCATTCATTGCACGCGCTGCGTCCGCTTCTCCACCGAAGTTGCCGGCATTTCGGAGCTTGGCCTGATCGGCCGCGGCGAGGATGCCGAGATCACCACCTATCTCGAACAGGCGATGACCTCGGAATTGCAGGGCAACGTCATCGACCTGTGCCCGGTCGGCGCGCTGACCGCGCGCCCCTACGCTTTCCAGGCGCGTCCGTGGGAACTGACCAAGACGGAAACCATCGACGTGATGGATGCCGTCGGCTCGGCCATCCGCGTCGATACGCGCGGCCGTGAGGTGATGCGCATCCTGCCGCGCATCAACGAGCAGGTGAACGAGGAGTGGATTTCCGACAAGACGCGCTTCATCTGGGACGGCCTGCGCACCCAGCGCCTCGACCGGCCTTATGTGCGCCGCGACGGCAAGCTGAGGGCCGCAAGCTGGGCGGAGGCCTTCGCCGCGATCCGCGACGCGGTTTCGGCGACCTCGCCCGAGCGCATCGGCGCGATTGCCGGCGATCTGGCCGCAGTCGAGGAAATGTACGCTCTGAAGGGCCTGATGACCTCGCTGGGCTCGGCCAATATCGATTGCCGTCAGGACGGCACAGCGCTGAACCCGGCGTTCGGCCGCGCCAGCTACATCTTCAATCCGACGATCGAAGGCATCGAGGAGGCCGACGCGATCCTGATCGTCGGCGCCAATCCGCGCTTCGAGGCCTCGGTGCTCAATGCGCGCATCCGCAAGCGTTTCCGCGCCGGCCCGCTGCCGATCGGCGTCATCGGCGAGTTCGGCGATCTGCGTTACGATTACGAGGCGCTCGGCGCCGGTCCCGAAACGCTGAAGGATATTGCTGACGGCAAGGGCGATTTTTTCGAGGCGCTGAAGAGGGCCCGGCGTCCGCTGATCATCGTCGGGCAGGGCGCTCTGGCGCGCGCCGATGGCGCGGCCGTGCTCGGCCTGTCTGCGAAACTGGCGATGGCGGTGGATGCGGTCGGGCCGGAATGGAACGGCTTTGCCGTGCTGCACCATGCCGCCGCGCGCGTCGGCGGCCTCGACATCGGCTTCGTGCCGGGCGAGGGCGGCAAGGACACGGCAGCCATGGCGGGCGATACGGATGTGTTGTTCCTGCTCGGTGCCGATGAGCTGGACATGGCAAGCGTCAGGGCCGGATGCGTCGTCTATGTCGGCACGCATGGCGATGCCGGCGCCCACCGCGCCGACGTCATCCTGCCGGCCTCGGCCTATACCGAGAAGTCAGGCACCTATGTGAACACCGAAGGCCGCGTGCAGCAGACGAACCGCGCAGGCTTCGCTCCGGGCGAGGCCCGCGAGGACTGGGCGATTTTCCGCGCGCTTTCCGATGTGCTCGGCAAGAGGCTGCCATTCGATTCGCTGGCCCAGCTGCGCAGCCGGCTCTATGGCGAGTTTCCGCATCTTGCGCGTATCGACCGGATCGAGACGGGAGCGGCCGAAGACATTGCCGGCGTGGCGAAGTCCGGCGGCAAAACCGACAAGGCCGGTTTCGTGTCGCCGGTGCGCGACTTCTACCTGACCAACCCGATCACGCGGGCCTCTGCCGTCATGGCCGAGTGTTCCGCGCTGGCGCAGGGCGGCTTCCAGCAGGCGGCGGAATAAGACATGGACGACAGCTTCTTCTCCTTCTACATCCTGCCGGCGCTGATCATTCTGGCCAAGTCGCTGGCTCTGCTGGTGATCCTGCTGATCTTCGTGGCCTATATCCTCTATGCCGACCGCAAGATCTGGGCCGCCGTGCAGATGCGCCGCGGGCCGAACGTGGTGGGGCCATGGGGCCTGCTTCAGGCTTTCGCCGACCTTCTGAAATTCGTGTTCAAGGAGCCGGTCATTCCCGCCGGCGCCAACAAGGCGGTGTTTCTTCTGGCGCCGCTGGTGACATCGGTTCTGGCCATGGCGACATGGGCCGTCATACCGGTAAGCGAGGGCTGGGCGGTTGCCAACATCAATGTCGGCATCCTCTACATTCTGGCGATTTCGGGCCTTGAAGTTTACGGCGTCATCATGGGCGGCTGGGCTTCGAACTCGAAATATCCGTTCCTCGGCGCGCTCCGCTCCGCCGCGCAGATGGTGTCCTACGAAGTCTCGATCGGCTTCGTCATCGTCACCGTGCTGCTGCTGGTCGGTTCCCTGAACCTGACCGATATCGTGATGGCGCAGCAGACCGGCATCGGCACCTGGCTCGGGCTTTCCAACAGCTTCCTCGACTGGCACTGGCTGGCGCTGTTCCCGATGTTCATCATCTTCATCATCTCGGCGCTGGCGGAGACCAACCGTCCGCCCTTCGACCTTGTCGAAGCGGAATCGGAACTGGTCGCCGGCCACATGGTGGAATATTCGTCGACGGCCTTCCTGCTGTTCTTCCTTGGCGAGTATGTGGCGATCGTGCTGATGTGCGCGCTGACCACGATCCTCTTCCTCGGAGGCTGGCTGCCGCCGTTCGACTTCGCGCCGTTCACCTGGGTTCCGGGCGTCGTCTGGTTCGTGCTCAAGGTGTGTTTCGTGTTCTTCATCATCTCGATGGCCAAGGGCGTTCTTCCGCGTTACCGCTACGATCAGCTCATGCGGCTCGGCTGGAAGGTGTTCCTTCCGATCTCGCTGTTCATGGTCGTGGCCACGGCCGCTTTCCTCAAGCTGACGGGGCTTGCCTGATGTCTGCATTCGCTCAAGCGGCCAAGTCGCTGATTTTGAAAGATATCGTGGGTGGCTACTGGCTGGGCATCAAGAAGATGTTCGAGCCCAAGGAAACCATCAACTATCCGCACGAAAAGGGGATGATCAGCCCTCGTTTCCGTGGCGAGCACGCCCTGCGCCGCTATCCGAACGGTGAGGAGCGCTGCATTGCCTGCAAGCTGTGCGAGGCGATCTGCCCGGCGCAGGCCATCACCATCGAGGCAGGCCCGCGCCGCAATGACGGCACCCGCCGCACGGTGCGCTACGACATCGACATGGTGAAGTGCATCTATTGCGGCTTCTGCCAGGAAGCATGCCCGGTCGATGCCATCGTAGAAGGGCCGAATTTCGAATTCGCGACGGAAACGCGCGAGGAACTCTACTACGACAAGGACAAGCTGCTGGCCAATGGCGACCGCTGGGAGCGGGAGATTGCCCGCAACATGGCGCTGGATGCACCTTATCGTTAAGCGCAACTGCCGGGCGAGGTGTCCGGGCAGCGGCATTTGAGACATGGACGGGCCGCGATGGCTCGTCTAAGGAACACGCGGTTTCATGACCGGAGGCGGCATGGAATCAGGATTTGGAAACCCGGGGGATCCCCATGCTTGAAGGACTAGAGGCGGCTTTCTTCTACCTCTTCGCCCTCGTCGCGGTCGCATCGGCCCTGATGGTTATTTCGTCGCGCAATCCGGTGCATTCAGTGCTGTTCCTGATCCTCGCCTTCTTCAATGCGGCGGGGCTGTTCCTGCTGGCCGGAGCCGAGTTCCTGGCGCTGATCCTGCTCATTGTCTATGTGGGCGCGGTCATGGTGCTGTTCCTGTTCGTGGTCATGATGCTCGACGTCGATTTCGCCGAGTTCAAGCAAGGGGCGCTGCGCTACGCGCCGATCGGGGCGCTGGTCGGGCTGATCTTCGCAGCCGAACTGATCATCGTGACCGGCGGCTATGTGCTGTCTCCGGAACTGGGGGCTTCGGCCGCGCGGCCGATCCCGGATATGGCCGAGCGCACCAATACGGCCGCTCTCGGCGACGTTCTCTACACGGACTACATCCATTTCTTCCAGATGGCCGGCCTCGTGCTGCTGGTCGCCATGGTCGGCGCCATCGTGCTGACGCTGCGCCATAAGCAGGGCGTCAAGCGCCAGTCGATTTCCGAGCAGGTCGGCCGCACGCCGGAGACCTCCATCGAAATACGCAAGGTCGAGACGGGGAAGGGCATCTGACATGACCGTCGGCATCGGACATTATCTGACACTCTCGGCTATCCTGTTCACGATCGGCGTGTTCGGCATCTTCCTGAACCGCAAGAACGTCATCGTCATCATGATGTCGATCGAGCTGCTGCTGCTCGCGGCCAACATCAATCTGGTCGCCTTCTCTTCGGTGCTCAACGATCTGGTCGGACAGGTCTTCGTGCTGTTCGTGCTGACGGTCGCGGCAGCCGAGGCAGCGATCGGCCTGTCCATTCTGGTGGTTTTCTTCCGCAACCGCGGCTCCATCGCGGTGGAAGACGTGAATATGATGAAGGGCTGAGGCGCAACCATGTATCAAGCCATCGTCTTTCTGCCCCTCATCGGGTTCCTGGTCGCCGGCCTTTTCGGCACGGCAATCGGCGCCAGGGCTTCGGAGCTCGTCACCTCCGGCCTGCTGGTGATTTCAGCCGTGCTGTCCTGGGTCGCCTTCTTCAGCATCGGCTTTTCCGAAACGGAAACTTTTACCGTGCCGCTTCTGCGCTGGATCCAGTCCGGCGGCCTCGACGCCGCATGGGCGCTGCGCATCGATACGCTGACCGTCGTCATGCTGGTGGTGGTCAACACCGTCTCGGCGCTGGTTCACATCTATTCGATCGGCTACATGCACCACGACCCGCATCGGCCGCGCTTCTTCGCCTATCTGTCGCTGTTCACCTTCGCCATGCTGATGCTGGTGACCTCCGACAATCTGGTGCAGATGTTCTTCGGCTGGGAAGGCGTGGGTCTGGCTTCGTATCTGCTGATCGGCTTCTGGTACAAGAAGCCTTCCGCCAACGCCGCGGCCATGAAGGCGTTCATCGTCAACCGCGTCGGCGACTTCGGCTTCCTGCTCGGCCTGTTCGGCGTGTTCGTGCTGTTCGGCTCGGTCAATTTCCCGACCATCTTCGCCGGCGCGGCGAATTATCTGCCGGCTGAAGGCGCGGCGGATGCCGATACCGTGCTGACATTCCTCGGCTTCTCGCTCGACAAGACAGCGGCGATGACCATCGTGTGCCTGCTTCTGTTCATGGGCGCCATGGGCAAGTCGGCGCAGGTGCCGCTGCACACCTGGCTGCCGGACGCCATGGAAGGCCCGACCCCGGTTTCGGCGCTCATCCACGCCGCCACCATGGTGACCGCCGGCGTGTTCATGCTGGCGCGCCTGTCGCCGCTGTTCGAACTGTCGCACAGCGCGCTCACCGTCGTCACCTTCATCGGCGCGACGACCGCCTTCTTCGCGGCGACCGTCGGCCTGGTGCAGAACGACATCAAGCGCGTCATCGCCTACTCGACCTGTTCGCAGCTCGGCTACATGTTCGTGGCGCTGGGCGTTGGCGCCTACGGCGCCGCCGTGTTCCACCTGTTCACGCACGCCTTCTTCAAGGCGCTGCTGTTCCTCGGCTCCGGCTCGGTCATCCACGCCATGTCCGACGAGCAGGACATGCGCAGCATGGGCGGCCTCCGCAAGCTGATCCCGAGCACCTACTGGATGATGATCGTCGGCACCATCGCGCTGACCGGCCTCGGCATCCCGGCCACGGTGATCGGCACCGCCGGCTTCTTCTCCAAGGATGCGATCGTCGAAAGCGCATTCGTCGGCCACAACGCGGTGGCGGGCTTCGCCTTCGCGCTGCTGGTGATCGCCGCCTGCTTCACCTCCTTCTACTCCTGGCGCCTCATCTTCATGACGTTCCACGGCAAGTCGCGCGCCAGCGAGGAGGTTCTGCATCACGTTCACGAATCCCCGCCGGTGATGCTGGTGCCGCTCTACATTCTCGCCGTTGGCGCGCTGTTCGCGGGCTTCGCGTTCCACGAGCAGTTCATCGGCGAGGCCTATGAGGCTTTCTGGAAGACGGCGCTGTTCACCTCCGCCGACAACCACATCCTGCATGAAATGCACGATGTGCCGATGTGGGTGAAGATGTCGCCATTCGTGGCGATGGTCGTCGGCTTCCTGCTGTCGTACCAGTTCTACATCCGCTCGCCGGAGACGCCGAAGCGTCTGGCCGCGCAGCATCGCGGGCTCTACCGGTTCCTGCTGAACAAGTGGTACTTCGACGAGCTGTTCGACTTCCTGTTCGTGCGCCCGGCCAAGGCGCTGGGCCGCTTCCTGTGGAAGACTGGCGACGGGAAGATCATCGACGGGCTCGGGCCCGACGGCATTTCGGCGCGCGTCGTCGACGTCACGCAGCGCGTCGTGAAGCTGCAATCCGGCTATCTCTACCACTACGCCTTCGCGATGCTGATCGGCGTTGCCGCACTTGCCACCTGGATGATGCTATGACCGACTGGCCCATTCTTTCTACGGTCACGTTCCTGCCGCTGGTCGGCGCACTTCTGGTGCTGCTGATCGGTGACGAAAGCGAGAACGGCCGCCGCAACATCCGTTCCATCACGCTGCTGACGACGGTGGTCACCTTCGTGGTGTCGCTGTTCATCTGGACCGGCTTCGACAATTCGCAGCCGGGCTTCCAGATGGTGGAGAAGATGGAGTGGCTGGACAGCGGCATCTCCTACCACATGGGCGTCGACGGTATTTCCATGCTGTTCGTGATCCTCACGACGTTCCTGATGCCACTGTGCATCCTGGCGTCGTGGGAATCGGTGCAGAAGCGCGTGAAGGCCTACATGATCGCCTTCCTGCTTCTGGAAACGCTGATGATCGGCGTGTTCTGCGCGCTCGACATCGTGCTGTTCTACGTCTTCTTTGAGGCGGGCCTGATCCCGATGTTCATCATCATCGGCGTCTGGGGCGGCAAGCGCCGCGTCTATGCCTCGTTCAAGTTTTTCCTCTACACGCTGCTCGGCTCGGTGCTGATGCTGCTGGCCATCATGGCGATGTTCTGGGAAGCCGGCACCACCGACATTCCCGCGCTTTTGACGCACGGCTTCCCGGCCGGAATGCAGACATGGCTGTGGCTCGCCTTCTTCGCCTCCTTCGCGGTGAAGATGCCGATGTGGCCGGTGCATACCTGGCTGCCGGACGCGCACGTCGAAGCGCCCACGGCAGGCTCGGTCATTCTGGCCGGCATTCTGCTGAAAATGGGCGGCTACGGCTTCCTGCGCTTCTCGCTGCCGATGTTTCCGCTGGCTTCGGATATGTTCCAGCCCTTCATATTCACGCTCTCGGTGATCGGCATCGTCTATACCTCGCTGGTGGCGCTGATGCAGGAGGACATGAAGAAGCTGATCGCCTATTCCTCGGTTGCCCATATGGGTTACGTGACCATGGGCATCTTCGCCATGAACGTCGAGGGTATCGAGGGCGCCATCTTCCAGATGCTGTCGCACGGTCTCGTCTCGTCGGCGCTGTTCCTGTGCGTGGGCGTCATCTATGACCGCATGCATACCCGCGAGATCGACGCCTATGGCGGCCTCGTGAACAACATGCCGAAATATGCCGTGGCCTTCCTCATCCTGACCATGGCCAATATCGGCCTGCCGGGCACCAGCGGGTTCGTGGGCGAATTCCTGACCCTGCTCGGCGTGTTCCGGGTCAACACCTGGGTCGCCTTCTTTGCCGCCACCGGCGTCATCCTGTCGGCCAGCTATGCCCTGTGGCTCTACCGCCGCGTGGTGTTCGGCGCGCTGACCAGGGAAGGCCTCATGAGCCTGCTCGATCTCTCCACCCGCGAGAACGTCGTGCTCTATCCGCTTGTGGTGCTGACGATCTTCTACGGCGTCTATCCCGCTCCGGTCTTCGACGTGACCGCGGAAACGGTGAAGGCGCTGGTGGAAAACGTCACCGCATCGATCAATGCCGCGCAGACCGCGGCCCTAAACTGACCGGAGACCAAGGTAACAATGACGCCGGAACTCTCCAACAGTCTCGCGCTTGTCACGCCCGAACTCATCATGGCGGCTGGCGCCATGGTGCTTTTGATGGTCGGCGTGTTTTCGAAGGGCCGTCCCAGCGCACTGGTCACGACGCTGGCCGTCGCGGTCATGGCGGTCGCCGGTCTGTGGCTCGCTTTCTATACGGGTGAAGGCAAGGCGTTCGGCAATTCCTTCGTCATCGATCCCTTCGCGCGCTTCATGAAGCTTCTGACGCTCGGCGGATCCGCCGTGGCGCTGGTCATGTCGGTTCGCTACAGCCGCCAGCAGAATTTCGACACGTTCGAATATCCGGTTTTGGTCATGCTTTCGACCGTCGGCATGTTGCTGATGGCTTCCGCCAACGACATGATCGCGCTCTATCTCAGCTTCGAGTTGCAGTCGCTGGCGCTTTACATCGTTGCCGCCATCCACCGCGACAGCCTGCGCTCCAGCGAGGCGGGCCTCAAATATTTCGTGCTCGGCGCGCTCGGCACCGGCATGATGCTGTACGGTATCTCGCTGGTCTACGGCTACACCGGTTCGATCGACTTCAACGTCATCTCATCGACGCTTGCCGGCAAGGAACGCCAGATCGGCGTGCTGTTCGGGTTGGTCTTCATCCTCTCCGGTCTGGTGTTCAAGATTTCCGCCGCGCCCTTCCATATGTGGACGCCGGACGTCTACGAGGGGTCGCCGACGCCGGTGACCGCGTTCTTCGCCGTCGCGCCCAAGGTGGCGACCATGGCGCTGATCCTGCGCATGGTGATGGAAACCTTCCAGCCCGTCGCCGCGGACTGGCAGCAGATCATCGTCTTCGTTTCCATCGCCTCGATGGCGCTCGGCTCGTTCGCCGCCATCGGCCAGCGCAACTTCAAGCGCCTGATGGCCTATTCCTCCATCGGCCATATGGGCTTCGCGCTGGTCGGCCTTGCCGCCGACACCGAGGCCGGCGTGCGCGGCGTCATGATCTACATGCTGATCTATGTGGTGATGACGCTCGGCACGTTCGCCTTCATCATCGCCATGCGCCGCGACGACAGGAACGTGGAGGACATCGGCGACCTGGCCGGCCTGTCGCAAACCAATCCGGTGATGGCGACGATCATGACCATCCTGCTGTTCTCGCTGGCCGGCATTCCGTGGCTGGCCGGGTTCTGGGCGAAGTGGTACGTGTTCCTCGCAGCCATCGATGCCGGGCTCTACGGGCTCGCCGTCATCGGCGTGCTGACCTCGGTGGTCGCCGCGTTCTACTATCTGCGCATCATCAAGATCATGTGGTTCGACGAGCCTGCCGGCGGCTTCCAGCCCATGGGAGTGGAACTGCGCATCGTTCTGGGCCTGTCGGGCGCGTTCGTGCTGCTCTACGTGCTCATCGGCGGTTCGGTCAGCTCCATGGCGCAGGCAGCCGCGAAGACGTTCTTCTGATGGGCTTTGCGCTGGCGCCCACGGCGGTAACCGACGGCTACCGCCTCGCCGAGCACGACATTATCGGTTCGACCAATGCGGAGGCGCTCGGCCTTGCCAATGCCGGCGATGCGGGCAGACTGTGGGTGGTGTCGAAAAACCAGCAGGGCGGGCGCGGCCGGCGCGGGCGCGCCTGGCAGTCGCCGCCGGGAAATCTCGCCGCGACCCTGCTCGTCGTCGCCGGTTATGAGCTGAAGCTGGCTTCCACGCTGGGGTTCGTCGCCGGGCTTGCGCTGGCGGACGCGCTCGATGCCGTCGTCCCCAGCGGCCAGATCGCCGTCGGCATCGATGCCGGGCGCGGCGTCGGTAACAGCCGCAATCGTTTCGAGCTGAAATGGCCGAATGACGTTCTGGCTTCCGGCGCCAAGATGGCCGGCATATTGCTGGAATCGACCATGCTGGGCGAGGGGCGTTTCGCCGTCGCCGTGGGCATCGGCGTCAATGTCATTGCCCATCCCGACGATCTGCCTTATCCGGCGACGTCGCTCAGGGCGCTGGGTGCTGCCTGCGATGCCGAAACGCTGTTTCTGGCGCTGTCCGATGCATGGGCCGACAATGCCCGCCTGTGGAGCGAGGGGCGGGGCCTTGCCGCCATCCGCAACCGTTGGCTGGAGCGCGCTGCCGGGATCGGCGGCGAGGTTGCGGTGCGGATCGACAACAAGGTGGTGCGCGGTATCTTCGAAACCATAGACGAGGATTGCCGCTTCGTCATTCGCGATCATGATGGCGGCGTGGTGAAGGTGGCGGCAGGCGATGTTCATTTCGGCGCGGTTGCCAGCGCCGGCGCTGTCTGAGGCGTTGCCGGTTTCCTGCCGCTTCGCGCTTTTATCAGAATTGCTACCGACCACAGTTTTATAGAGTTTGGAGACGGGAATGGCTGCAACGGAAAACGCCGAACTGGTTTTCATACCGCTTGGCGGCGTCGGCGAGATCGGCATGAATTTCGCCCTCTACGGCTATGGTCTCGCCCATGCCCGGGAGTGGCTGGTCGTCGATGTCGGCGTGACCTTCCCCGACCCCAATCATCCGGGCGTCGATCTGATCCTGCCGGATACGCGCTTCATCGAGGACAAGCTGGAGCGGCTGCGCGGCATCGTCATTACCCATGCGCATGAGGACCATTACGGCGCGCTGCACGATATCTGGCCGCGCCTGCAGGCGCCGGTGTGGATGACGCCGTTCGGGGCGGGGCTTCTCGAAGCCAAGCGGCAATCGGAGCAGGGCGCGCCGAAGATACCGGTGACGGTCTATCGCGCCGGCGAGACGTTCACGGTCGGCCCGTTCGAGATCGAGGCCATTCCGGTGGCGCATTCCATTCCCGAGCCCATGTCGCTTGCCATCACCACGCCCGCCGGAACGGTGATCCACACCGGCGACTGGAAGATCGATCCGGCGCCGACGCTTGGGCCGAAGACCGACGAAGCCCGTTTCCGCGCTTTTGGCGACAAGGGCGTGCTGGCGCTGATCTGCGATTCCACCAATGCGCTGCGGGAAGGGGATTCGCCTTCCGAGGAAGAAGTCGGCGCAAGCCTGAAGACGCTGATCGAGCAGGAGAAGGGCCGTGTCGCCATCACCACTTTCTCCTCCAATGTCGGTCGCATCATTTCGATCGCGCGCGCAGCCCGCGATGCCGGGCGCAAATGCCTCGTGCTCGGCCGTTCGCTGAAGCGCGTCATCGAAGTGGCCGACGAGCTGGGATATCTGGACGGTCTGCCGGAATTCGTGGCCGAAGAGGATTTCAATTATATCGACCGGCGCGATCTGGTCATCATCTGCACCGGCAGCCAGGGCGAGCCGCTGGCGGCGCTGGCCAAGCTGTCGCGCGACGAAATGAAGACGGTCGCCCTGACGGCGGGCGATACGGTGATCTTTTCCTCGCGCACCATTCCCGGCAACGAGAAGGCGATTCTCGAGATCAAGAACCGCCTGATCGATCTCGGTATCCGCATCATCGAGGACGGCGACGCACTGGTTCACGTTTCGGGCCATCCGCGGCGCAGCGAACTGCGGCGCATGTATGAATGGGTGCGTCCGCAAATCGGCGTGCCGGTGCATGGCGAGGCGGCGCATCTGGTGGCGCAGGGATCGCTGATGGCCATGGAGGGCATAAAACAGGTGGCGCAGGTGCGCGATGGCGATGTGCTGCGCCTTTGGCCGGGCGCTGCGGCGATCGTCGACCAGGCGCCGTTCGGCAGGCTCTACAAGGACGGCAAGCTGGTCGGCACCGAGGAGGCGATGGGCATCCGCGACCGCCGCAAGCTCTCCTATGCGGGCCATGTGGTGGCCAATGTGGTTCTGGACGAGCGCTATGAGCTTGCCGGAGACCCGGACATCGTCGCCATCGGGGTTGCGCAGACCGATGCTTCCGGCGAGCCGCTGGAGGATCTGATGCTCGATGCGGCAATCGGCGCGGTGGACTCCATCCCGCGCCAGCGCCGAAAAGACCTCGATCTGGTGCAGGAATCCGTGCGCCGCGCGGTTCGCGCCGCCGCCAATCAGGCATGGGGAAAGAAACCCTTGGTGACGGTGTTCGTGACCCGCTGACCGCGGCGCTCATTCTGGGAGAAAGGCAATGAAGCTCGGACGACTCAATCACGTCGCCATCGCGGTGCCGGATCTTGCGAAAGCGACGGCCACCTATCGCGATACGCTGGGCGGCGCCGTCACAAAGCCGCAGCCACTGCCCGAACATGGCGTGACGGTGGTGTTCGTCGATCTCGGCAACACCAAGGTCGAACTTCTGGAACCGTTGGGCGAGGGCTCGCCGATTGCCGCGTTTCTGGCGAAAAACCCCTCTGGCGGCATGCACCATGTCTGCTACGAGGTCGATGACATCATCGTTGCCCGCGACCGGCTCACGGCTGGCGGGGCGCGGGTTCTGGGCGATGGCGAGCCGAAAACCGGCGCGCATGGCAAGCCGGTGCTTTTCCTGCACCCGAAGGATTTTTGCGGAACGCTTGTAGAACTGGAACAGTCGTGAGCTGGGTCTCTCTCGTCGCCATTTATTTCGTCACGTGGTGGCTGGTTTTGTTCGCCATTCTTCCCTTCGGCGTCAAAACGCAGGATGACGAAGACGACGTGACGCTGGGAACCGTTTCCAGCGCCCCGCGCGGGCCGCACATGCTGCGCGCGGTGATCTGGACGACGATCGTCACCTCGGTCATCATGGGCCTTTATGGCTGGCTGACGCTGGGTCTCGGCTACAGCTTCGACGACATACCGCGCTTTGTGCCGGAACTGGTCTGAGCCATCCCGCGCTTGAAGCGCAGCGCGGTCTTTCAGCTTCGTTCCTTGCGCTTCAGGCGCTTGTGCTTACGCCTGGCGGCTGCAAGCGGTTCGGAAACTCGACAAGATAAAGACCTGGAGCCGTTCGGCGATTCCGTGAACGGCTCCAAAGCATGTCGCCCGAAAGTGGGAACCGGTTTCGGGGCAACGACATGCGTGAAAACAGGAACCTAAAGCGCAGAGAGCGAATCCGGAAGATCGCGACACGCTTCAGGCGATATGCGTGGCCGGGCGGGGTGAGGGGGCG
>JAZIHP010000019.1:0-51540 GCA_036678505.1 Alphaproteobacteria bacterium
CCCTACGAGCAGCAATAGCCTATGAAAAGATTGATCCCGCATATCTTCCTCGCGCTTGGCTTGCTGGCGGCGATGCCGGCATTCGCTGCCAGTCCGGGCTTCGATTGCGCCAGGGCGACGCGCCAGATCGACAAGGCGATCTGCCAGTGGGAGACGATCGCCCTGCTCGACGGGCAGATGGCGGATGCCTACCAGACCGCGCTCATGGCGCAGGACGGCGAGGCTGCCTTCGCCTCGGTCAAGGCCAGCCAGAAGGCGTGGCTTGCCGAGCGCGACACGCGCTGCGGGCTGGACAACGTAACCCCGCTGGAAGGCAGCGTGGACGGACTGAGCCCGAAGGAATACGGCCAGTTGATGTGCCTTCAGACGATCTACCCGGAGCGCCTCGCACAACTGATGGACATGACTGCGCCGCCGTTGGTGCCGCTCGACGTCAGGACGGTGCCGGTGGAGCCTTTGAAGGCGGCCTATCCCGATGGATGGCTGCAGGCGGACTACGAGGCGCAGCTTTCGCCCGACAAGTCCCTGATGGCGTTGGGCATCAAGGACGATGCCGGCTATGTCATCCAGGTCTGGCTCTACGAACCGGCAAGCGACAGGCTGGTCGCAGCCTCGCCGCGCACGCACAAGGGCAAGGTTGAAAAGCCCGAGGATATCGCGGCGCTCAATGTCTGGCTCTGGGGCGATGATGGCCGCTTCTACGTACGCACCGACCAGCCGCTCGGCGAGGACAGGCTGTTCGCCGCCGATATGAACGGCTATGCTGAGGTCGCCGACCCACCGTCCGATATTGAAGAGGACCTCGCCGCCTATGACGCGGGGCGCGGCCCCGTGCCCTACAATAGCGAGACTCCCGAGGCGGACCGACTGCCCGGCTTCGACGACGACAGTTATAATGAGCAGGGGGGCGGCGCCTTCACCGTCTGGGACCAGAACAGGGGGCATGGCTCCTTCGATCTTCTGGCCGCACGCGCCGGCGACACGGAGCCGCGCCTCATCGCCTCCGGCAGGTCCGAACTGGAGGATTTCCAACTCGACCCGAGCGGCGCGCGGTTGTTCTACAATGGCGAGAACGGGCTCGTCGTCACCGATCCGACGAACGGCGAGACCCGTCGTCTCAAGGGCACGCACGGAATGTCGCTCGAAGTGCGGCCGATCCAGATGGCGACCGATGGCGGCGTCCTCGTCTATTGGACTATCGGTTCCTGCACGAACGATGCCGCCGACGGAATCGATCCGGACGTAGCCGACGGCAACGCCCGGCGCGTCTGCCTCGCCTATCTGCCGCCCGCCGAGGCACCGGCACTGCAAGCTACCCCCGAAGCCGAACCAGCAAAGGCGGATGCTGCTCCCGCCGATTCATGGGCGGGCGAATGGCGTGGCGGCGACCTGACAGCTACGATCCGTCGTGGCACCGCCAAGCTGGATTATCTGGTGATCGACCTGGTGACGGGCATTGAGGGCTGCGCAGGTGCCGTCACACTCTACGGCAAGCCGAGCGGAGCAACTGTGCT
This sequence comes from Alphaproteobacteria bacterium, assembly GCA_036678505.1. Lineage (GTDB taxonomy): Bacteria > Pseudomonadota > Alphaproteobacteria > Rhizobiales > Rhizobiaceae > Mesorhizobium. The sequence continues at coordinate 1,515 of JAZIHP010000019.1, forward strand.
CAGCGAGAGCTATGACCCGAACGACCCTTCCGCTCCTGTCTGCCGCGTGGACCTGTCGCGCAACGGCAAGGGCGTTCTGACGGCGGAGGAAGCCGGATCGTGCAATTACTATCACGGCACTTCCTGCGGCTTTGACGGAAACATGACACGCGGCGAATGATGTGGCTGCAAACTACCCTGAATAGGAGAACGGCATGTGGATGAAATCGGTGGTCGCGGGAATCCTGCTTTCCGGCTTGCTGCCGATTGGCTCGGCATCGGCGCAATTAGCCGATAGCGAGGAGGAATTTCAGCAGATGGCAGCGGCCCTCAAGGCCGATGACGACGAACGACAAGGGGCCATCGCCACCTGCATCGCGCAGGGCATCGGCGATAATCCGACCGGCGCCTCCGAGTTCATGGGCGTACCAGTGGAACAGGTAACCGAAGCATGGTGCACGCGCATGACCAACGGCGTCGCCAACGGTCTGCTTACCCTCGCCGATATCAGCGGGTTGGGCGAAGGGACGGTGACGCCTAATGCGCAAAGAGTGCTGACGACCGTATCGGAAGGGAAATGAGAGCCATGAGGGCTGAATACGGGGACAGCCGGCAAGCCGGGATGAACAATTTTTGAAAACCCATCGCTTGCCTCGGAACGGCGGAGATGGAGACGTCCACTGAATGACTGCCTGCTGGCCTCCTCGGCCAAAACCGGACAGTCAGCAAACGGCCCCGGCTTTGCCATCGGAGGGGAGCTGAACGAATGGCAGATTACGGGCGGCGATGGGAGCAGCCCGAACGACCACAATGGGGTGGAAGAACGAACCCGCTCGCGCGGGATGGGCGGCAGCTTCACGGTATACGAACTGACACGAGCGCGGTGCGCTGATTGAGCGTCGCGCTGTGCGGGCGGAAGATCCTGGCTCCTTTCACCGAACGGAGCCCCTGTGATGAACATCCAATCTATTCCCGCCATATCGATCAGCCCTCTGCGCCAACGTCTTATCGAGAACATGACGATGCGCCGGTTCTCGGCCGAGACGCAGCGTAACTATATGCGCGACATCGGCCGCCTGGCATCATTTTTGGGGTGGCCGCCCGACACGGCGACCGTCGATGATCTGCATCGCTTCCAGATGGCCCAACAGGAAGCCGGCCTCGGCGTGCCGACGATGAACGCCATCGTTTCGGCGCTGCGCTTCTTCTTCGTCCACACGATCGACCGACCTGATCTCGCCCGTAAGCTGGTGCGGCTGCGTTATCCTCGTAGCCTGCCTGACGTCCTGAGCCCGGACGAAGTGCGCCGCTTGCTCGGCGCCACGGTCTGCCTCAAACACCTGGCGGCGCTGTCGGTTGCCTATGGCGCAGGCCTTCGTGTCGCCGAGGTCGCAGCGCTGAAGGTCAGCCATGTCGATTCCACCCGCATGCTTCTGCGCATCGAGCGCGGCAAGGGCGGGCGCGATCGCAACGCCATGCTATCCGTCGATCTCCTGGCCTTGCTGCGGCAGTGGTGGCTCGAGGGCCACCGACAAGGCGTTCTTCATCGCGAGGGTTGGCTATTCCCCGGCCAGAGCTGGATCCGACCGATCTCCACGCGACAGCTTCACCGCATCGTAGTGGAGGCGGCGCGGGCAGCCGATATCCCGAAGAGGGTCGGTCCCCACACGCTGCGCCATTCCTTCGCCACCCATCTTCTGGAGGACGGTGTCGACATTCGAGTCATCCAGGTTCTCCTGGGGCACGCCAAGCTCGACACCACAGCGCTCTACACCAAGGTCGCCACGCGCACGGTGCATGCCGTTGTCAGCCCGCTCGACCGGCTCGCCCTGTTCCACTACGACGGGCCTTCGCCCGGCTGAGACGATGCGGGCCTCGATCGAGGTCGCCGACATCTTCCGCATCGCCGGACCGGCCTGGCGCACCTGTCGGGCTGGTCATCTGAGCCTGGCCGAACTGAAGGTCATGTCAGCGATCGAGCACTGCCGCACCGCTGCGCTCGGCGGCCATGTCGAGGGCTGTGACGAGTGTGGCCATTTGCGCGTCGCCTATAACTCCTGCCGCAACCGGCACTGCCCACGGTGCCAGGGTGCTGCGGCGCGCGACTGGCTCGCAGAGCGTGAGGCCGACCTTCTGCCTGTCGGATACTTCCACGTCGTCTTCACGCTGCCTACCGAGATCGCGACAATCGCCTTCCAGAACAAGGCTGCCGTCTACAACCTCCTGTTCAGGGCAGCCGCCGAGACCATGACGAAGATCGCCGCCGACCCGAAGCACCTCGGCGCCCGCATCGGCCTTACCGCCGTCCTTCACACCTGGGGCTCGGCGATGACCCACCATCCTCACCTCCATATGATCGTGCCGGGCGGCGGCATCTCGCTCGGTGGAACGCACTGGGTCTCCTCGCGTCCCGCCTTCCTGCTGCCGGTGCGTGTGCTGGGCGCACTGTTCCGCCGTCTGTTCCTCGAAGGGCTCACCGCTCTCGTCAACGCCGGCAAGCTCGCCTTCCACGGCGTGTTGGCACATCTGTCCGAACCTCAAGCCTTCGCCCGCCATCTCGCTCCGGTCCGGCGCAAACGATGGGTCGTCTACGCCAAGCCGCCCTTCGCAGGACCCAAGGCCGTGCTCGCCTATCTGTCGCGTTACACCCACCGCGTCGCCATCTCCTCCCGGCGCATCGTCGCGTTCGACGGGAGGGGCGTCACCTTCCGCGTCAAGGACTATCGCCGCGAAGGCACTGCCCGGCATCGCACCCTGACGCTCGAAGCCGGAGAGTTCATCCGACGCTTCCTTCTCCACACCCTGCCACGCGGCTTTCATCGCATCCGGCACTACGGCTTCCTCACCGGGCCAAACCGCAAGGCGGGTCTCGAGCACATTCGTGAACTCCTCGGAGCGCCGCCCACATCGCACCCCGCCACCGAGGAGCCGCAAGCACCGGCGGCGTCCGACATCCGTCCGCCTTGTCCGTGCTGCGGCGGGCACATGAGCATCATCGGCATCTTCCTGCGCTGGCCACAGCCGCGCGGGCCGCCACCGCGTTCCTGGCGCAACCCGGAGTGTTCGCCATGATCCGGCATGGCACAATCAAACCGCCCGCCCGGGACGATGTGCTCAGGGCAAGAAGCATCCGCGCGCCGGACACCGGCGTCAGCTTCGTACATCACACCAGAAGATTCCCCTGGACATCATTCAGCCCAACCTCAGAGCCTCAACGTCCATACCACAGCACAAGATCGGCAGAGATCGTGAACTGCCGCCCCGCACTCCGGCACCGCCCACAGCCGCAAACCCCATAGCGCACCGCCTGCCATCCCGCGGGTTCGGTCTTCCGCGACTTTCGTACGCCTCCCGGCGCCCGAAACTCTTCAGGAGGAAAGCGACAGTCGGCTTTTGGGCGGTCTTCTGCGAAAGCGGAGGTTGTTGATCTGGCAAAGTTGGGGCCGCTACGAAACCGTTGGGTTTAGGAGGCGAAACCGTGGCAGCAGTCATTCCTGCTCATTTGTCACATCACCGCTTTCGGCCCATTCTTGCCATTAATGTCGAAGCGGTAGTCTTCGCTTGGACGACCGGCTGAGGCTTGGGCTCGATGACGGCAAATTCCTTGTTCACACCCGAATCCTGACCCAACTCCCGACGCTTGGCAACCGTTTACAATTGCCCTTGATGGGAACGGTCGTTATTCATCTCTATGTAGTGTGACTCCGGGGGTGTGAAGTGGCTGAGTACGAAGGAATAAATGATGACAACGAGCCGCTAGCCGTTGGTGGCATGGTCATCGCAGCTGGTACTCCCGACAGACAAATCGAGAAGCATTTCGAGACTGGACGACTCCGGGTCGTTCAGGAAAAGAATGATATTTTCCTGTCCCATGTGATGCAATTCATCAGCGGTGAAGGCGCGACGGTATGGGGAAATCTCCAGCCGGAATATCAGCGCCGGCTGCGTTGGGATAACAAAAAGAAATCAAAGCTCATTGAGAGCTTCATCATGAACGTACCGGTTCCGCCTGTATTCCTATACGAAAAGGAGTTGGGCCGGTTCGAGGTTATGGATGGCCAACAGCGTCTCAACGCGATTGCCGGATACCTCAATGGCGAGTTCGAACTTGAAGGCCTGGGCATTTGGCAGGCCCTCAATGGTCGCACCTACAAGGCGCTGCCGCCGCTGATACGGCGTGGACTGGAGCGCGCCAAGATTTCCGCCATCACTCTCATGTCCGACAATACTGCTGGTGGTGAAAACAGCATTGAGCTACGCGCCCAGGTATTCGAGCGCCTTAACACTGGGGGCGAGCAGCTTAACCAGCAGGAATTGCGAAATTCCCTGTTTTCGGGCGAATTCAATACACTCCTGATTGAGTTGTCGCAGGAACGTATGTTCACCGATGCGTGGGAGATACCGAACCACAAAGAGCATGTCCGCGCTGACAAGACCGTTAGCAAAGACCTTGCCGACAATACACTCTTCAAGCGGATGACAGACGTGGAAATCGTCCTGCGCTTTTTTGCGTTGAGGGATGTGTCGAGTTTGTCCGGTTCGGTTAGGTCGATGCTCGACAATACCATGAAGCGCAACCGCAAGCCGAACGAGGCCGAGCGTGCTCAATTCGCAGCCGATTTCCGGAGCGCGCTTGGCCTGTGCCTGTCCGTCTTCGAGGCTGATGCCTTCCGTCTACCACGGGTCACGTCAAACAAGCCCGGGAAGCTGTCGCGCCCGCTCTACGACGCCGAGATGATTGCTCTCTACAATCTGCGTGAGCATCATGCACTCCTATTGGAGAACCGTGCCGCCATCCGGGCAGCCGTGCTTCGGTTGGCCGAGCCCGGTACGGATAACTACGAGCTGATGGTGGGCCGCGGAAATACCGCCAACGCCATCCGCGACCGCATTGCCAAGGTGGAGGAGGTAGTGCGGGGGATTATCAATGTCCAAGCTGGATGATGCGAAATCCGTTGCTGATTCCTACCTTGATGAAGTTGATGCTACCATTAAAATTCGGCAGACCTACAACAGCATCGTAGTAGGCATGAGCGGACCTCTGATGGGAGCGTACAACGGGAACAAATATTATCAGGGCATCATACAAGATGCGTTGAGGTACAAAGCCGTTGACCCCAGCGCATTGTACCGTCCGCTCGTGGTCCAGACCCATGGAATTTTCGAAAACTACATTCGATCCGTCGTCAAGGTGGTCATCGAGGATAAATTTGAGACCGTAACGTTGTATAAAAACCTCGAAGAGGGGTTCCGTAAGGAACATATAACTCACGCCGCCCGTGTACTCGCGCACTGGAAGGAAGGCAACATAATGGGCCTTCCTTATCCTTTCGAGGCTCTTTTGCAGAACCTTGGTGTGGGCTTGGGCGGGGCAAACGGCTACAAGCTCAATCCGGAGATTTTTACTAAGTTCATGGGCAATCCGACGCCGACACGATTGGAAAAGCTCTTTCGTTCTCTTTCACTTCCTGAGCCGTTTTCCGACGGCTTGGGCCAAAACACCGAGCTAAGGAACCATTTCGGGGATAGGATGAAGGGTCGAGTTGCTATCCGAGCGAAGGAAAAGCTGGAAAAGCAAATAGACCTTCGAAACGATATTGTGCACGGCGACATCACGCGGGCCGTGGACCTTGGCGAGCTTCAGGACACCCTTGCTTATTTCCGAGCCTTGATTTCCGGCTTGGACGGAATCTTACAGGCATGACCAGCAACGCGTATTCGACCTGACTGCTGTGGGCGCTGAGCCGCCTTCAATGAGCACCACCGAATGACAGCTCTTAGGAAGGTGCACTCACGGCGTGAACGGCTGAGATGGGTCGGAAGCCGCCGCAAATCTGGCCGAAAGATATGGCTTTGGCATGGAGATTGTCGCTCCAGCAATATGGAGCACAAGAAATGGAAGTATCTGATCAGACTGCCTGCCTCGATCCTTTCTTTGCCTTGTTTGAGGAACACTCGATCTCGGAGGCGACGACACGCCGGAAATCGAGGGAAGATGAGGTGCAGTCGTGGCGCTCTACCGGTTGGCGTCGCGCCAGCCGTGCCGCCGATAGAGGGAGAGAGGGGACGGGATTTCATGACGGGTTAGGATCGAGAGAGAGGCTCTCGGCGCCCGTCATGGAGTGAAGACCATGGCTAAAGCCGCCCGCAAGAAGAACCCCGTCGCCCCGATGATCGAGTTTTCCCGCACGCGCGACATTCCGTTCAACCGCATCAGGCTGTCGGACAGCAACGTCCGCGAGATCGACGTCGAAGACGGTCTCGACGAGCTGACCCACGACATCGACCGCCGCGAAGATCTGGTGATGGGCCTCAATGTCCGCGCCGTCCTCGACGATGCCGGCGCCGAGACTGGCGATTTCGAGACCCCGGCCGGCGGCCGGCGGTACCGCGCGATCGCCCGCCTGGTTGCGGCAGGCCGCTTCCCCGAAGACGGTCTCGTGCCCTGCCTGGTCAAGAAGGCCAACGCCAAGACCTCGGCCGTCGACGATTCCTATGCCGAGAACGTCATCCGGATGGCGCTGCATCCGCTCGACCAGTTCAAGGCGTTCAAGCGCATGGTTGACGGCGGCATGTCCAAGGAGGAAGTCGCCGACGCCTTATCGCACCACACCGCGCTACATCGCGCAGCGGCTGCGCCTTGCCCGCGTGGCGCCGTCGCTGCTGGACGCCTATGCACGCGCCGAGATGAGCCTGGCGATGCTGGAGGCGTTCACCGTCAACCCCGATCATGCCCGTCAGGAGCAGGTCTGGGAGGCGATCCAGCGTTCGCACAACCGCCAGCCCTGGTATATCCGCGATCTCCTGACCGAGACCACGGTTCCGACCGATGACAAGCGCGCGCAGTTCATCAGCGTCGAAGCCTATGAACAGGCCGGCGGCGTGATGCTGCGCGATCTCTTCTCCGACGAGGACGAAGGCTGGCTGGAAAATCCCGCGCTGCTCGACCGGCTGGTCTCGGACAAGCTGAAGGCCATCGCCGATGACGTCGCGGCCGAGGGCTGGAGATGGATCGCGGTCGATACCGATCTGCCTTACGGCCATGATCGCGGCTTGCGCGTCCTGACCGCCACCTTCGCCGATCTGACCGAGGAGGAGCGCGCCGCCCGCGAGGCGCTGCCCGACGACATCGACGCGCGCCTCGGCGAGATCGAGGCCGCGCTGAGTGCCTTCGAGAATCGCCCGGCGATCTATGACGCTGCCGAGATCGCCCGCGCGGGCGTCTTCATCAGCATCGACCGCGCCGGCGAACTCGTCATCGCTCGCGGCTATGTCCGTCCCGAGGACGAGGCGCCCGTTGAAGGCGAGGATGATGCCGGCGATGGCGAGGCGGATGCCGAGGGCGGTGCAGTCGCGGCCCAGGCCAGCGTGCAGCGCGCCGTAATCACCATCGGCGGTGAGCCGGTGGACGCGGAGGACGACGAGGATGACGCCATCAAGCCGCTTCCCGAGCGGCTGGTGATCGAACTCACCGCCCATCGCACGCTCGCGCTCCACGAGGCGCTCGCCAACAACCCGCATGTCGCGATGACGGCGCTCCTGCACCGCATGGTCATGCAGCGTTATCACTACGCGGCGCCGACCGGCTGCATGGAGATCTCCGTGCGACAGCCGAATCTCGGCGGCCAGGGCAGCGATCTCGGCGACTCGCCCTCGGCCAAGGCCATCGACGAGCGCTTCAACGCCTGGAAGGCCGATATGCCCACCGACGAAGGCGCGCTCTGGGACTGGCTTGCCGCGCTCGACGAAGCGAGCCGCATGGCGCTGCTGGCTCATTGCGTCAGCTATGGCGTCAACGCCCTATACGAGCGGCCGAACCCGCACAGCGGTTCGGGGGTCTCGCAGTTCGGCCTGGATCGCCGCCTCTCGGGCGCGGATCGCATCGCCCGCGCCACCGGCTTCGACATGGTGGCCGATGGCGGCTGGAGGCCCACGGTCGATAACTATCTCGGCCGCGTGACCAAGCCCCGCATCCTCGAAGCCGTCCGCGAAGGTGCCGGCGAGCGCGCCGCCCAGCTCATCAGCCATCTGAAGAAGGGCGACATGGCGAAGGAAGCCGAGCGCCTGCTGGCCGAAACCGGCTGGCTGCCCGAGCCGCTGCGTCTGGCCGATCTCGACGGTGACGCCGCGGACGCTGGCGACGCCGGTGACGGCGAGACCCTGCCGGACTTCCTGGCGGGCGATGGCGACGAGGACGAAGCCACTGAGGCCGAAGACGAGCATGTCGCTCTCGTCGCGGCCGAATGATCGAAACATGCGCCCCATCATCCGGTGGGGCGCATTTTTCATGGCAACCACAGCCGCCTTCCAAGAGTGGAGAGAGGCAGAGGCCGGACGGCCTGGCCGTGACGGGTTACGAGGTGGAGGAGAGGCTTCCGCCGCCCGTCGCGGAGTCAATCTCATGACCCTTTCCGGCCAATCCCGCGTCGCCCCGATCGGCGGCATTCTCGCTTGGCGCGTCCTGCCGACCCTGCAGTGCGCACAGAAATTCCCGTTGCGGATCTCCTGCATCGGCACTGCCAGCTACGACGGCATCGATGAAGCCGATGGTTTCGACCGCATCGTCGAACTCTATTCCGTCGATCCGGTGAGCCGCATGAAGCTCGGCCTGTTCTTCCTGTCGCCCAAGGCGCGTTCGCTGCCATCGGCGCTGAAGCCGGTATTGGCGACGCTGTCACCGGAGATGGCGCGCGGCCTGCTCATCCACCTCTACCGGGTCTCGGCCCGCCACTTTCAGAAGGTGCTGCATCAGAAGAATGTTCTGCGCGGCGCGGCGACACATCTCGCCGATCATTTCGGTCCGGATGTCATTCCGGCTCAATTGCAGGAGCTTTTCCCGCCTGACCACGCGGTGCTGCGTCTTGGCGGCAGGTGGGACATTGCATCTCGCCACTACCGCGACTCTGAGCTGAAGGATGGTGCGGGCGGTCGGACTCGAACCGACATATCCGTAAGGACGGTGGATTTTGAATCCACTGCGTCTACCAATTCCGCCACGCCCGCACATTGCCACCGATCCTACTCTAGGCCTCGGCTCCTAACCGGCTCCTAGACTATTTTCGGCGATTTTCCTACTCGCCTTTGCCACTCTGCCAGCCCGTTGAAAATACGACGTTTTCAACTCGTCGCGATTTTCTGTGGATTGGTAGACAAACCACTTTTTGAGTCCGCTGCGTCTACCAGTTCCGCCACGCCCGCACAGGGTCTTTCGAGGCATGAGCGATACACTCACCTGCCAACGCGCGGACTATAGGTTCGCGCGTGGCCCGTCAACAGCCAGTTGGCCATCGGCGGCTGGAATCGTTGCGCCAGATCAGCCATTCGCGATCCCTGCCCATTGTGCCTTCATGATTTTCTTTTTATGCATGCGGCGCACAATCTGAGGACCCTCATGCTTCGCGGACTTTACGACTGGACCTTGTCGCTCGCGGCAAGGAAATCGGCCGAATGGTGGCTGGCTTTCATCGCTTTCGTGGAAAGCTCCATCTTTCTGGTGCCCGCGGATGTGCTTTATCTGCCGATGGCATTGTCACGCCCGGAGCGCGCCTATCGCTATGCGCTGGTGGCGACCGTGGCTTCGGTCCTCGGCGGCATCGCCGGCTGGTTCCTCGGCCATTATGCCTATGAAGCGCTGGCCCGGCCGGTGCTGGAATTTTACGGCAAGTACGAACAGTTCGAGGCGCTGAGGATATCGTCGGGGATCGGCTTCATCATCCTGATGCTGATCACCTCCGGTCTCGCGCATCTGCCGCCGATCAAGGTGGTGACGATCCTGTCGGGCGTCATCGGCGTCAATCTCGTGCTGTTCATCCTGCTTGCGATCGTGGCGCGCGGCGCGCGCTTCTTCTTCCTCGCCTGGCTTCTGCGCCGCTATGGCGAACCGATCCGCGAGTTCATCGAAAAGCGCCTCGGCACCATCGCCGCCCTGGGGGCGGGCGCCCTAATTCTGCTTTACCTGCTGGTCAGATATCTGCACTGACAATCCGAAAGACACCCGATGACCGATACAGCCACTCCCGCCCTGCGCCGCAGATTGCTGTTCACAGCCTTGTTCCTTGCCTTCGCCATGGCGGCGACGGTCGGCACCGCGCTCGGTTTTCAATATATAGGCGGCTATATTCCCTGCAAACTCTGCTACGAGCAGCGCATGCCCTATTATATCGGCGTGCCGGTGATGCTGCTGGGCGCTCTTGCCGCGTTCCTCAAGCTGCCTTTGTGGATGGTGAAGGCGCTGCTTGGCGTGGGCGGCGCGCTGATGGCCTACGGGTTCTTCCTTGGCGGATATCATGCCGGCGTCGAGTGGGGCTGGTGGCCGGGGCCGAGCGACTGCACCAATATCGCAGCACCCGTCGACACGGGCGGGAAGGGTGTTCTGGATGCGCTCGATCAGTTCGTGCCGCCGTCCTGCGACAAGGCGGCGCTGCGCATATTCGGCCTGTCCATGGCCGGCTGGAACGTCATCGCCAGCCTGATCCTTGCCGTGGTCGCGTTCCGTGCGGCCTTCTCGCGCGGCCGGTGACGAAGGCGCATTTCACTTCGCACGCCGATGCTCTATAGCTGCCCGGACATCGGGGAGAGCCATGACAGCCATGCCACGCATTCTCGTCTTCGCCGGATCGGTGCGCACCGGCGCTTACAGCGGCAGGACCGCCGACGCGGCGCAAAAGGCGCTCGCTCTTGAGGGCGCGGACGTGACGCGCATTTCACTGCTCGACTATCCGCTGCCGATCTACGATCAGGGTCTGGAGAAAGAGGACGGCATTCCAGGCAACGCCATGAAACTGGCGCGGCTGATCGCCGGGCATGACGGGGTGCTGATCGCAACGCCGGAATATAACGGCTCGCTGCCGCCGCTCCTGAAGAACGCCATAGACTGGCTGAGCCGGGTGCGGCGCGACGGAGACGCCGCGCTGAAGCCGCTCGCCGGCAAGCTGGCGGGGCTCTGCTCGTCGTCGGAAGGGCAGTTCGCGGGCATTCGCGCCATCACCCATTTGCGCGCCATATTGCTGCGCTGCCAGATGGAGGTGGTGACGCCGGAATGCTCGGTGCCGCGTGGCGGCGAAGCCTTCGACGATAACGGCGACTTTCGTGACCATCGCCTGCAACAGACGATGGCGCGCATGGCCGCCGCCCTTGTCGCCCAGGCGGCGCTGTCAGCAAGGATGGAAGCATGACCGGCAAAAGTGACATGAAGGATCGCCTGATCGTCGGGCTCGACGTGCCGACGGTTGCCGAAGCCGAACAGGTGGCGCGCGATCTTGAGGGCATCGCCTCCTTCTACAAGATCGGCTACCAGCTGGCTTTTGCCGGCGGTCTGGATTTCGCGCGCGATCTGGCGGCTTCCGGGAACAAGGTGTTCCTCGACATGAAGCTGCTCGATATCGACAACACCGTTGCCAAGGGCGTGGAAAACATCGTGCGCATGGGCGTTTCCATGCTCACCCTGCACGCCTATCCGAAAGCCATGCGCGCTGCCGTCCAAGCCGCGCGCGGCAGTGATCTTTGCCTGCTGGGCGTGACCGTGCTCACCTCGATGGATGAGCAGGACCTCATCGAAGCGGGCTATGAGCTCGATCCGCACACGCTGGTGTTGCGGCGCGCCGAACAGGCGTTGCAGGCAGGCATGGGCGGGATCGTGTGCTCGGCGCAGGAAACCGAAGCCGTGCGCCGCATCGTGGGACCGTCCATGGCGGTGGTGACGCCGGGAATCCGTCTCGCCGGCGGCGAGCGCGGCGACCAGAAGCGCGTCGTCACGCCGCATGATGCGATCCGCAACGGTTCCAGCCATCTGGTGGTGGCGCGGCCGATCGTCGGCGCGGTTGACAGGCGGGCCGCCGCGCAGGCTATTCTCGAAGACATGCGCTCCGCCTGAGCAACAGACCGATTACCGGAGGAAAGTCACCATCATGCCCAAGGGATACTGGATCGCTCGCGTCGATGTTCGCGATGCAGAGCGCTACAAGGACTATGTCGCCGCCGCCAGACTGGCTTTCGAGCGCTTCGGGGCAAAATTCCTCGCGCGCGGCGGCGAGCATGAGGCGGCCGAGGGGCCGGGCCGGGCCCGCAATGTGATCATCGAGTTCGATTCGCTGGCCACGGCCCGCGAATGCTACCATTCACCCGAATATCAGGTTGCGGCCGCCATCCGGCAGCAGATTGCCGAGGGCGAGATCGTGCTGGTGGAAGGCGCATGAACAAGGTGGCGGCAGCCAGCGCTTGTTAACGCAAATGCGTTAGCGTTCTTCCATGAACGCCAGCATCCCGCACACAGACAGTCCACTCTCCACCGCGCCGGGCGGCGTCGTCATCATTGGCGGCGCCCACGGTTCTCTGGCGCTTGCGCGCAGCCTTGGCGCCGCAAACGTGCCGGTCTGCTACATCTCCAACGATACGCCTTTGCCCGGCTGGTCGCGCCATGTGCGCCGCAGTTTCGGCTGGCCGGGGCCGGATGATCCGGGTGCGGCGGCGCATCTCATCGATCTGGCGGCTGCGGAAGGGCTGGGCGGCTGGCTTCTCGTTGCCGGCGGCGATGCCGAGGTCCGCCTGCTCGCGCAGGCGCGGGAGATGCTGGAGCGGACGTTTCGCCTGACCTTGCCGCCCTGGGAAAGGTTGCAATGGCTGTGCGAAAAGCCGCTGCTCTATCGCCGCGCGGCGGAGCTCGGCCTTGCCGTTCCGCATACCTATGCCTTTGCCTCCGCCGAGGAAGCCAGTCAGGCCGAAATCGTTTTTCCGGTCGTGCTGAAGCCCAATATGGGCGGCGGCTCGTCGCATCTGGCGCGCGCCAAGGTGATAAGAACGGACGATGCGTCTTCATTCCGCGCCGCCTTTACGGATGCGGCCGGCGAACTCGGTGCTGCGAATGTCGTCGTGCAGCAACTCATTCCGGGCGGCGGCGAGAGCCAGTTCTCCTACGCGGCGCTGTGGCATGAGGGCCAGCCGGTGGCGGAATTCACCGCGCGCCGGGCGCGGCAATATCCCGTCGATTTCGGCTACACCAGCACATTCGTCGAGGTGGCCGATCGCCCGGATGCGGTGGAGGCCGCGCGCCTTTTGCTGCGATCGGCGGATTTTTCGGGCCTGGTGGAAATCGAGTTCAAAAACGATATCCGCGACCGGACCCTGAAGCTGCTCGACGTCAATCCGCGACCCTGGTCGTGGTTCGCGCTGGCGGCGGCGTCGGGCGTCGATCTCGGCCGGATGCTGTGGGAGGTGGCGGGCGGCCGCACCGTTTCCGCAGCGCCGGCGGAAGAAGGCGCCGCGTGGGCCTATCTGTCGCGCGATCTCGTCGCCGGCGCGCAGCTTTGCTGGCGCGGCGCGCTGACGCCCGGCACGTTTCTGGTGTCGCTGATGTCCGTGCGCGCCTGCGCCGCCTGGGCGGTGAGCGATTTGCGGCCGGGGCTCCTCGACCTGCCGCTGACGGCGTGGCGGGTGCTGACGCGGCGTGTGTTCAAAAAAGGCGCGCCCGGCTCATGACCATGAAGACGCTTCGGCGTGCGATCCGCAATGTGGCGGTCAGGACAGGGCTGGAAGCTGTCGCACTTACCAATGCAGGGGCGATCTGGCCGCAGGCGGCGGGGCGCGGCGTCATCTTCACCCTGCATCATGTGCGCCCGCATCCGGCCCATGAGTTCGATCCGAACGCGCTGCTTTCGGTGACGCCGGAATTTCTCGATGCGGCGATCCGAAGCTGCCTCGCCACGGGCATGGTGCCGGCGGCGCTGGAGGACCTGCCGCAACTGCTGGCCGATCCCCATGATCGCCGGCGTTTCGTCTGCTTCACGCTGGATGACGGCTACCGCAACAATGCGCAGCATGCCGCGCCGGTGTTTCGCAGGCATGGCGTGCCCTACACGATCTTCCTGTGCCGTGGCTTTGTCGGGCGCACCCGTTCGCTGTGGTGGGAAACGGCGGAGGCCCTGACCCGTCAGGCGAACGAAATGGCATTCGATTTCGGCGGCGGACGGGAGCGCGTGCCGCTGGCGACGATGGCCCGGAAACAGGCGGCTTTCGACCGTCTGTCATCCTTCATCCAGACCGGCGACGAGGACGAAGCCGTCGCCCGGCTCGATGCCGAAGCGCTCAGGCACGGCATCGACCCGCTGGCGATCGTGGACGAACTCGCCATGAACGAGGGCGAGGTGCGGGAACTGGCGCGGGATGCGCTCGCGCGCTTCGGCGCTCATACGCTTTCCCATGTGAATCTCAGGCGTGTCGATGCGGCCCGGCTGGCAAGCGAGATCGAGGGGTCGATCGGGGCGGTGGAGGCATGGACGGGCAAGCGGCCATCGAGCTTCGCCTATCCCTACGGGTTCGCCGCGGCGGCGGGGGAGAGGGAGTTCAAAGCAGCTCGTCAGGCAGGGCTGCGCGTTGCCGTGACCACGCGGCCGGGCGTGCTGGGAGCGGCCGGCCCCGGCGAGCCGACAGCCCTGCCGCGCGTATCGCTGAACGGCCTTTACCAGAAGCCGCGCTATGTCAAAGCGCTGGCTTCGGGCATTCCGTTCCGGCTGATGTGGGGATTGCCGGACGCCGCGAGGATTGCCGGCCTCACAGGATGAAGCGCGACAGGTCCGTGTTCTTCGCCATCTCGCCGACATGCTTCTGCACATAGGCGGCGTCGATGGTGACGGTGGTGCCGTCGCGGTCGGGGGCGTCGAAGGAAATCTCGTCCAGCACCCGCTCCATCACCGTCTGCAACCGTCGGGCGCCGATGTTCTCGACCGTTGAATTGAGGTCCACGGCGATGCCGGCCAGCCCGTCGATGGCGTCGTCGGTGAAAGCCAGTTTCACGCCCTCGGTCGCCATCAGCGCCACATATTGCTTGATGAGGCTGGCCTCGGTTTCGGTGAGGATGCGCACGAAGTCTTCCTTCTCAAGGGGCCGCAATTCGACCCGGATCGGCAGGCGGCCCTGCAATTCGGGCAGAAGGTCCGAAGGCTTGGAGACGTGGAAGGCGCCAGAGGCGATGAACAGGATATGGTCGGTCTTCACCGGCCCGTATTTCGTGGCCACCGTGGTGCCCTCGACCAGCGGCAGCAGGTCGCGCTGCACGCCTTCGCGCGAAGGACCGCCGGAAATGTCGGAGCGGGTGGCGATCTTGTCGATCTCGTCGAGGAAGACGATGCCGTCATTGGCGGCCGATTCCAGAGCCTGGCGCACAACCTCGTCCTGATCGAGCAGCTTGTCGGATTCATCGGCGATCAGCAGATCGTAGGATTCCTTGACCGTCGTCTTGCGCATTTTCGTGCGCTTGCCGCCCATGGCCTTCGACAGCATGTCGTTGATGTTGAGCACGCCGATATTGGCGCCCGGCATGCCGGGAATCTCGAAGCCGGGCATGCCGCCATTGCCGGTGTCGGCCACCTCGACCTCGATCTCCTTGTCGTCCAGCTCGCCCTCGCGCAGCTTCTTGCGGAAGCTGTCACGGGTCGCGGGCGAGGCGGTCTTGCCGACAAGCGCTTCCAGAACGCGTTCCTCGGCGTTGAGATGGGCGCGGGCCTTCACGTCCTCGCGCATCTTCTCGCGGGTCAGGCCGATGGCGATCTCGACCAGATCGCGCACGATCTGCTCCACGTCGCGGCCGACATAGCCGACCTCGGTGAACTTGGTGGCCTCGACCTTGACGAAGGGCGCGCTGGCGAGCTTCGCCAGCCGGCGCGAGATCTCGGTCTTGCCGACGCCGGTCGGGCCGATCATCAGGATGTTCTTCGGCGTCACCTCTTCGCGCATCTGGCCGTCGAGCTGCTGGCGGCGCCAGCGGTTGCGCAGCGCGATGGCCACGGCGCGCTTGGCGTCCTTCTGGCCGATGATGAAGCGGTCGAGCTCGGAAACGATCTCGCGGGGGGAAAAATTGCTCATATTGAATAACTCGCGAAACAAAGGCTGCGGCTTATGTATGGGTTGGCAGCCTGTGTACAAGGGCAGCGGGCAGCAACGCGAACAGACGGCGGCGCAGCGCCTGCCAGCCGGCGCTCAGCAACAGCACCAGCGCGCCAAGCACCAGAAGGGTGAGCGGCACCACGATTTCGCCAAGGCCGATCTGCCGGACCAGCGAGCCGAAGGCGATGCCGGCATAGGAAAGGCCGGACACCAGAATGGCGCGCCGGTCCACCAGCACCGCCACCACGGCGAGGCCGGCGAAGATGGCGAGCGCGCCAAGCGCGGTTGCCGCGGTCAGATTGCCGGAGGCGACGAGCCCGCTGACCAGCGGATGGACGACCAGCGGCGCTGCCAGCATGTGCAGCCAGAAGGCGATGTCGGTGCGCCGCGTCTGCCGTTGCGGATCGCTGAGGTCGAAGCGCATGGCAAGCGCGAAGACGGCGATGCCGCAGACAAGCAGGACAGGACGCAGGAAGCGTTCGGCGTAATCGGGTGCGACGGCGATGACCAGCGCCAGAACGCTGGCAACGAGGGCGGCCACTGCGGCGGCGAAGGTGATGGGGATGCGGAAGCGCCGGTAGTGCAGGGCCGTGGCGGCAATGGTGATGAGCCCGGCGATCACGACGGGCCAGCTGTCGGTTGATGCCGCGGAGAAATCGACGGCTTCGGTGCCGGCCACGAGGATCAGCGTTCCCGAAAAGACGGAACCCGCATAGACGAGCAGCAAAACGATGCTGGGCAGGGCCATGCGGCGCTTGCGCGTGAAATATTCCGCCAGCAGCCAGCTTGCCAGCGCCACGATGAAGCCTGCACCGGCGCCGCCTGTTCCTTCCACCGCGAAATAGGAAAGCGCGCCAAGGAAAAGCGCAATGCCGATGGTGACGAAAATGTCGCCGAAACCGTTGATGAAGCGGAATTTCTCGTCGTCTGACGGCGCTTGCGCCGCCGGCACGCCGCTGGCGGCGTTTTCCAGATAGCGCAGCATCTCGGCCTGCTGAAGCGTCAGCACGCCCTGCGCGATCGCGCGTTCGAGCGTGTCGCCGGAGATGGCGGCCTGGCCGGTTGCCGCAGTCGCCATCACAGGCCTCCCTGCCATGCCTTCACCGAATCCAGCGGATAGATCAGCATCAGGACATTCAACGTAAGGTTGTCGCGAATGATATAGCCGACGATCAGTTCGGCGGCAATCGCAAGCGTCACCGTGAGCCGGACGGGCAGGCGGGCGGCGAGGAAGAAGCCCGCCACCATGAACAGCGTGTCGAAAACCGAATTCAGAATGCTGTCGCCGAAATAATCCAGCGAGATCGTCGCCTCCCGGTAGCGGTTGATGATGATCGGGCTGTTTTCGAGGATTTCCCAGGCCGCTTCCAGCAGGATGGCGAAGGAAAGCCGGGTCCACACCGTGGAGCGGCGCAACAGCGCCCGGAACAAAAGGTAGAACAGGAAGCCATGGATGATGTGCGAGAAGGTGTACCAGTCGGAAATGTGCTGGGAATTTTCCGAACTCACCACCACGCCGTGCCACAGCTTCACATAGCCGCATTTGCAGATCCAGACATGGCCCATGAGGCGCAGGATCGCGGCCTGCGCAGCGACCAGCAACGTCGCCGCCAGCACGCCCGTTTTCCAGTCCAGTCCCCAGAGAGGGCGTTCGTGCGGCGCTGTCAGCTCGGTCAAGCGATGTCCCCCTTTTCATGGCGAATCATCGCCATCGGTCATGAGAAGACACCACATAACGTGGCAAATTGAAGGGGAAAGTTTTGCCGGCAACCCGGTTGTCTGTGCAAATGCGCGCCTGGGGCCGATTGTTCGCCTGCAAGCGGGAAGCGGGGCAGATCCCGGCCGCGTATTCCGGGTGCGCCCTCGCGGACGATGGCGCGGAGCCATGCCTGCCAGGCGGCATTGAAGACGCCGCGCGGCGGCGAAGCTCGCGACCCAGGCCGGGGCGATGGCGGCAAAGGCCCCGTCCGCATCCGCAACGCAGGACGGACGCAGGATGATGCGCGGGGTCAAGCCGTCGCCTCAGCCGTCCTCGTCGCTGCCCAGCACCATCAGCATGGCTTCGCCGTCCGGGGTCAGGCGCGGGCCGAGCGGAAGAAAGCCAGCTTTCTCATAGGCGCGGATGGCGCGGCCGTTGGCGCGGGCCGGGGTGGCGATCAGGCGCGGCGCGCCTTCCTCGAACATCATCCGCGCGAATTGCGCGATCAGCCGCGGACCATGGCCCAGCCCGATGAGCGAAGGCTCGCCGATGAACTGATCGATGCCGAGCGTGCCGAAGGGCTGGTCGTCGAAGGGCCGGTTGTGGAGGGGCCGGTTGTCGAGGGACCGGTCGTCAAAGGAATTGTCGCCGTCCTCCAGATAGGGATCGCGGCTCTGGATATAGCCGATCGGCTTGCCGTCGAGCTCCATGATGAAGGGCTCGACGGCAATGCCGTCGATATGGGCGGCGATGCCCGCAAGCTCCTTGTCGCGCTCGCCCCGCCAGCGGGCGACATGCGGCTCGGCCAGCCAGCGCGCCACCCGCGGCAGGTCGGCCTGCGTCAGCGGCCGGAATTCGTAGTCGGGCGCGACGTCAGGCTTCATCGAGAGTTTCGACCACGAAGTTGTGGTTGGTGTAGACGCAGATATCGGCTGCGATCTGCATGGCCTTGCGGGCGATTTCTTCCGCGCCCAGGTCGGTGTCGATGAGGGCGCGCGCGGCCGAAAGCGCGTAATTGCCGCCGGAACCGATGGCCATGACGCCATGTTCCGGTTCCAGCACGTCGCCGGTGCCGGTCAGGGCCAGCGACACGCTCTTGTCGGCCACCAGCATCATGGCTTCCAGCCGGCGCAGATAGCGGTCGGTGCGCCAGTCCTTGGCCAGTTCCACGCAGGCGCGGGTCAGCTGGTCCGGATATTGCTCCAGTTTCGCCTCAAGCCGCTCCATCAGGGTGAAGGCGTCGGCGGTGGCGCCCGCAAAGCCGGCGATGACGTTGCCATCCTTGCCGATGCGGCGCACCTTGCGCGCATTGCCCTTCATGATGGTCTGGCCAAGGCTGACCTGTCCGTCGCCGGCGACGACCACTTTCCCGCCCTTGCGCACGGTTAGGATGGTCGTGGCGTGCATGGTCAGTTCATTCGACATGTGATGCTCCGATATCGCGCCGGCCCTTCATATGAAGCAAGCGGCGCATGACGAGATGTTCCGCCTGCTTATTTATGTCGCCGCCACACGATTGCAAACGCTGCTTTGCCAACTGGCAATCGCATCTTCATGCTGCTAGAAGGCTTGCGTTTTCCAGATTTCCGCCAAGGAAGAGATTTCATGGTCGAACGTTCCGCCGAGATCAGCCGCAAGACGAAAGAGACCGAGATCACGGTTTCGCTCAATGTCGATGGGGCGGGCAAGTCCGAAATCTCCACCGGCGTCGGCTTCTTCGACCATATGCTCGACCAGCTGTCGCGCCATTCGCTGATCGACATGAAGGTGCGCGCCAAGGGCGATCTCCATATCGACGACCACCACACGGTGGAGGATACCGGCATCGTCATCGGTCAGGCGCTGGCCAGGGCTTTGGGCGAACGGCGCGGCATCAGGCGCTATGCGTCCATCGATCTTGCCATGGACGAGACGCTGACAAGTGCGGCGCTCGATGTGTCCGGCCGGCCGTTCCTCGTCTGGAACGTCGAATTCTCCGCGCCGAAGATCGGCAGTTTCGACACCGAACTGGTGCGCGAATTCTTCCAGGCGCTGTCGCAGCATGCGGGCATCACGCTGCATGTCAACAACCGCTATGGCGCCAACAATCACCATGTCGCGGAGACCTGCTTCAAGGCGGTGGCGCGGGCGCTGCGGGTGGCGACGGAAGCCGATCCGCGCCAGCCTGACGCCATTCCCTCAACCAAGGGATCGCTGAGGGGGTAGCGATGGCAAGCCATGTCGTGATGCTGCCGCCTTCCGGCAGCCCGCAAAGCAGGAGCGAACGGGCCATTCTGGTTCGCGACCGCTTTTCGTGGCCTGCCTTCCTTGTCCCGCCGCTCTGGCTTCTGTGGCACCGGCTGTGGCTGGAGGCCGTCATCGCCATCGCCGTCATGGGCGGGGCGTCCATTCCTGGCGAGATGGCCGGCATGGGGCTCGCCACGGGGCTGGCCGGTTCGCTGATGGGGCTGCTGGTATCGGTCTATGTGGGGCTGGAAGGGCAGGCGATGCGGATCGCAGCCCTTCGCCGCCGCGGCTATACGCAATGGGGCGTCGTCGAAGGCGGCAATGCGGACGAGGCCTATATTCGTTATGCGCATGAGGTTGCCGCCGCGCCGGACGAGCCGGAGCGCGCCCCTGTCATGGCTCCCGCCTCAACATCCGGCCAGCGCCCCGTTCACCGGGCGGCGCCCGCGCCTTCGCTCGGCCTCATCCCCTACGGCAGAAACTGACATGCGCGTCGCCATCATCGATTACGGGTCGGGCAATCTGCGCTCGGCGACCAGGGCCTTCGAGCGGGCGGCGCACGAGGCAGGCATTGCAGCCGACATCGAACTGACGGCGGACGCCGACCGCGTGCGCGACGCCGACCGCATCGTTCTGCCGGGCGTCGGTGCCTATGCCGATTGCGCCGCCGGCCTGCACGCCGTGGATGGCATGTGGGAAGCGGTGGAGGAAGTGGCCATCGATAAGGGCCGTCCATTCCTCGGCATCTGCGTCGGCATGCAGCTCATGTCCGGGCGCGGGCTGGAAAAGACCGTCACGCAAGGGTTCGGCTGGATCGCCGGCGACGTGAAGGAGATCACGCCCTCCGATCCGGCGCTGAAAATTCCCCAGATCGGCTGGAACACGCTTGAGGTGACGCGCGATCATCCGCTCTTTGCCGGCATCGCGACCGGGCCGAAAGGGCTGCATGCCTATTTCGTCCATTCCTATCACCTCGACGCGCAGAAACCGGAACAGGTCATCGCCCTGACTGACTATGGCGGGCCGGTGACGGCCGCCGTGGCGCGCGACAATCTCGCCGGAACCCAGTTCCACCCCGAAAAGAGCCAGACGCTCGGCCTTGCCCTCATCGCCAATTTCCTGAGGTGGAAGCCATGATCCTTTTTCCCGCCATCGACCTCAAGGATGGCCAGTGCGTGCGCCTGAAACTCGGCGACATGGACCAGGCCACCGTCTATAACGACGACCCTGCCGCACAGGCGCGCGCCTTCGAGGAACAGGGTTTCGAGTGGCTGCATGTCGTGGATCTCAACGGCGCCTTCGAGGGCCAGAGCGTCAACGGTGCCGCCGTCGAGGCGATCCTGAAGGCGACGGGAAACCCGGTGCAGCTCGGCGGCGGCATCCGCACCATGGGGCATATCGAAAGCTGGCTGGACAAGGGGCTCGCCCGCGTCATCCTCGGCACGGTGGCGGTGCGCGAGCCGGAACTGGTGAAGCAGGCCTGCAAGGCGTTCCCCGGCAAGGTCGCGGTCGGCATCGATGCGCGCGGCGGCAAGGTCGCGGTCGAGGGCTGGGCGCAAGCCTCGGAACTCGGTGTCATCGAGCTGGCGAAACAATTCGAGGGCGCGGGCGTCGCGGCCATCGTCTACACCGACATCGACCGCGACGGCGTTCTGGCCGGCATCAACTGGAATTCGACCATCGATCTGGCCGAAGCCGTTTCCATTCCGGTGATCGCATCGGGCGGGCTGGCCTCCATTGCCGACATCGTGCGCATGACCATGCCGGACGCCGCGAAGCTGGAAGGCGCGATTTCGGGCCGCGCGCTCTATGACGGGCGCATCGACCCCGCCGAGGCGCTGGCCGTTCTGCGCGGCGAGGCAAAGCCGCAGGCTGCACTGTTCGAGGACCGCCCATGACCCTCAAGGCCCGTGTCATTCCCTGTCTCGACGTGAAGGACGGCCGCGTCGTCAAGGGCGTCAATTTCGTCGATCTGGTCGATGCCGGCGATCCGGTGGAGGCCGCGCGCGCCTATGATGCGGCGGGCGCGGACGAACTCTGCTTCCTCGACATCACCGCTTCCTCCGACAATCGCGAGACCATTTTCGATGTGGTGGCGCGCACCGCCGAACATTGCTTCATGCCGCTGACGGTGGGCGGCGGCGTCAGGCAGGTGGCCGATATCCGCAAGCTTCTGCTGGCCGGCGCCGACAAGGTGTCGATCAACACGGCTGCGGTGAAAAATCCGGAATTCGTGGCCGAAGCCGCCGACAAGTTCGGCAACCAGTGCATCGTCGTCGCCATCGACGCCAAGAAGGTGAGCGGCGCGGGCGAGGCGGAGCGCTGGGAAATCTTCACCCATGGCGGACGCGGGAAGACCGGCATCGACGCAATCGAGTTCGCCCGGAAAGTGGTGGATCTGGGCGCGGGAGAAATCCTGCTCACCTCCATGGACCGCGACGGCACCAAGGCCGGTTACGACATCGCCCTGACGCGCGCCGTGGCGGATGCGGTGCGCGCGCCGGTGATCGCGTCCGGCGGCGTCGGCACGCTCGACCACATGGTGGCGGGCATCCGCGACGGCCATGCGACGGCGGTGCTGGCGGCGTCGATCTTCCACTTCGGCACCTATTCGATAGCCGAGGCAAAGGCGCATATGGCTGCCGCCGGCATCGATGTTCGACTAGACTCCGAACCGAAACGACCTTAAACGGCGCCATGGCCAGTTTCACGCTCTCCGACCTGGAAGCAACGATCCGCGAGCGGGCGCGCTCGGGCGCTGCCGATTCCTGGACCGCCCGGCTGTTTGCCAAAGGCATGGACAAGGCCGCCCAGAAGATGGGCGAGGAAGCGGTTGAAGCGGTGATCGCGGCGGTTACGAAAGATCGCGACGGCATCGTTTCGGAAAGCGCCGATCTCATCTATCATCTGCTCGTCGTGCTGGGGATCGCGGGTGTTCCCTTCGACGAGGTTCTTGCCGAACTCGAACGACGGACCGGGCAGTCGGGCGTCGCCGAAAAGGCATCCCGCAACCAGCCGGGATGAATCCCGGAGCGAGGGCTGGAGTCGCGATGGATCAGCTTGCGCCGACCGCACAATATTCTCCCTATCTGTTTTTCTCGGCACAGGAGTGGGCCAAATTCAGGGCCGACACGCCGCTGACCCTGACGGGCGAGGAAATCAAGCGTCTGCGTTCGTTGAACGACCCGGTCGATCTGGATGAGGTCCGGCGCATCTATCTGTCGATGTCGCGGCTGCTTTCGGCCCATGTGGAAGCGAGCCAGCTTCTCGCCAGCCAGCGCCGGGTGTTCTTCAACGGCAAGGGGGTCTCCAAGACGCCGTTCATCATCGGCCTCGCCGGCTCGGTGGCGGTCGGAAAATCGACGACGGCGCGCGTGCTGATGGAGTTGTTGTCGCGCTGGCCCTCCAGCCCGAAGGTCGATCTGGTGACGACGGACGGTTTCCTGCTGCCCAACGAGGTTCTGCGGCGCGAAAACCTGATGGAGCGCAAGGGCTTTCCCGAAAGCTACGACGTCGGCGCGCTGCTGCGCTTCCTGTCGGCGATCAAGTCCGGCGAGAAGGACGTGCAGGCCCCGCTCTATTCGCACCTGACCTACGATGTCGTTCCCGGCGCCTTCACCACCATCGACCGGCCGGACATCCTGATCTTCGAAGGGCTGAACGTGCTACAGACGCGCCATCTGCCGCCGGATGGCAAATTCGTGCCGTTCCTGTCGGATTTCTTCGACTTCTCGATCTATATCGACGCCGACGAGAAGCTCATTCACGACTGGTACATCGCCCGCTTCATGCGGCTGCGCGACACCGCCTTCCGCAATCCGGATTCCTTCTTCCACCGTTATTCGCAGCTTTCGGAAGGGGCCGCACAGGCGATCGCCGAGGGCTTGTGGATGAACATCAACCTGCGCAATCTGCGCGAGAACATCCTGCCGACGCGCCCCCGCGCCGATCTCATCCTGCGCAAGGGCGCCGACCACCTGATCGAGGAAGTGGCGCTTCGCAAGCTGTAGGGCATTTTGCAGTCAGACGGAATCGTCTGACGTTGCACAAATGCGGCCAGGGAAAACAAGCTGGGGCAGGGGGGATACGCTCGTCAGAACGCCCGCCGCTCCAGCCCGCCGCTCAGGCGGTGACGCGGCGCAGGGTCAGGTTGATGCGCCCGCCATTCCTCAGAAGCGTGGAACTTTGCGGGTAGATGCGGTCGACGCCATGGAAGGCGAGGCGGCTTTGCCCGCCCAGCACCAGCACGTCGCCGCTGGCCAGCCTGAGCGATGCCGCCGGATCGCCGCGCTCTGCGGTGCCGACGCGGAAGCGGCAGTCGTCCCCCAGCGAGACGGACACCACCGGGGCGGAAAAATCACTCTCATCGCGGTCCTGATGCAGGCCCATGCGGGCCTTTTCGTCGTAGAAATTGACAAGGCAGGCCTGTGGCGGCTTGTCGTGGCCCGACACGTCGCGCCAGATTTCAAGCAGCGTTTCGGGAATCGGCGGCCATGGCGCACCGGTCAGTGGATGTGTCGGCTGGTAGCGATAGCCGCGCTCCTTGTCGGTGACCCAGCCAAGCTCGCCGCAATTGGTCATGCGCACGCTCATTTCCCTGCCGGTGCGCGGCATGGCGGGAACAAGGAGCGGGGCTTCCCGCACCGCCTGCCTGATCTCATCGACCAGTGCGGCCTGCCGTTCAGGCGAAAGATAGAGCGGAAAATGACGCACGCCTTCCGGCAGCGCGGGCATCGGTTTGCTCATGAGCCTCCTGTTATGAACCGCTGAAAAGCAGAACGGCGACCCGAAAGCCGCCGTTGCCTCAGACTGTTTTCCGATCTCAGCCTTCGAGATCGGGAATGCGCAGGACCTGGCCGGGGTAGATCTTGTCGGGATGCGTCAGCATCGGCTTGTTGGCCTCGAAGATGACGGTGTATTTCGCGGCCTTGCCCTTGCCGTACTGGGCTTCGGCGATCTTGGAGAGGTTGTCGCCCTTCTTGACGGTGTAGAACACGGCTTCCTTGACCGTTGCGTCAGGCGTGGTGACCGTCAGTTCGTCGGCCTGAACCTTGGAGACGCCCAGCGTGTTGCCGACCGCGATGATCGCCTTCTCCAGCGCCGACTGATCGGCGACCTGACCCTTGAGCACGGCGGTGTCGCCCTGGACTTCGATCCTGACGTCGTCCGTGCCGAGCTTGTGGGAATCCAGCTCCTTCTTCAGCGCGTCCGCATCAGGGGTCTCGTCGTCGCCGAAGCCAAGCTTGGCGCCGACATTCTTCACGAAGTCGAAAATGCCCATCGGGATCTCCTTTTATTAACCATCATTGTCTTCGCAGCTATTTGAGAAAAATGGAAGCCACCCGGCGACTTTCAATCGCCGTCGACCCTGCCGCGCATTTTTTTTACCATCGAGCGGCCGGCCTTTGCTTTCAGCCGCCGTTCCACCGATCCTTTGGTGGGCTTCGTCTTCTTGCGCGGCGGCGGCGGTGGTTCGGCCGCGCGGGCGACCAGCGCCGCCAGCCGCTGGCGGGCGTCAGCGCGGTTCTGCTCCTGCGTGCGGAAGCGGGCGGCTTCGATGACGATCACGCCCTCCTTGGTGGCGCGCTGTCCGGCAAGCTTCAGGGTGCGTTCGCGCACCCGCCCGGAAAGACCGCGCGCATTGGCGGCGTCGAAGCGCAGCTGGACTGCGCTCGCCACCTTGTTGACGTTCTGCCCGCCGGGACCGGATGCGCGGATGAACGCCTCCTCCAGCTCGTCGGGATAGATGACGGCTTCCCTGCCGATGACGATGGTGTCCTCGAATGCCATGGCGCAGTCATGCGGCCTCGGGGCCAAAAAGAAAAGGCCCGATCGAAACCGGGCCCTTTTTGCAGTCTTCGTGCCCGCGCCTTATTCGGCGGCTTCCTGAGCCCGCGGCGCCGCGCTCCTCACGGCGGCGTCGACATGGGTTTCGAACTTGCCGAAATTGTCGATGAACATGCCGACCAGCTTCGCCGCCTGGCGGTCGTAGGCCTGCTTGTCGGCCCAGGTCGAGCGCGGGTCGAGGATCGACTGGTCGACGCCTGGAACGGCGACCGGCACCTCGAAACCGAAATTGGGATCGGTGCGGAATTCGGCCTGTTTGAGCGATCCGTCGAGGGCGGCCGTCAAAAGGGCGCGCGTCGCCCGGATCGGCATGCGGCTGCCGACGCCATAGGCGCCGCCGGTCCAGCCGGTGTTGACCAGCCAGCAATCGACATTGTGCTCGGCGATCAGCTCGCGCAGCAGGTTGCCGTATTCGGAAGGATGGCGCGGCATGAAGGGCGCGCCGAAGCAGGTGGAGAAGGTCGCTTCCGGCTCGGTCACGCCGCGTTCGGTGCCGGCCACCTTGGCGGTGTAGCCCGACAGGAAATGGTACATGGCCTGCGCCGGGGTCAGCCTGGCGATCGGCGGCATCACGCCGAAGGCGTCGGCGGTCAGCATGATGATGTTCTTCGGATGGCTGGCGCGGCCGGTGGCGCTGGCGTTGGGGATGAAATCGAGCGGATAGGCGCAGCGCGTGTTTTCGGTGCGCGAGCCGTCATCGAAGTCGGGAACGCGCTTGTCATCGAGCACGACGTTTTCCAGCACCGTGCCGAAGCGGCGGGTGGTGGCGAAGATTTCGGGTTCCGCGTCGGCGGAAAGACGGATGGTCTTGGCGTAGCAGCCGCCCTCGAAGTTGAAGATGCCGTCCGGGCCCCAGCCATGCTCGTCGTCGCCGACAAGCGTGCGCTTGGGATCGGCGGACAGCGTGGTCTTGCCGGTGCCGGAGAGGCCGAAGAACACGGCGGCATCGCCATCCGGGCCTTCGTTTGCCGAGCAGTGCATGGGCATGACGCCCTTGGCGGGCAGGATGTAGTTCAGCGCGGTGAACACCGACTTCTTCATCTCGCCGGCATATTTCGTGCCGCCGATCAGAACGATCCTGCGGGTGAGGTCGACGGCGATCAGCGTCTCGCTGCGGCCGCCGTGCCTGCTGTTGTCGGCGCGGAAGGAGGGCAGGTCGATGATGGTCATTTCCGGAACGAAACCGGCGATCTCCTCATCGGTGAGGCGGATCAGCAGGTTGCGGATGAACATGGAATGCCATGCGAATTCGGTGATCACCCGCGTCGGCAGGCTCAGCGAACGGTCGGCGCCGCCGATCAGGTCCTGCACGAACAGGTCCTTGTCCGACGCATGTTTCAGGAAATCGGCATAAAGCGCGTCGAACTGAGCCGGCGTCATGGGGTTGTTGTTGTCCCACCAGACATGGGCTTCGGTGTTCTCGTCACGGACGACGAACTTGTCTCTGGGCGAACGGCCCGTAAACTGTCCGGTGTCGGCAACCAGAGCGCCATGGGCGGTGAGGATCGCTTCGCCCCGGCGGACGGCTTCCTCGCAGAGTTCGGCCGGCCCGAGATTGAAATACACCTGTCCCGTCGTGCCGAGACCGAGTGTATCGAGCCCGAGTGCAGGATTGCGTTTGCCGATTTCCGACATGGAAGTCCTTTCAATGGCTGCGGATGCGATGGGCAGGCTGGCATTGCCATGGCCTTTTCTGCTCACAAACAGAAAAACCGAACGATTTCAAATCATTAATCGATTTAAAAAATTTGAAAGTTGTTTAAATCGTTTATATGTGTGTAAAAGTCGGGCCCGGGGCGCGGCAGAGCCCGGCCTGTTCGTTCTTTGCCGGCTGCAAGTCCGCATAGTGCTATGGCGCGGTTGAATGGACGCGCCACATTTTGTACCTAATTTGTCCTGCACAAGCCCTTCTGCTTTTAGAAGGGATATCCGCCCATGAGGGAGCCGCTCGAAATGGCAACGATCGCGCTTGTCGACGACGACCGCAATATTCTGACTTCGGTTTCCATAGCTCTCGAATCCGAGGGCTACAGGGTCGAGACCTATACCGATGGCGCCTCTGCGCTGGAGGGTCTGGCCGCCCGGCCGCCGAACCTCGCCATTCTGGATATCAAGATGCCGCGCATGGACGGCATGGAGCTTTTGCGCCGCCTGCGCCAGAAGACCGATCTGCCGGTCATCTTCCTGACTTCCAAGGATGACGAGATCGACGAGCTGTTCGGACTGAAGATGGGCGCCGACGATTTCATCCGCAAACCGTTCTCGCAGCGCCTGCTGGTCGAGCGCGTCAAGGCGGTGCTGCGCCGCGCCGGCGCGCGCGAAACCGCCGCCAAGACGCCGAGCCAGCAGACGCGCTCGCTGGAGCGCGGCCAGCTCGTGATGGATCAGGAGCGGCACACCTGCACCTGGAAGGGCGAGCCGGTGACGCTGACGGTGACCGAGTTCCTCATCCTGCACTCGCTGGCGCAAAGGCCGGGCGTGGTCAAAAGCCGCGACGCGCTGATGGATTCGGCCTATGATGAACAGGTCTATGTGGATGACCGCACCATCGACAGCCACATCAAGCGCCTGCGCAAGAAGTTCAAGATGGTGGACGACGATTTCGAAATGATCGAGACGCTTTACGGCGTCGGCTATCGTTTCAAGGAAGCCTAGGGCATTTCTGCTTTTCCCCGAATCGCAGAAGCGCTCTAATCTTTTATTCTGGTGCAATTCCCGCGCGACCGCTGCGCATCTTCGCGGGAATTGCCATAGGCGCGCCAACACCGAAAGACGGCGCACGAGGCTGCGGGGGCCATGGTCAGCGAAGCACAGATCAGGAAGCAGGGGGGCGTATCGAGACGCCCCGTGCGCCGTCTTTCGGTGTTGTCGCGGCTGACCGTGCCCATTCGCCGTTTCCTCGGCCATCACGTCTTTTCCAGCCTCACGCGGCGCATCCTGTTCGTCAATCTTGCCGGTCTCGCCGTGATGGTGACCGGCATTCTTTATCTGAACACGTTCCGCGACGGCCTGATCGACGCCCGCGTCGAAAGCCTGATGACGCAGGGCGAGATCATCGCCAGCGCCATCGCCTCCTCGGCCACGATCGAAACCGATTCGATCAGCATCGATCCTGAAAAACTTCTGGAGTTGCAGGCGGGCGAGAGCCTCGCGCCGGGGTCGGACCAGCTCGACAATCTCGACTTTCCGATCAACCCGGAGCGGGTGGCGCCGCTTCTGCGCCGCCTGATCTCGCCGACCAACACGCGGGCGCGGGTTTACGACCGGGATGCGGCGCTGCTGCTGGATTCCCGCCGGCTCTATTCGCGCGGCCAGATCCTGCGCTACGATCTGCCGCCGCTGGCGGAGGATCAGCCGAACGTTGCCGAACGGGTGGAGCGCTTCATCTTCGACCTGTTCAGGAACCGGGACCTGCCGGTCTATCACGAGCAGCCCGGCGGCAACGGTGCCGCATATCCGGAAGTGATGAAGGCGCTGACCGGCAGCCCCTCGACGATCGTGCGCATCTCCGAAAAGGGCGAGCAGGTGGTTTCGGTGGCGGTTCCGATCCAGCGGTTCCGCGCGGTTCTGGGCGTTTTGATGCTGTCCACGGAAGGCGATATCGACAAGATCGTCGCCGCCGAGCGCAAGGCGATCCTGCGCGTGTTCGGCATTGCCGCGCTGGTCACGGCGCTGATGTCGCTGCTGCTCGCCTCGACCATCGCCAATCCGCTGCGCCGGCTGGCCGCCGCCGCCGTGCGCGTGCGGCGCGGCGTCAAGAACCGCGAGGAAATCCCCGATTTCTCCGACCGGCAGGACGAGATCGGCAATCTTTCGGTGGCGCTGCGCGACATGACCAATGCGCTCTATGCCCGTATCGACGCCATCGAAAGCTTCGCCGCCGATGTCAGCCATGAGCTGAAGAACCCGCTCACCTCGCTGCGCAGCGCGGTGGAAACCCTGCCGCTGGCCAGATCGGACGCGTCGCGCGCGCGGCTCCTGGAGGTCATCCAGCACGATGTGCGCCGGCTGGACAGGCTGATCACCGATATTTCCGACGCTTCGCGCCTCGATGCGGAACTCGCCCGCGAAGATGCCGACAGCGTCGACCTGAAGAAATTCATCACCGATCTGGTGGCGGTGTCGCGCGAGGCGTCGGGCCACAAGAAGCCGGTCGACATCAGGCTTCATGTCGCCGACCTGCCGGCAGGCGCCAAAGGCTACCGGGTCAGCGGTCACGAATTGCGGCTGGGGCAGGTCATCACCAATCTGATCGAGAATGCGCGGTCCTTCGTGCCGAAAGAGCATGGCGTGGTTTCGATCTCGCTGGCGCGGACGGGCAATTCGAACGTCATCACCATTGACGATAATGGCCCCGGCATCCGTCCCGATGCCGTCGAGCGCATTTTCGAGCGTTTCTACACCGATCGTCCGTCGAGCGAGGCGTTCGGCCAGAATTCGGGCCTCGGCCTGTCGATCAGCCGCCAGATCGTGGAAGCGCATGGCGGCACGCTGACGGCCGAGAACATTTCCGCCGACAAACCCGGAGAAGTGCGCGGCGCGCGTTTCACCATCGTCCTGCCGGCCGGGCCGTGAGCCCGTCCACCCCGGCCAATGTTCATGGCACGGTTTTGCTGATCGCCGACCGGGGCGTGCTGATCACCGGTCCGTCGGGATCGGGGAAAAGCACGCTGGCGCTGGCCCTCGTCGACCGGCTGGGCGGCGGCCGCTTCTGCCGTCTGGTCGCCGACGATCAGGTTTTCGTGAGCGTTCATGGCGGGCGGCTGGTCTGTCATGCGCCGCGCACGATCTCCGGGCTGATCGAGGTCTTTGGCCTCGGGCCGCAGCGGCTGGCCAGCGAGCAGGCCGCGGTCATCGACCTGGTTGCGCGCCTGGTGCCGGAGACCGGGATGGCGCGGCTGCCGCAGGATGGGCATGAAACTGTTTCAGGCTGCGTTGTGCCGCGTCTCGATGTGCCTGCCCGAAATGCGGTTCCGGCCGTTCAGATGCTTTGCGCATGGTTGAAACTGCCGCCTTTCGGCACCAAATAATGTTGCAATGCGGCAATAAGGTTGCCCCATCTTCACTTTAGGGCTTGTCAACGCGCCGCGTCTCGACAAGATAGCGCTCCCAGTCGCCGGGGTGGCGAGTATAAAAAGCGCTTGTGAAGGGGTCATGACGGGAGCCATCCAACGATGATCGGACTCGTGCTCGTCACGCACGGTCGACTGGCCGAAGAGTTCCGCTATGCGCTGGAACATGTGGTCGGACCTCAGGAACACGTTGCCACGGTGTGTATCGGCGCCGATGACGATATGGAGCAGCGCCGCCGCGATATTGTCGAGGCGGTGGCCGAGGTGAACACCGGAGCCGGCGTCATCGTTCTGACCGACATGTTCGGCGGCACGCCCTCGAACCTCGCGATCTCGGTCATGGAAGCCGGCCGCGCCGAGGTGATCGCGGGCATGAACCTGCCCATGCTGATCAAGCTGTCCAGCGTGCGCAAGAACGACGACATGCAGACCGCCCTTGAAGAGGCGCAGGCGGCGGGCCGCAAATACATCAATGTCGCAAGCCAGTTGTTGGCCAGCAAGTGAGCCCGGCACATGAGCATTGAAGCCGAAAACATGGAAGAGCTGGCGCGTGACGTGAAGATCGTCAATCAGCGCGGCCTGCATGCGCGCGCTTCCGCCAAGTTCGTGCAGATGGTTTCCGGTTTCGAGGCGGAGATTTTCGTCGAGAAGGACGGCACGCGCGTCGGCGGCACCTCGATCATGGGGCTGATGATGCTTGCGGCAAGCCCGGGCTGTTCGGTGCGCGTGATCGCGCGTGGAACCGATGCGCCGGCGGCTCTGGATGCGCTTGCGGAACTGATTTCCAACCGTTTCGGCGAAGAGTGCTGACCGGTCCGGCCAGGCCGGCGCCTCACGGCTCCAGTTCGACATCCCAGTAGAGAAAATCCATCCAGCTTTCATGCAGATGGTTCGGCGGGAAGAGCCGGCCGTTGTTGTGCAGATCCTGCACGGTGGGCTGACAGGGCTTCTGCCGGGGCCACATTCGGGCCTGGGACGGCAGCATGCCCCCTTTTCGCAGATTGCAGGGAGAACAGGCGGCGACGATGTTTTCCCACGTCGTCGTGCCGCCACAACGACGTGGGACGACGTGGTCGAAGGTCAGGTCCTCGGCCGTGTTGCAATACTGGCAGCGGAAGCGGTCGCGCAGGAACACGTTGAAGCGGGTGAAGGCCGGATAGCGCGAGGGCTTCACATAGGTTTTCAGGCTCACCACGCTCGGCAGCTTCATGGAGAGGCTCGGCGAGGAAATCGCATGCTCATATTCGGCGACGATGTTCACGCGTTCGAGGAACACGGCCTTGACGGCGTCCTGCCATGACCACAGCGACAGGGGATAGTAGCTGAGCGGCCGATAATCCGCATTCAGCACCAGCGCGGGAAGCCCATCCGCAGATATGGCGACCGTCACCTGTCCAACCTCCGTTGCCGCGTTGATCATGCTCTGGATGTTGCAAATATTGTACGCCTCCCATGACAGTCATGTGAAGCGGATTGTGCAGTCCGCAGCCTCTTCAAACCGCCTGTTTTGTACGGTTTTTTGAAGTTTCAGGCGGGCGGCGCCGCCTCCCGGCCCTTCAGTTCGCGATAATAGGCCCAGAAAAGGCGCGCCGCGACGCCCCGCCACGGCCGCCATGATTCGGCCAGCCGCAGGAGCTGCTTTTCGCCCGGGCGCGGGTCTATTCCCAGGGCATGGCCGACGGCGGTTTGCAGGGCGACGTCGCGTGCGGGAAAGATGTCGGGATGGCCGGCGGCAAACAGCAGGTAGCAATCCGCGGTCCATGTGCCGATGCCGGGAATGGCGGTGAGGCGCCGGTGCGCCTCACCCGCATCGAGGCGGATGAGATCATCGAGATCGAGGCCGTCGGTTACAGCGGCCGCAACGGCAAGGATGGCGCGTTGCTTGGGGCGCGACAGGCCGGCGGTGCGGAAGATGGTTTCGTGTGCCTCCAGCACGGCCTGGGGCGTCAGCGGATCGAGCAGGGCGACGAGGCGGCCGAATATGGCATCGGCGCTGGCGCGCGATACCTGCTGGGAGATCAGGATCGAGGCAAGGCTGCAAAAGCCGGGTTCGGAAAGGCGCAGCCGCACGTCGCCGGCATGATCGCGAACCGCGCCAAGGCGCGGGTCGAGCGCGCAGAGCGCATCGAGGCCCGCAGCGATATGGTCCATTGTGTCGATGCGCTGCATGGGTTGCGTGCGATCCGGGTGCCGAAGGTTTGCTTGTGTCCGTTGCCGGGCGAGAGTAGCAAATGGCGGGAGAGCCGCACAACCCGATTTGCCGCAGCCGCATGACAGCACCGATCTTTCGCTTCGCGCCGAGCCCCAATGGCGAACTGCATCTGGGCCACGCCCTTTCGGCATTGCTCAACGCCGATCTGGCGCGCGCATATGGCGGCAGGTTGCTGCTGCGTATCGAGGACATCGACGTCATCCGCTGCACGCGGCAGTTCGAGGCGGAAATCCATGAAAACCTGCATTGGCTCGGCATCGTCTGGGAGGAGCCGGTTCGTCGTCAATCCGCGCATTTCGGGGCGTATGCGAAGGTGCTCGCCGAACTCATCCGGCGGGAACTGGTCTACCCGGCCTTCATGAGCCGGGGCGAAATCAGGGCCTTTGCGCAAGCCCGGGAAGGGGAGGGCGCCGGCTGGCCGCGCGACCCGGATGGCGCGCCGCTCTATCCGGGCCTCGACAGGACGCTCGGTTCAAAAGAACGGCGGCGGCGCATGGAGGACGGGCAGCCCTTCGCCTGGCGACTGGATATGAAGGCGGCGCTCGCCCTGGTCGGCAAGCCGCTGTCATGGCAGGAATATCGCGATGACGGCCTTACGCGGGTCAGCACCATCGAGGCCGACGCGGCCGCATGGGGCGACGTCATCCTGGCCCGCCGCGAGATCCCGGCCAGCTATCACCTGTGCGTGGTATGCGACGATGCGTTGCAGGGCGTGACGCATGTGGTGCGCGGCCACGATCTTTATCACGCCACCGCCGTGCAGCGCCTTTTGCAGGAGCTTCTGGGCCTGCCCGCGCCAGCCTATCGCCATCACCGGCTGATCCCGGGCGAGGACGGGCGCAAGCTGTCGAAGAGCCGGAAAGCAACCGGGCTTCGCGCCCTGCGGGCCGCGGGCGCGACGCCGCAGGACATCCGGCAACGCGTCGGTCTCCACGAGGAATGGCCCACCGGTTTTGCTTTGCCTGACACGACCGGGGTCGCTAAAGCGTAACCGCGAGACGGTATTTTGACCGGCTGAAAGGTTTACGATGAAGCGTTTCATCCCATCGCTGTTCGTCATTTTGTGGGCGACGGGTTTCATCGGCGCCCGCTACGCCATGCCGTGGGCGGAGCCGTTCACCTTTCTCGGCGCGCGTTTCGTCATTGCAGCCGTCATCTTCATTTTCCTGATTGCCGTTCTGGGCGCGCGCCGGTTGCCGGCGCGCGCGGCCGGCCACGCCATGGTGGCAGGGGCGCTGATGCACGGCGTTTATCTCGGCGGCACATTCTGGGCGATTCGCCATGGCATGCCGGCCGGCCTGTCGGCGCTGGTGGCCGGTCTTCAGCCATTGGTCACGGCAGTGATGGCGGGGCGGCTGCTCGGCGAAAAGATACAGCCGCGCCACTGGCTGGGCCTGGGCATCGGTCTCGCCGGCGTGATCCTGGTGCTGTGGCCGAAATTCGGAGTGAGCGGCAGCGGCATCACTCCCTTAACACTCGTCGCGTCCATATGCGCGGTTCTGGCCATCAGCGCCGGAACCATCTGGCAGAAGCGCCATGGTTCCGGCAGCGATCTGGTGACGGGAACTTTCTGGCAGTATGTTGGCGGCGCCGCTGTCGCCGTGCCTGCCGCGTTCCTGTTCGAGACGCGGACCGTGGTGTTCAATGGCGAACTGGCGTTCGCCATGACGTGGCTGGTGCTGGTCCTGTCGGTCGGCGCGATCTTCCTGCTGATGATCCTGATCCGGGACGGCGAGATGTCCAAGGTCGGCTCCCTGTTCTACCTCGTCCCGGCGGTGACCGCGCTGATGGCCTGGGCGCTGTTCGGGGAGACGCTCACGCCCGTCCAGATCGTCGGCATGGCCATCACCACGCTGGGGGTGGGGCTGGCCACGGCGCGTTCCCAGGGCGTTTTGCAGCCGAATGGATATATCCGGCGCCGCATGAATGCGGTAAAATAATCGAAGAGATCATTTCACCGAGGCTGTGAACGATGAAATGATCCAAAGCGTGTCGCCCGAAAGTGGGAACCGGTTTCGGGGCGAACGACATGCGTCAAAACAGAAGCTTAAAGCATGTCGCCCGAAAGCGAGACCGGTTTCGCGGCACGCTTCAGGCGCCGACGCGGGCGCGCGCCGCCTGATAGCGGCTGATGGCGGCATTCAGTTCGCCGCCGAGGATGAAGATCGCCGAGACGATGTAGAGGAAGACCACCGCGATCATGATCGAGGCGAGCCCCGCATAGGTCGAGGCATAGGACGAGAAATTGTCGATATAGGCGCCGAAGATCATCGAGCCGACGAACCATGCCACGAGGGTGAAGCCGATACCCGGCAGAATCGACGGGAAGGTGCGCTGTCCGGTCGGCAGCCATTTGTGCACCGCCAGCAGAGCGCCGACGATGACGGCGGCGGCGATCGTATAGCGCCAGAAGGTGATGGTGCCCATATAGGGGCTGATCCATTCGAAATGCGCTTCAGCCAGCCGCGCCAGCAGCGGCGCGAACACCAGAAGCACGCTGATGGCGAAAAACACGGCGGAGCCGATCAGAACGAAAACGAGGCTTTGAATGCGCCGGTAGATGATGCCGCGCTTCTCGATCACCCGATAGGCGCGGTTCAGCGAGGTGCGCAGCGCCTCGATGCCGTTGGAGGCGAAGAAGGCGGCCAGCAGCACGCCGTAGGTCAAAAGGTCCGTGCGCTGCACGGTCAGCACGTTGAGAACCTCGTTGGCGATGGGCTTGGCGATCTGTTCCGGCCAGGTGTCGAACACCAGATGCACGGCGGTATCGGCGAAGGCCTCCGCGCCGAGGAACGAGGCCAGCGTGGTCGCGAAGATCAGGAACGGGAACAGCGCCATGAGCGCCGAGATGGCCAGATGACTGGCCATGGCCCAGCCGTCGTCGTCGTTGAAATGCCCGAGCGCGTCATAGAGAACGCGTTTTACGGCTGCGATCCTGCGTAACAATGGCTGGTCCCGTGATTGAATCGAGGCCGCGAATATGGGAAAGGTTGGTCCTGAAAGACAAGCCCCGGGGAAGAATGGCCGGTCCTGAAACAGTGTTGCCCACCATCATCGTCACCGGAGCGTCTTCAGGCATCGGCGCTTGCTGCGCCCGCGCGCTGAAGGCCGATGGCTGGCGGGTTTTCCCCACGGCGCGCAAGAAGCAGGATATCGAAGCGTTGAAAGCCGAGGGTTTCGAGGCTTTCTATCTCGATTATCGCGAGCCGGCCTCGATCGAAGCGCTCGTGCGGGACGTGATGGAACTGACCGGCGGGCGGCTGGACGCGCTCTACAACAATGGCGCCCATGCACAGGCCGGGGCAGTGGAAGACCTGCCGGTGGAGGCTCTGCGCGAACAGTTCGAGGCCAATGTGTTCGGCTGGCACGATCTGACGCGCCGCGTGCTGCCGGCGATGCATGCGCAGGGGCATGGAAGGCTCGTGCACTGCTCCTCCATACTCGGCCTGATGCCGGCGCGGCTGCGCGGGGCCTATTGCGCGTCCAAACATGCGGTGGAAGGCCTGATGCTGACGCTGCGCCTCGAACTGGAAGGTTCGGGCATCCATGTTTCGCTGATCGAGCCGGGGCCGGTTCGCTCCGGCATTCACAGGAACGGCATGGTCTGGTTCCTGAAGCATGTCGATTACGCAAGCTCGCGCTATCGCGGCGACTATCGCGCGCAGATGAAGCAGGTGCGCAGCGCCACGGACAAGGCCCGCTCGGAGCCCGTGGTCGTTTACAGGGCGTTGCGCCATGCGCTTGTGTCGCGGCGCCCGCGCCCGCACTATGTGGTAACGATGCCCGCCAGAGCCGGTGCTTTCCTGAAGCGCCTTTTGCCTGCGAAGGTGTTTTACCGCATACTTTCGCGGGCGGCCTGAATTTCAAAGCCCGATACAGAAACGGACATCTTCACATGGCAACCGCTTTCAACATCATCGCCGTCGTCTTCATGTTCGCCGTGGTCGTGGTGCTGATCCGTGGCCTTGTCAACATGATGCGCGGCGGTTCGGGCAACACGTCCAACAAGCTGATGCAGGCGCGCATCATCCTGCAATTCGTGGCGCTGGTTTTCCTGCTGCTCGCTCTTTACATGACCAGCAGATAGAGGCGGCCGGGAGGTTCCGATGGTCAGGCTGAACAAGATTTACACCCGCACCGGCGATGCCGGCACCACGGGGCTCGGCACCGGCGAGCGGCGGCTCAAATGCGACCGGCGGGTGGAGGCCTATGGCGCGGTCGACGAGGCAAACGCCTGCATCGGCATGGCCCGGGTTCACACAGCGTCCGCACATCCTGTCATCGACGCCATGCTGGGCCGCATCCAGAACGACCTGTTCGATCTCGGCGCCGACCTCTCGACACCCGACACCGGCAAAAAGCTGGATTACGAGCCCTTGCGCATCGTGGCTTCGCAGGTCGAGCGCGTCGAGCAGGATATCGACCTTCTGAACAAGGACCTTGAGCCGCTGCGCTCCTTCGTGCTGAACGGAGGAACGCCGGCTGCCGCGGCGCTGCATCTGGCGCGCACGGTGGCGCGGCGGGCGGAGCGCGAGATGGTGGCGCTGGCCCAGCAGGAGGGCGAGCACGTCAACGCGGAAGGCATACGCTACATCAACCGCGTGTCGGACCTGCTTTTCGTTGCCGCGCGCGCCGTAAATGACAACGGAAATGCCGATGTGCTATGGGTTCCGGGCAAGAACCGCTGAGCCCGTATACTCAGGAGCCGCATGTTCATCCCGCTGCATGACACGAACCGTCTGCATTACATAAGCTTTCCCCGGGTTACGATCGGGCTGATCGCGCTCAATATCGTCGTCTATTGCGTGACCACGCTGGGTGGCGAGGAATTTTCCAATGCCGCCATGCTGGGACTGGGGTTCATACCCTCGGTCGTCTACCGGTACGCCGAGCTTGCCCCGCAGTTCGTGGTCGTGCCGGAGCGCTGGAGCTACCTGACCTACTCCTTCCTGCATCTCGATATTCTGCATCTTGGCGGCAACATGCTTTTTTTGTGGGTGTTCGGCGACAATGTCGAGGACGCCATGGGGAGTTTGCGCTTTCTCGCCTTCTATCTGCTGAGTGCGGCGGCCGGCGCTGTGATGCACGGGCTGGTGGCGCCGGAATCGCAGGCGCCGCTGATCGGCGCGTCCGGTGCGGTGGCCGGCGTCGTCACCGCCTATCTGATGCTTTATCCGCGCAACAAGGTGTGGATACTGGCCTTTGCCCGCATTCCGCTTCGCGTGCCGGCCTGGTGGGCGCTGGCGGCGTGGATCGGCATGCAGTTCGCCATGTTCCTGTGGGCGGGGGAAGAGCAGATTTCATGGGCCTGCCATGTCGGCGGAATTCTGGGCGGTGCCGTGCTGCTGTTGCTGTTCAAACGCCGCGCCGTGCCTCTGTTCGCACCGGAGGAAGGTGTGGCGGCCGCCGCCGGGAATGACGCAGCGCCGGCGCCGGCGCGCGTGACGGATGACAAGCCGGCCCCGCGCTGGGGCAGGCAGTAAAGCGGGCTATTCAAACGATTTTGTTTGCACTGCACATATTGACGGGCCAAATGCCCCAAACTACGGTTCCGCCCGCCTGAAGAAGCCCTCCCGCCGCTACAGGGCGCCGCATACCGGCTCATGGCGAACGGGAATGCCGGCTTTGAACAATTTTGACTGGAAAAGCGCTGTTATGGCGCACCCAAGGAAATCTCGAGAGGTGAGTGCAACATGAAAGTTCTCGTCCCCGTCAAACGGGTTGTTGATGCGAATGTGAAGGTTCGCGTGAAGGCGGACGGCAGTGGTGTTGAGCTTGCCAACGTCAAGATGGCGATGAACCCGTTTGACGAAATCTCCGTCGAGGAAGCAATCCGCCTGAAAGAGGCCGGCAAGGTTGCGGAGATCGTCGTGGTTTCGATCGGGCCGCAGCAGGCGCAGGAGACGCTGCGCACGGCTCTGGCCATGGGCGCGGATCGCGCCATCCTCGTGAAGACGGACGAGACGGTCGAGCCGCTGGGCGTCGCCAAGGTTCTGAAGGGCGTGGTCGAGGCCGAGCAGCCGGGCCTCGTCATTCTCGGCAAGCAGGCCATCGATGACGACAGCAACCAGACCGGCCAGATGCTGGCGGCACTTCTGGGCTGGGCGCAGGGCACCTTCGCCTCGAAGGTCGAGCTCGACGGCGACAAGGCCAGGGTCACCCGCGAGGTTGACGGCGGTCTCCAGACGGTGGAGCTGAAGCTGCCGGCGATCGTGACCACGGACCTGCGCCTCAACGAGCCGCGCTATGCCTCGCTGCCCAACATCATGAAGGCGAAGAAGAAGCCGCTCGACGAGAAGAGCCCGGCTGATTTCGGCGCCGATGTCGCGCCGCGCCTGAAGGTTCTGAAGACCGAGGAGCCGGGCGGCCGCAAGGCGGGCGTGAAGGTGGGCTCGGTCGCCGAACTGATGGACAAGCTCAAGAACGAAGCCGGCGTGCTGTAAGCGAAGCGGAAAGGGACAAAAAATGGCAATTCTTCTGATCGCCGAACATGACAACGCCTCTTTGTCGGACCAGACGGCCAAGGCGCTCTCCGCCGCTCTCCAGATCGGCTCCGACGTGGACGTGCTGGTTGCCGGCAAGGGTGCCAAGGCCGCCGCCGACGCCGCTGCAAAGCTGAAGGGCGCGCGCAAGGTGCTGCTGGCCGAGGCCGACGAACTGGCCGAGCGTCTGGCCGAGCCGTTCGCGGCGCTGATCGTTTCGCTGGCCGGCAATTATGACACCATCGTCGCGCCGGCGACCTCCAGCGGAAAGAACGTCGCCCCGCGCGTGGCGGCGCTGCTCGACGTGGCGCAGATTTCCGAGATCATCGAGGTGGTCTCGGCCGACACCTTCAAGCGCCCGATCTATGCCGGCAACGCCATCCAGACGGTGCAGTCGGGCGACCCGAAGAAGGTCGTCACCGTGCGCACCGCTTCCTTCCAGGCGGCGCCCGAGGGCGGCCCGGCGGCGATCGAGAACGTTTCCGCCGCCGCCGATACGGGCGTGTCCACCTTCGTGGAGAACAAGCTGTCGGAGAGCGACCGTCCGGAGCTGACGTCCGCCAGGATCATCATCTCGGGCGGCCGTGCGCTGGGCTCGGCCGAGAAGTTCCAGGAGGTGATCCTGCCGCTGGCCGACAAGCTGGGCGCTGCCGTCGGCGCCTCGCGCGCCGCCGTCGATGCCGGCTATGCGCCCAACGACTGGCAGGTGGGCCAGACCGGCAAGGTGGTCGCTCCCGACCTCTACATCGCCGCCGGCATTTCCGGGGCCATCCAGCATCTGGCCGGCATGAAGGATAGCAAGGTCATCGTCGCCATCAACAAGGACGAGGAAGCCCCTATTTTCCAGGTGGCCGACTACGGCATCGTCGGCGACCTCTTCACCGTGCTGCCGGAGCTCCAAAAGGCGCTTTGACCGCCAAGAGCAATACGTATTAAACTGTCGGGGACGGGGTGGACGAATTCACCTCGTCCTTTTAGTGTGCAGTGCACAAATATCAATCAGACGGGGTCAGGAATGAGCAAGATCGGAACGGTCGGCATAGTCGGGGCGGGCCAGATGGGCGGAGGTATCGCCCATGTCTCGGCCCTGGCCGGCTATGACGTGCTGGTCTACGATATTTCGTCCGACCGCATCGAAAAGGGTCTTGCCACCATCAGCGGCAACCTTGCGCGGCAGGTTTCTTCAGGCAAGCTCGACGAGCAGGTCCGCAAGGATGCGCTTTCGCGCATTTCGGGCGCCCGGTCCATGTCCGACCTGGCCGCTGCCGATCTCGTCATCGAGGCGGCGACGGAAGACGAGACGGTCAAGCGCAGGATTTACGCAGAGCTTTGCCCGCAGCTCAATCCGGCGGCGATCCTTGCAACCAACACCTCCTCGATCTCCATCACCCGGCTTGCAGCGCAGACCGACCGGCCGGAGCGCTTCATCGGCATCCACTTCATGAAGCCGGTTCCGGTGATGAAACTGGTCGAGCTGGTGCGCGGCATTGCCACCGACGACCAGACCTTCGAGGCGGCGAAGGCCTATGTAAACAGGCTCGACAAGACCATCACGGTCTCGGAGGATTTCCCGGCCTTCATCGTCAACCGCATCCTGCTGCCGATGATCAACGAGGCGATCTACACGCTTTACGAGGGCGTTGGCTCGGTCGAGGCGATCGATACGGCCATGCGCCTCGGCGCCAACCACCCGATGGGGCCGTTGCAGCTTGCCGATTTCATCGGCCTCGATACCTGCCTGTCGATCATGCAGGTGCTGCATGACGGGCTCTCGGATTCCAAATACCGCCCGTGCCCGCTGCTGGTGAAATATGTCGAAGCCGGCTGGCTCGGCCGCAAGGCGGGGCGCGGCTTCTACGATTACCGCGGCGAGCATCCCGTGCCGACGCGCTGATTTCAACCGTCTTCCCGGCCATGAAAAAGCCCGCTGACAAGAGCGGGCTTTTTTTATTCCTGACGGGTCGTTTCCTCAAGCGTTTCCAGGAAAAGCGGAAACACTTTTCCGGTCCGGAAACGCGACAAAACAAAGAGTTGGAGCCGTTCGGCGATTCCGTGAAACCATGAACGGCTCTCGCCGGTCAGGCGAAGGCGCCGTGGCAATGCTTGTATTTCTTGCCCGAGCCGCAGGGGCAGGGCTCGTTGCGGCTGACCTTGCCCCATGTCGCCGGATCGGCGGGATCGCGATCCTCGGGTGCGACGACGGCGCTGACTTCCGTGCGCAGCAGAACGGCCGAATCGCCGAAATCGTCTTCGCCGGTGGTGGCATCGATATGCTGGCCATGGGCTTCCGGCGCCTCCGGGGGCGGAGCATCCGCTGCCTGGCGCACCAGTTCGACGCGCATGAGCTGCGCGGTCACGGCCTGACGCAGATTGCCAAGCATGGCCTGGAACAGCTCGAAGGCTTCGGCCTTGTATTCCTGAAGCGGGTCGCGCTGGGCATAGCCGCGGAAGCCGATCACCGAGCGCAGGTGGTCGAGATTGACGATGTGCTCGCGCCACAGATGATCGAGCGTTTGCAGCATCACGGAGCGTTCGACATAGTTCATCACATCGGGGCCGAAGCGCTCGGCGCGGTCCCTGGCCGCCGCTTCGGCGGCCTCGGTGAGGCGCTGGCGGATGTCGTCCTCGGCGATCCCTTCTTCCTTCGCCCATTCCTCGACCGGCAGGTCGAGGTTGAGATATTGCGCGACCTCGGCCCGCAGGCCTGCAAGGTCCCACTGCTCGGGATAGGCGTTTTCCGGGATCGCCTTGTTGACGATTTCGTCGATGACGCCGGTCCGCATCTCGTCGATGGTTTCGCCGAGGCCTTCGCCGTCCATCAGCTCGATGCGCTGCTCGAACACCACCTTGCGCTGGTCGTTGGCGACGTCGTCATATTTCAGCAGGTTTTTGCGGATGTCGAAGTTGCGGGCCTCAACCTTGGTCTGGGCCTTTTCCAGAGCCTTGTTGATCCACGGATGGATGATGGCTTCGTCTTCCTTCAGGCCGAGCTTCTGGAGCATTCCGTCCATGCGCTCGGAGCCGAAGATGCGCATCAGGTCGTCCTGAAGCGAGAGATAGAATTTGGAGCGGCCGGGGTCGCCCTGACGGCCGGACCGGCCGCGCAACTGATTGTCGATACGGCGCGATTCGTGGCGTTCGGTGGCGAGGACGTAAAGGCCGCCGGCGGCGAGCGCCTGCTCCTTCAGCTTCGCGATATCCTCGCGAATCGCCTTCTCGCGCGCCTCGCGCTCGGGGCCGGCGGGCATGTCGCCAAGCTCCTCCTCGATGCGCATGTCGGCATTGCCGCCAAGCTGGATATCGGTGCCGCGGCCGGCCATGTTGGTGGCGATGGTGATCGCGCCCGGCTTTCCGGCCTGCGCGACGATCGACGCCTCGCGCTCGTGATGGCGGGCGTTGAGGACTTCAAAATCGGTCAGCCCGTCCTTCTTCAGCCTTTCAGCCAGATATTCGGATTTCTCGATGGAGGTGGTTCCGACGAGGATCGGCTGGTCCTTGGCGCGCGCTTCCTTGATTTCCCTGACGATGGCCTTGTATTTTTCCTCGGCCGTCCGGTAGACCTCGTCGTCCTCGTCAATGCGCTGGACAGGCAGATTGGTGGGAATTTCCCACACGTCCAGGCCGTAGATGTTGCCGAATTCCTCGGCCTCGGTCAGCGCCGTGCCGGTCATTCCCGACAATTTCTCATACATGCGGAAGTAGTTCTGGAAGGTCACCGAGGCCAGCGTCTGGTTTTCCGGCTGGATCTGGACATGTTCCTTGGCTTCCAGCGCCTGATGCAGGCCTTCCGAATAGCGGCGGCCGGGCATCATGCGGCCGGTGAATTCATCGATGATGACGATTTCGTCGTCGCGGACGATATAATCCTTGTCACGCTGGAACAGGCGGTGCGCCTTCAGCGCGTTGTTGACGTGGTGGACCATGGCGACGTTCTCCACGTCGTAGAGCCCTTCGCCCTTCAGCAGGCCGGCGGCGCGCAGCATGCCCTCCAGCTTTTCCGTGCCGTCTTCCGTGAAGATCGCGGTCTTCTGCTTCTCGTCGACCTCGTAGTCTTCCGGCCTGAGCTGGATGATGAAGGCGTCCACGGTGTTGTACATCTCCGAGCGGTCCTCAAGCGGACCGGAGATGATGAGCGGCGTGCGGGCCTCGTCGATGAGGATGGAGTCCACCTCGTCGACGATGGCGTAGTTGTGGCCGCGCTGGACCATCTGCGCGCGCTCATACTTCATGTTGTCGCGCAGATAGTCGAAGCCGAGCTCGTTGTTGGTGGCGTAGGTGATGTCGCAGGCATAGGCATCGCGGCGCTCTTCATCGGAGAGGCCGTGAACGATAATGCCGACGGAAAGGCCGAGGAAGCGGTGCAGCCGGCCCATCCAGTTGGCGTCGCGGGAGGCGAGGTAATCATTGACGGTGACGACATGAACGCCCTTGCCGGTAAGGGCGTTGAGATAGGTCGGCAGGGTG
The DNA here is from genome assembly GCA_036678505.1 of Alphaproteobacteria bacterium. GTDB lineage: Bacteria > Pseudomonadota > Alphaproteobacteria > Rhizobiales > Rhizobiaceae > Mesorhizobium. The sequence goes on from JAZIHP010000019.1 coordinate 45,372, forward strand.
GCGACCAGCGTCTTGCCTTCACCGGTGCGCATCTCGGCGATGTTGCCATTGTGCAGCACCATGCCGCCGATCATCTGAACGTCGAAGGGGCGCATGCCGAGCACGCGCCGCGCCGCCTCGCGCACCGTGGCGAAGGCGGGAACCAGAAGATCGTCAAGGGTCTTGCCATCGGCAAGCTGCTTGCGGAATTCGTCGGTGCGCGCTCTCAGCTGTTCGTCGGAAAGCGCCTTCATCTGCTCTTCCAGCGCGTTTATTTCGGCAACCTTGGCGCGGGTCGCCTTGATGCGCCGATCGTTTGAGGAACCGAAAATCTTTCGGGCGAGTCCGCCAAGACTGACCATGAAATGGCCCTTTCAATTGCAATCCTGAATATCGCGGCAGATGCCGGTTTGCTCCGTCATATCCGCCATTGCGCATAGGGAATACCATAAATCGCATGGAAAACGGTTATGGACGCAAAGTCGTGGGACAGATAAGAGTCGCCACCACCGATGTCAACGGCACGATCTTTTTCGCATGAATGCGCGGAATTCCGCCACATTTTCGCTAACTGGAAGTGCTTTGAAACCGTTTGCAATCTCCACCGGAGTTTCTTTCATGTCATTTTCGTACCGTCGCGTGTCGCTCGCCAGCCTTGGCATGGCCGTCGGCCTTTCCGCTCTGGCTCTGGCGCCGCTCGCGGCTCAGGAGCCGGCGTCGGATGCGCCGGCAGCGGAGACCGCAGTCCCGGTCGATCCCGGGGCCGTCGTCGCCACCGTCGACGGGCAGACGATCACCGAGGCCGATCTGGAACTCGCGCAGAGCGAGCTGGCGCAGCAGTTCGCGCAGTTGCCCGAGGCCCAGCGCCGGGCCGCGGCCCTCTCGGCTGCGATCGAGGTGAGGGTGCTGTCCAACAAGGCAATCGCCGAAGGCCTCGACAAGGATGAGGATTTCCAGCGCCGCGCCGCTTTCCTTCAGGCCCGCGCGCTGCATGGCCAGCTGGTCGAGAAGGAAGTCGTCGGCAAGATCACGGACGATGAAATCCGCGCCCGCTACGACAAGGAAATCGCCGCCACTGCGCCGGTCAACGAAATCCACGCCCGCCATATTCTGGTGAAGACCAGGGAAGAAGCCGACAAGATCGTCAAGGATCTGGACGGTGGCGCCGATTTCGAAAAGCTGGCCAACGAGCACACCACCGATCCGAGCGGCAAGACCAGCGGCGGCGATCTCGGCTATTTCGGCCCCGGCCAGATGGTGCCGGAATTCGAGAAGGCCGCCTTCGAGATCGCGCCGGGCAGCTATGGCAAGGAGCCGGTGCAGACGCAGTTCGGCTGGCATGTCATCAAAGTCGAGGACAAGCGCGCAAAGGAGCCGCCGGCATTCGATCTGGTCAGGGAGCAGGTGAAGTCGCTGCTGATCCGCGACAAGTATTTTGCGCTGGTCAAGGAAGCCCGCGCCGCGGCCCGGGTCGAGATTCCCGACGCTGACCTGAAGAAGGCCGTCGAAAGCGCCGACAACGAGTAAGATGCGGTTTCCGCAGGGGACAACAGAAAGGCCGGTCCAGCGACCGGCCTTTTGCCTGAGAAGCGCCGCAAAGGCTTCAAACGTCTTGCGCGACGTTGCGCGATAAGGCAAATCCTGTCGCACTCCATCTTTTCCAGCCGAGGCCACATGTCCGCCGCCATTTCCCCGCTTGCCCCGAAAAAATATCCGAAAATGCCGGCCATCGAAGGCGTGCGCATGGCGACGGCGGAGGCGGGCATCAAATACAAGGGGCGTACCGACCTGCTGGCCATGGTGTTCGATGCGGGAACCGCCGTGGCAGGCGTTTTCACGCGCTCGAAATGTCCTTCGGCCCCGGTCGATTTCTGCCGGCAGAACCTGCCCGGCGGCCAGGCGCGGGTGCTGGTCGTCAATTCCGGCAATGCCAACGCCTTCACCGGCAGGAAGGGCCGCGAGACGACATCGGCGACCGGCAAGGCCGCCGCGAAGGCGGCAGGCTGCACCGAAGGCGAGGTCTTCCTCGCCTCCACGGGGGTGATCGGCGAACCGCTCGATCCGGCCGGGTTCACGCACCTGCTGGACGCGCTGGTCCGCGACGCACGGCCCGATCTCTGGAAGGAGGCTGCCAGCGCCATCATGACCACCGACACCTATCCAAAGGTGGCGACGGCGACGGTGAAGCTCGGCGGCGTGGATGTGACCATCAACGGCATCGCCAAGGGTGCGGGGATGATCGCGCCGGATATGGCGACGATGCTCTCCTTCATCGCCACCGATGCGCCGGTGGCAGCGCCCGTGTTGCAGGCGCTCCTGTCCGGCGGCACGGCGAAGACCTTCAATGCGATCACCGTCGATTCCGATACCTCGACCAGCGACACGCTGATGCTGTTTGCGACCGGCGCCGCGGCAAAGCGCGGCGCGCCGGCCATTGACGACGTGAAGGATCCGCGCCTGTCGGCCTTCAAGCGCGCGCTCGGCAAGATCCTGAAGTCGCTGGCGTTGCAGGTGGTGCGGGACGGCGAGGGCGCGCGCAAGCAGATCGAGATCGCCGTGGAAGGGGCCAGATCGGCGCGCTCGGCCAGGCGCATCGCGCTCGCCATCGCCAATTCGCCGCTGGTCAAGACCGCGGTTGCCGGCGAAGACGCCAATTGGGGCCGGGTGGTGATGGCGGTCGGCAAGGCGGGCGAACCGGCCGACCGCGACCGCCTGTCCATCTGGTTCGGCGACAATCGCCTTGCCCATGAGGGGGAGCGCGATGGTTCCTATTCCGAAGAGGCGACCTCGGAATATATGAAGCGCGATGAGATCGCCATCCGGGTCGATCTGGGCATCGGCCGGGGCAGGGCCACGGTGTGGACCTGCGACCTGACCAAGGAATATGTCACCATCAACGGAGACTACCGGAGCTGAGCGCCCTGATCCATCCGAGCGAACAATTGGCTGCGGTGCGCCGCTTCGAGGCGGCGGGTTTCCGGGCCTGGCCTGCCGCCGCCGTGCATTACGACGGCACATGGGTGATCCGGCTGACCGCCGGGCATCCGGCCAAGCGGCTCAACTCCGTCAATCCGCTGGACCGGGGCGACGTGGCCAACATCGCCGAGCGCGTGGCGCGCGCCGGCCGCCGTTTCGAATCTTACGGACGCGCGCTGACGTTTCGCATGTCGCCGCTGGCGGGGCCTGAGCTTTCCGCATGGTTCGACGCCGGGGGCTGGTCCCGCTTCGACGATTCGCTGGTCATGAGCATGCCGCTGGCCGAAGCCGCCGTCGATGAGGCCATAGACCAGATACCGTTGCAGGACATCGGCCGCTTCGTTTCGGCTTCGCTGAAGGTGCAGGGGGCGGACAGCTCGCTGCGCGCCGGGCTTTCCGAGATCATCGGTGCGATACAGCCGCAAACGGGCTTGTTCGCCATGGAGCGTGGCGACGATCCGCTGGCGAGCGTCATCTGCGTTCACGACAGCGATCTGGCCGGCCTGTTCGAGGTGGCGACGCATGCCGGGGAGCGCCGCCAGGGCCACGGCCGCGAACTCGTCCTGTCGGCGCTGAAATGGGCCCGGCTGCGGGGCGCGCGGCAGGCCTGGTTGCAGGTGGAGGCGGCCAATCAGCCGGCGCTGGCACTGTACCGCTCCCTCGGTTTTACCGAGGTCTACCGCTACCATTACCGCCGCCCGCCCGGAGCCTGAACGCGTGACCGACAGATCGAGACGTCTTTTGCTGGTCAGCGCCTGCGCCCTCGTCGACGCCGACGGGCGGGTGCTGATCGCGCAGCGGCCGCAAGGCAAGCAGCTTGCCGGCCTTTGGGAGTTTCCCGGCGGCAAGGTGGAACAGGGCGAAACGCCGGAGGCGTGCCTGGTGCGGGAACTGCGTGAGGAGCTTGGCATCGAGACGCAGATACCCTGCCTCGCGCCGCTCACCTTCGCCAGCCACACCTATGACGACTTCCATCTGCTGATGCCGCTTTATGTGTGCCGGCGCTTTACCGGCACGCCGCAGCCGCGCGAGGCGCAGGCGCTGAAATGGGTGCGGCCGCGCCAGATGCGCGACTATCCGATGCCCCCCGCCGACGCGCCGCTGATACCCTTCCTGATCGATCTGCTTTGACGCCACCGGTTCGGCGCGCTCCGCATTAAGACGGCATTAAGCATGTTCTGGAAAACTGAACATGAGCGGAGACCTGCCGGGGCGGCGGGTTGGGCAATTTTCGGGGAGGCCGGAGTTGAGTCTCGAAGGCGACTGGGAAAGAATTCGCGGGCGCCGCAAGGCTGTCGTGGCGCGCGGCGGCATGGGCGTTCTGCGCCTTTCGCTGCTTTTCGGCACCGTTGCTGCCGCCTTCACGCTGCTGGTCACGCCATATCTGGCGGACCGGACGACCAGCCAGTGGTCGCGGGCCGCGCCAGCCGGGCTTGATTTCATGAACACCGGTTCGGTGGCGCGCGGCGGTAACACCTACACCATGCGCAGAAGCGTGCTTCAGGCGTCCAATGCCGGTGTCTGCATCATCCGGGCGAACGGTTCACGCAGCGGAGATTGCTGAGGCGCGGAACTTTACTGCGCGTTAACGCTGTTGCGTTAACCTTCCTTAATCCATGCCCGATAGTTTCTCCCAAAAGAGGGGAATTCGTGCATGGTCGCTCTCATCCGGCAGTTCCTTGCAGACCAGACTGGTACTGTCGCGATCGAATATGGTCTCATTGCCACGCTGATCGCGCTTGCCATCATCGTGGCGCTCGGCGGGGTCGCCGACGAGGTGACGGCCATGTGGGGATCCAACAACTCGAAAATCAGCGAGGCCATGAAAGGCCCGTGAGGACCTGAAGCGCGTCGCGATCTTTCAGATTCGCTCCCTGCGCTTCAAGTTCTTGTTTTCACGCATGCCGTTGCCCCGAAACCGGTTCCCCCCCTTTCGGGCGGCATGCTTTATTCGCCGCGGGCGCACTGAATGATGGCGGCCCGCAATTCATCCAGCCCCTGGTTCTTTTCTGAAGACGTCGCCAGCACGGCCGGGAAGGCTGCGGGGCGCTTGCGGATTTTCTGCAAGGTGTCCTCGATCAGCCGTGGCACGCCTGCGGCTTTGATCTTGTCGGTCTTGGTCAGGACGATCTGATAGGAAACGGCCGCCTTGTCGAGCAGGGACAAGACGTCCCCGTCATTGGCTTTGATGCCATAGCGGGAATCGATCAGCACATAGACGCGCTTCAGCGTCACCCGGCCTTTCAGATAATCGAACACCAGTTTCGTCCATTGGTCGACCTGCTCTTTGGGCGCCTGCGCATAGCCGTAGCCGGGCATGTCGACCAGCGCCAGCGGCGGCAGGTCGGCGCCCTGCCCGGAAAATCCATCGGGAACGAAATAGTTGAGTTCCTGCGTGCGGCCGGGCGTGTTGGAGGTGCGGGCAAGGCCCTTCTTTGAAACCAGCGCATTGATGAGCGACGACTTGCCGACATTGGAGCGGCCGGCAAAGGCGATCTCCGGCGGTCCTTCGGGCGGCAGGAACTTCATTGCCGGCACGCCGCGGATGAAGACCCAGGGGCGCGTGAAGAGGGCGATGTCGAGGCCTGGAGCCGTCATAGCGGCGGCGCTGGTCTGGTCGGGGGCGGTCATGGGATGCCTTTCACGCTGGAGCCGCGGTCCATTCCGGCGACTGCGGGTTCGCTGCTCCAGATGTTTCTTTATAGCCACATTGCGGCAATGCCGGACCATCCCGTCCCGCTGCAAAACGCTCCGGCTGTGCCGCCGCCGCTTATAGGCGGCCCCCGGCTCCGCGTCCAGAAAGCGATTCGCGGGAAAACATGTCAGCCAGAGGACAAAATTACATCGCACGCACAGGAATCTGGCAGTTTGTTGCAAGGAATGTTGCATGGCAGCAATTTGTTGTTAATTTCACTGCCTGACAGTGAAGGTCCGGCGTCGCCGTGCTCATCGGTCGACAGTAGCGGGGACCTTACATGTTCTATCAGCTCTACGAACTGAATCATGCTGCGTTGCAACCGGCCCGCGCCTTTGCGGATGCCATGCACACATTCTATTCGAGCCCCCTCAACCCGTTCTCGGGAACGCTGTTGGGGCGATCGGTCACGGCCACGGCGGAATTGTTCGAGCGCACCACCCGCCACTACGGCAAGCCCGAATTCGGCCTCCGCACCACGCAGGTGGACGGAGTGGCGGCGGAGGTGACGGAACATGT
>JAZIHP010000020.1:0-51179 GCA_036678505.1 Alphaproteobacteria bacterium
CGACCTGTCGTCGCTGAGGGTGGCGGTCTCCGCCGGCGAGACGCTGCCCGGCCCGGTTTTCGAGGAGTGGGTGCGAAAGACCGGCAAGCCCATCCTGGATGGCATCGGCTCGACCGAGATGCTCCACATCTTCGTCACCAACCGCTTCGACGACATGCGCGCCGCATCGACCGGCAAGCCCGTCGGCGGCTATGAGGCGCGCATCGTCGATGAGGACATGAACGAAGTGCCGCGCGGCACGGTGGGCCGGCTTGCCGTGCGCGGCCCGACCGGTTGCCGCTACATGGCCGACAAGCGGCAGCGCGCCTATGTCCGTGACGGCTGGAACCTGACCGGCGACACTTTCATGCAGGACGAGGACGGCTTTTTCCACTTCGCCGCCCGTTCCGACGACATGATCGTATCGGCCGGCTACAACATCGCCGGTCCGGAGGTGGAAGCGGCGCTGCTGACCCACGACTATGTGGCCGAATGCGCGGTAATCGGCGCACCCGACACGGAGCGCGGGCAGATCGTGGAAGCCTATGTGGTTCTGGCGCGCGGCATGGCCGGCGATGCGGAGACGGTCCGGCGCTTGCAGGATCACGTCAAGGCGACTATCGCTCCCTACAAATATCCGCGCTCGATCCGCTTTCTCGATGCCCTGCCCAAGACGCAGACGGGGAAGATCCAGCGCTTCAGGCTGAAAGTGGAGCGCTGATGAGCGACAAGCCATACGATCCGTCCGCGGAGGGCGCGCAGATGTCCTTTCGGGGGCGCATGTCCTATGGCGATTATCTGCGGCTCGACAAGGTTCTCGACGCGCAGGCGCCGCTTTCCGCCGCGCATGACGAGATGCTGTTCATCATCCAGCACCAGACGTCCGAACTGTGGATGAAGCTGGCGCTGCATGAGTTGCGCTCGGCCATCGCCTGCGTGCGGCGCGGCGAGGTGCGGCCATGCTTCAAGATGCTCACGCGGGTGGCGCGCATCTTCGAGCAGCTCAACAACGCCTGGGATGTGCTGCGCACCATGACGCCCAGCGAATATACCGAATTCCGCGATTCGCTCGGCCAGTCGTCCGGCTTCCAGTCGTGGCAATACAGGGCCATCGAATTCCTCGCCGGAAATCGTAACCTCGCCATGCTGAAGCCGCACAGCCATCGCCCCGATGTCGTGGCCGAGCTTGAGGAGGTTCTTCGCCAGCCCTCGCTCTATGACGAGGCGATCCTGCTGCTGGGGCGCAGCGGCTTCGACATCGGCGCGGACGGCCAGCGCACGGACTGGCGCGAAACGCGCACGGAAAGCGAAGCCGTTGTGAATGCGTGGCGGAGGGTCTATCGCGAGCCGAACCGCTACTGGGAGCTTTACGAACTGGCCGAGAAGCTGGTCGATTTCGAGGATTACTTTCGCCGCTGGCGCTTCAATCACGTGACCACGGTGGAACGCATCATCGGCCTGAAGCGCGGCACGGGCGGCACCGGCGGCGTTTCCTACCTGAAACGGATGCTGGAGGTTGAACTGTTTCCGGAACTCTGGAAAGTTCGGACACAGCTATAAGGCATGCCGCCCGAAAGTGGGAACCGGTTTCGGGCGGCATGCGTAAAAACAGGGACTTAATGCGCAAGCAGCGAATCAGGAAAATCGCGACGCGCTTTGGAAAACGTCTGCGGACGGGGAATTCTGGGAGGAGAACGAGATGAAAAGAATTCTGACGGCGAGCCTGCTCGCCCTTTCGATGACGGCTGCCGGCGCAGCACAGGCCGACCCGGTCAAGATCGGCGTCATCACCACGCTTTCAGGCGGCGGGGCGGGTCTTGGCGTCGATGCGCGCGACGCCATCACGCTTGCGTTCAAGAAGGCCGGCAACGAGGATGTCGAGCTGGTCATCGAGGATGATGCGCAAAAGCCGGAACTCGCCGTGCAGATCGCCGAAAAGATGATCCAGAGCGACAAGGTCGATCTGATGACGGGCATCATCTGGTCCAACCTCGCCATGGCGGTGATCCCGAACGCGGTGGCGCAGGACGTCATCTATCTTTCGGTCAATGCGGGCCCCTCGGCGCTCGCCGGCGCCAATTGCAACAAGAACTATTTCAACGTCGCCTATCAGAACGACAATTTCCACGAGGCGATGGGCCAATACGCCAATCAGGACTACAAGAAGACCTTCATCCTCGCGCCCAACTATCCGGCCGGCAAGGATTCGCTGACCGGCTTCAAGCGCTACTACAAGGGCGAACTGGCCGGTGAGCTCTACACGCAGGTCGGCCAGACCGACTATGCGGCCGAGATCGCCCAGATCCGCGCTTCGGGGGCGGATTCGGTGTTCTTCTTCCTGCCCGGCGGCATGGGCATCGCCTTCATGAAGCAATATGCGCAGTCGGGCGTCGGCCTGCCGGTGCTGGGCCCGAGCTTCTCCTTCTCGCAGGACGTGCTGCCGGCCGTGGGCGACGCGGCGCTCGGCGTGAAGAATTCGGCGAGCTGGTCGAAGGATCTCGACAATGAGGCCAACAAGGAATTCGTCGAAGCCTTCCAGGCCGAATATGGCCGTCTGCCATCCATCTACGCGGCGCAGAGCTGGGATACGGCGAACCTGATCCTGTCGGCGCTGGCCAAGGCCGACGTGAAGGACAAGGACGCCTTCCGCGCGGCGCTCAAGGAAGCCGATTTCAAATCGGTGCGCGGTGAGTTCACCTTCAACGCCAACCAGCACCCGATCCAGAACATCTATGTGCGTGAAGTGGTGAAGGAAGGCGACGTGCTGACCAACAAGATTGTCGGCACCGCTTTCGAGAAGCATGGCGACGCCTATGTCGAGCAATGCAAGATGTAGGCTTTTTCCCTCCCGCGGGAGAATGAGGCCCCTTCTCGTTTCCGCCGCCTGAACGGGGAACCCTGTTCCGCTGCCGGCATCCGTTTTCCCGCGGGGAAAAGGATGCCGGCAGGGGCGGGAAGAAATCCGCCGCGGGCCTAGACATCCACAAACCCAACCGGAAGCTTTCGCTTTTGTCCATTGCCCTCATCATCGAGCAATTGCTGAACGGATTGCAGCTCGGCGTCATGCTGTTCCTGATCGCTGCCGGGCTGACGCTGATCTTCGGCGTCATGGGGCTGATCAATCTCGCCCATGGCTCGCTCTACATGATCGGGGCGTTCGCCTGCGCCGCCGTCGCCGCCGCCACCGGTTCGTTCTGGCTGGGACTGGCGGCGAGCCTTGCCGCTGCCGCCGCTGCCGGGGCGCTGATGGAGGTCGCCATCATCCGCCGGCTTTATGAGCGCGACCATCTCGATCAGGTGCTGGCGACATTCGCCCTGATCCTCATCCTGTCGGAAGGCACGCGCTGGCTGTTCGGCTCCTTCCCGCTCTATCTGGACATTCCGCCGGTCCTGCAAGGCGCCGTGCCGCTGCCGGGCGGCGGACAATACCAGCTCTACCGGCTGGCGATCATCGGCGTCGGCATCGCCGTGGCGGCGGGGCTCTACCTGCTGATCTCGCGCACCAGGCTCGGCATGCGCATCCGCGCCGGCGAGAGCGACCGGGAAATGATCGCCGCACTCGGCGTCGATATCCGCACGCTCTATACGGTGGTGTTTGCGCTCGGCGCCGCACTCGCCGGTCTTGCGGGCGCCATGGTCGGCGCGCTGCAATCGGTGCAGGTGGGCATGGGCGAGCCGGCGCTGATCCTCGCCTTCGTGGTCATCGTCATCGGCGGCATCGGTTCGATCAAGGGCGCGCTGGTCGGGGCCATTCTGGTCGGCGTGGTCGATACGATGGGCCGTTTCCTGCTGCCCAGGCTGCTGGCGCTGACCATGCCCGCCTCACAGGCCAATCTGGCGGGGGCTGCCCTTGCCTCGATGCTCATCTACATCGTCATGGCGCTGATCCTGGCCTTGCGCCCGCGCGGCCTGTTTGCGGGGCAGGCATGACGGCGCTGTCGCGCGAAGCGCTGGTCAGCGCCCTTCTGCTGGTGCTGCTGGCCGCCGTTCCGCTGGCGGCGACGATGGCCGGCGAGCCGTTCTACGTGACGCTCGCCACCCGCATCGCCATATTGGCGCTGGCGGCGGTGGGGCTCAACATCGCGCTCGGCCTCGGCGGGCTGGTGTCGTTCGGCCATGCCGCCTTTTTCGGACTTGGCGGCTATGTCGCCGGCATCTTCGCCACCCACGCCTTCAATGGCGAGCCGCTGCCGTTCGGATTTGCGGCCACGACCTCGATGCCGGTGATCTGGCTGAGCGCCATGGCATTGTGCGGGCTGGTGGCGCTGCCGATCGGGGCGATCAGCCTGCGCACATCGGGCGTCTACTTCATCATGATCACTCTGGCGTTCGCCCAGATGATCTATTATTTCGCGGTCTCCTGGCCGAGCTATGGCGGCGAGGACGGGCTGTCGATCTATGTGCGCAACAGCTTTCCGGGCCTCAATACGGCGCAGCCCCTGCCTTATTTCCTGCTCTGCCTCGGCGTCCTGGCGGCCGGGCTCGTGCTGTTCCAGTCCATCAAGGGCTCGCGCTTCGGCGCGGCGCTGGAAGCTTCCCGGCAGAACCCGACGCGGCTTGCGGCTGTCGGCATCGCGCCGTTCGGCATCCGGCTGGCCGCCTTCGCCGTCTCGGCCATGGTGACGGGGCTTGCCGGTGCGCTGTTTGCCGATCTCAACCGTTTCGTCAGCCCCTCCATGCTGTCCTGGCACATGTCGGGCGAACTGATCGTGCTCATCGTTCTGGGCGGCAAGGGCCGCCTGTTCGGGCCGCTGGCCGGGGCCATGGTCTATGTACTGTTCGAATATGCGCTGGGCGGCATCACCGAGCGCTGGCAGTTCTTCCTCGGCCTGATCCTGCTTGGCGTGGTGTTGTTCGCGCGCGGCGGCCTGCTGGGGCTTGTGGCCGGAAAGGCGCGCCATGGCTGAGCCGGTCCTGCAACTTTCGAATCTCGCCAAGGCTTTCGGCGCGCTGAAGGCCACCGACGGCGTGAGCCTCGATCTGCGCGCCGGCGAAATCCACGCCCTGATCGGTCCCAACGGGGCGGGCAAGAGCACGCTGATCCACCAGATCTGCGGTTCGATCCGGCCCGACAGCGGCACCATCCGTTTTCTCGGCGAGGATATGGCCGGGCTCGACATGGCGGCGCGCGTGCGCAAGGGGCTGGGGCGCAGCTTCCAGATTTCCTCGCTGGCGCCGGAGTTTTCGGCCCTGCGCAACGTCATGCTGGCCGTGCAGGCCAGGCAGGGTTCCAGCTTCCGTTTCCTGCGGCCCGTGGCGGGCGACGGCAGCCTGACCGGACCCGCCATGGCCATGCTGGAGCGCGTCGGGCTGGAGGCGCGCGCGAAAGTGCCGGCGGCCGAACTGTCGCATGGCGAACGCCGCCAGCTCGAGATCGCCATCGCGCTGGCGCTGGGCCCGAAAGCCTTCCTGTTCGACGAGCCGATGGCCGGGCTGGGGCCGGGCGGGTCGAAGCGGCTGACCGGCTTTCTCGACGGCCTGCGCCATGAAGCGCCGATCCTGCTGGTCGAGCACGACATGGACGCCGTCTTCGCGCTGGCAGACCGCATCTCGGTTCTGGTCTATGGCCGCATCATCGCCACCGGCACGGTGGCCGAAATCCGCTCCGACTCCGAAGTGCGCCGGGCCTATCTCGGAGATGCGGCATGAGCCTGCTCGTCCTCAAGGGTGTCGAAAGCTTCTATGGCGCCTCGCAGGCGCTGTTCGGCGTCGATCTCGCCGTCGAGGATGGCGAGGTGGTGGCGCTGATGGGCCGCAACGGCATGGGCAAGACCACCACCATCAATTCCATCCTCGGCCTCGTGCGGCCGCGCGCGGGCTCGATCCGCTTCGCCGGCAGCGAACTGGCGGGCCTGCGCCCGCATCGCATCGCGCGGCTGGGGCTCGGCCTCGTGCCGGAAGGGCGGCGCTGCTTCCCGAACCTCACCGTGGAGGAAAACCTGCTGGTCGCGGCGCGCGGCAGCGAATGGACGCTGGAGCGGGTGAACGATCTGTTCCCGCGCCTTGGCGAACGGCGCAGCCAATATGCCAACACCCTGTCCGGCGGCGAGCAGCAGATGCTGGCCATCGGCCGGGCGCTGATGACCAATCCGCGCCTGCTGATCCTCGACGAGGCGACGGAAGGGCTGGCGCCGGTGATAAGGCAGGACATCTGGGCGGCGATCCGCAAGCTCAAGGCCGCCGGCCAGTCGATCCTGGTGGTCGACAAGACCCTGTCGGAGCTGCTGCCGGTGGCCGACCGCTGCTTCGTGCTGGAAAAGGGCGCCACCGTGTTTGCCGGCACGCCCGCGGCGCTGACGCCCGAATTGCAGGACCGCTATCTGGGCGTTTGAGCCCTGAGCGTCGTTCTGCTCCGGAAAACCTCCGCAGTGCGATGGCTTGCCCGGATGCCGAAGAGGGTCAGGTCACCGCCGCGCGCACGGCGAAACGGGGCTCTTTCCACACGCCGCTCGCCAGAATGTCTTCCAGAACGGCAACCGCATTCCACACGTCGCGATAGCTGGTGTAGAGCGGGGTGAAGCCGAAGCGCAGGGTCGAAGGCGCGCGGAAATCGCCGATCACGCCGTGTTCGATCAGCGCCTGCATCACCTCATAGGCATGGTCGTGGGCGAAGGACACCTGGCTGCCGCGGCTGGCGCGGGCGCAGGTGGTTTCCAGCGAAACCCCATATTGGCCGCAGCGCGCTTCCACCAGTTCGATGAACAGATCGGTGAGCGCCAGGCTCTTTTCCCGCAGCGCCTGCATGTCGACCTCGTCCCAGATGTCGAGCGCGCCCTTCAGCGCCCGCAGCGACAGGATCGGCTGGGTGCCGCACTGGAAGCGGCGGATGCCTGGCGCCGCCTCGAAGCCGGTTTCCATGGCGAAGGGCCGGGCATGGCCCCACCAGCCGGAAAGCGGCTGCACGATATTCTCATGATGACGTTTTGCGGCATAGATGAAGGCCGGCGCACCGGGGCCGCCATTGAGATATTTGTAGGTGCAGCCGACGGCGAAATCGGCATCGGTTGCATCGAGCTCCACCGGCAGGGCGCCGGCGCTGTGGCACAGGTCCCAGACGGCGAGCGCGCCGGCGTCGTGGATGCGCTTGGTCAGCGCGCCCATGTCGCGCAGCGCGCCGCTCTTGAAATTGACGTGGTTGACCAGAACGACGGCCACGGTCTCGTCGATCAGGTCCTCGATCGCCGGGGCATTAACGCCTTCCAGCTTCAGCGCGGTTCCCGGACGGGTCGAGACGACGCCTTCGGCCATATAGAGATCGGTCGGAAAGGAGCCGCTTTCGGCGACGATGACGTTGCGGCCGGGCCGCAGCGCCAGCGCCGCGTGAAGGGCCTTGAAGATGTTGACCGAGGTGGTGTCGCCGACGACGATCTGGCTTTCGGCGGCACCGACCAGCCGGCCGATGCGGTCGCCGAGCTTGACCGGCATGTCGAACCAGCCGGCATTGTTCCAGGAGCGGATCAGGTCCTGGCTCCATTCCTGCCGGGCAGCCGTTTCCAGCTCGGCAAGGGCCGCGTGCGAGGCCGCGCCCAAAGAATTGCCGTCGAGATAGATCACGCCTTGCGGCAGCACGAAGCGCTCGCGGAATGCGCGCAGCGGATCGGCCGCGTCGAGTGCGGCAATAGCGGAAAGATCGGGAAGAGCAGGCATGCAAACCTCCTGGAGTTTTTCTGCTTTTCTCCGAAACGGAGAAAAGCTCCAGCTCTTGTTCTGGCGCGTTTCCGAACCGGAAAAGTGTTTCCACTTTTCCTGGAAACGCTCTAAGGCGGGCCACGCCGTGGGAGAAGAGGCATTGCCCGATTGTTTGTGAGTTACAGGCTGCCGGCGAAGCGCTGACGCTTCGCCGGCTCTTCGGAGCGGCGCTCCTATTCGCGGAACGTTTCCTTCGCGGCGGCAGGGCCGCGTCCGCGCTTGATGCTGGGCAGCGCCAGCATGATCAGCACGAAGAGCCCGGTGGCCAGCTTCAGGTCGGGCGGCGGCATGCCGGCGGCAAGACACAGCGAGACGAGCTGATAATAGACGATGGCGCCGACGAACGGGGCCAGAAGCTGGCGCAGCACGGTCTGCTTGCCGGTGATCGCTTCGCCGATCATCAGGGCGGCGAGGCCGTTGATCAGCACGCCGATGCCCATATTGACGTCGGCAAAGCCCTGGCTCTGCACCATCAGCGCGCCGCCGGTGGCGGAAAACGCGCCGGCGAGGCCAATGCCGCCGATGGTGGCCGCCCACACGTTGATGCCCTGCGCTTCAGCCATGTCCGGATTGGAGCCGACCGCGCGCATGGCGGTGCCCTTCTCGGTCTTGAAGTAGAAATAGAGCAGGAGAAACACCGCCAGAACCACGATGCCGGCAACCACGATCTTGGACGCCGGGAAACCGCCCTGAAGACCGGGCACCCAGTCGAAAACGGTGGGGCTGCCGAACACGGACAGGTTGGAGCGGCCCATGATGCGCAGGTTGACGCTGTAGAGCATGGTCATGACCAGAATGCCGGCCAGAAGCGTGTGGATGCGGAAGCGCAGATGGATGAAGGCCGTGCAGCAGCCGGCCACGAAGCCCGCGAGCAAGGCGCCGGCAATGGCGACGATGGGCGAAGCGCCGGCGACCATCAGCACGCCGCAGACGCTGCCGCCCAACGGGAACGCGCCTTCGCTGGTCAGGTCGGGAAAGCTCAGCATGCGGAACGGGATCATGATGCCAAGCACGACGAAGCTCAGGATCAGGCTCTGCGCCAGCGTGACGGGAATGAGCGAGACGAAGCTCGACAGGGTGGTTTCGATGAAGCCCATGATGTCAGCTCGCCAGCAGCATGCGGTCGGTCTTGACGGAGAAATGGCCGATCAGGTCCACCACCGTCACGTTCTTCTTGTCCTCGCCGGCGATTTCCAGCTTCACCTTGCCGGCATCCAGCATGATGACGCGGTCGCCGAAGTCGACGGCGTGCTGCATGTTGTGGGTCACCATCAGCGTCGTCAGCTTCAGCGAGGAAACGGTGCGGATGGTGGCCTGCATGACAATGTCGGCGGTGCGCGGGTCGAGTGCTGCGGTGTGCTCGTCGAGCAGCAGCACGTCCGGCCGGTCGCTCACCGCCATGATCAGCGACAGCGACTGGCGCTGGCCGCCGGAAAGCAGCTCCACCTTGGTGTCGAGGCGGTTTTCAAGGCCGAGGCCGAGCACCGACAGGCGCTCGCGATATTCAGCCAGCCGGGCGGCGTTCAGGCCGGGCCGGAAGGTGCGGCTTCTGGCGCGCAGTTCGGCCAGCAGCATGTTCTCGGCCACCGTCATCGAGGCGGCGGTGCCGCGCATCGGGTCCTGGAACACGCGCGCCAGCCGTGCGGCGCGCTTGTGGACCGGCATCGGGGTGACGTCGTCGCCATCGATGAGGATCTTGCCGGAATCGAGCACCAGCGAGCCCGAGATGGCGTTGAGCATGGAGCTCTTGCCAGCGCCGTTGGAGCCGATGACGACGCCGAATTCGCCGGTGGCGAGCGTCAGATTGAGATTGTCGAGCGCGACCTTCTCGTCGGGTTGACCCCGATAGAAGACCTTGCGCGCGGACCGGACTTCCAGCATCCGCACCTCCTGCGCGTTTCTGAAGAACTTAAAGCGTGTCGCGATCTTTCAGATCAGCTCCCTGCGCTTCAAGTTCTTGTTTTACGCATGTCGTTGCCCCGAAACCGGTTCCCGCTTTCGGGCGACACGCTTTAAGAAAAAGGCGGCGCTTCGAGAGCGCCGCCATTTCCGGCGATGAAGATATTCGTCAGTCGACGAAGCATTCGCAATTGTCGAGAGCGGCCGGGATTTCGAGGCCGAATTCCTTGGCGGACTTTTTCGAGATCACCATGACGTGGTCCTCGTAAGCCGGCTTGGAAGGCGCGATGGACCTGGGGTCTTCGCCCTTGAGGATGCGCACGGCGATCTTGCCGGCGTTCTCGCCGACCTTGTCGTAGTTGACGGCGAAGCTTGCCGGAACCACGCCCTCGCGCACCGCGCCATCATCGGAGTTGACGATCGGGATGCCGGCCTGACGGGCGGCGGCAGCGACAGCGGCGACAGCCGGCTGCAACAGGTTGGAGGTCGGCACGTAGATCACATCGGCCTTGCCGGCGAAGGAAGCGACGCGCTGCTGGATGTCGTTGACGTTGTCGACGCCGACAGCAACGATCTCGAAACCGGCATCCTTGGCCAGTTCACGGGCGCTGTCGACCAGGGCCACGTCATTGGCCTCGCCGGGATTGTAGGGAATGCCAAAGCGGGTGGCGTCGGGCATCAGCTCCCTGGTGAACTTCATCACGGCGGCAAGGTCCTGAAGGTCGGAAGAGCCGGTGATGCCGTCGCCGCCTTCGTCCCAGGACGGCACCAGCTTGGCGGCGACCGGATCGGTGACGGCGGTGAAGACGATCGGGATGCCCGAGCCGGCAAGCGCCTTCTGGGCGATCTGCGAGACCGGGGTGGTGACGGTGTAGATCAGCTTCGGCTGCTCGGCCTGAAGCTTGGCGATCATCTGCGGCACCAGCGAAGCGTCGAAATTGGTGTGGCTTTCGGTGTAGACGACATCCTTGCCGTCTTCGTAGCCGGCCTCGGAAATGGCGCGCTTGAAGCCTGCAATGGCGATGTTGAGCTGCGAATGCTCACCGAAATTGGCGATGCCGATGCGGACGGGGTCCGCCGCCGCCGTCATGGCGCTTGCCAGCATGGCGCCGGCGACAACAATTCCGGACAGCCAGCCGGATTTCGACATGTTCATTGTAACCTCCCGAGACATCGACCATCGGCGTTTTCACTTCGCCTTGGGGCGCGATCATACCGGGTTCGGAAGCCTTGTCAAACATATATATAGATCGGAAAAATGCTCCGGATGATATATAATTTGGCACTGGAGCCATTTCATATATAGTTCGCGCGGGCCCGGGGAGGCGCGGTCCCCGGGGAGGCGCGGTCATGGCCAAAGACGGCCGGATGCAAGCGGATGGCACGATGCAGGAAGAAACCCGACAGAGCAAGACGGAAGCGGCCTACAGCCTGCTGCGGCGCGATATTCTGGCAACCCGGCTGAAGCCGGGGGCGTCGCTGAAGCTGGGCGCGTTACGCGACGCCTATGGCGTCGGCTGGACGCCGCTGCGCGAAGCGCTGTCGCGGCTGGAGGCGGAGAAGCTGGTCACGGCGATTTCCAATCGCGGTTTCGCGGTGGCGCCGGTATCGCGCAGCGAGCTGGAAGATCTGGCGCGCGCGCGCATGGTGGTGGAACTGCCGCTGCTGCTGGAATCGATAGCCAATGGCGACGACGAGTGGGAGGCGGCGGTCGTCACCAGCCATTTCCGCCTGTCGCGCTGCAAGATCGCGCCGGACGATCCGTCCGAGGCGGCGGTCGACGAATGGGATGAAAGGCACATCGCTTTTCATGACGCGCTGCTGAGTGCCGCGCAGTCGAGCTGGCTGCTGCGCTTCCACGCCACGATTTCCGACCAGTTGCGGCGGCATCACCGATTTCTCGGGCTTGCGCCCACCCTGCGCGCCGCCGAAGGGCGGCAGGAGGGGTATGAGACGGCGGTGACGGCGCTGCGCCAGGCCATGGGGATCGATCATCACACCGCCCTGATGGAAGCGGCCCTCGACCGCGACATGGAACGGTCGCGCCGTCTGATGGAAGAGCATATCGGCTACACGCTGCATGCCTATATCCATGCCGAAGAAGAGGCGGGCCGCCGCAAGCGGCCGGACAAGGCGGGGGGCCGCAAGCGGCCGGACAAGGCGGGGGCCCGCAAGCGGCCGGACAAGGCGGGGGGCGGAAAGGCCAAAGTGGAATGAACGCTCCGCAAAGACCGGCGCTGGCCGCGATGCAGGCCGCAGGAGCGCGCCTTGGTGCGCATATGCAGCCGACTCCGCTTGTCCCGCTCGATCTGGGCTTGCCGGACCGGCGCATTTTCCTGAAGCTGGAAACGCTTTCGCCCATCGGCGCCTTCAAG
The DNA here is from genome assembly GCA_036678505.1 of Alphaproteobacteria bacterium. Taxonomy (GTDB): domain Bacteria; phylum Pseudomonadota; class Alphaproteobacteria; order Rhizobiales; family Rhizobiaceae; genus Mesorhizobium. The sequence continues at coordinate 11,943 of JAZIHP010000020.1, forward strand.
CTGCGGCCGGCGCTCAATGCGCTGTTGTCGCGCGGCAGGGCGGCTCTTTCGGGCGGCGTCGCCACGGTCAGTTCCGGCAACATGGCCTATGGCATGGCGTGGGCGGCGCATGCGCTCGGCGTGAAGATGGCGGCCTATATGTATGCAGGCGCGCCGCAGACCAAGATCGACGGCGTGCGGGGGCTCGGCGGCGAGGTGCGCTTCATCGGCATGGACGACTGGTGGCGCTATATCACCGGTGCCGGCCGCCCGCAGCTCGACGAATTGCTGATCAATCCGGTCACCGATCAGGCGGTGCTGGACGGCAACGGCACCATCGGGCTGGAAATCGTCGGGTCGCTGCCTGAGGTCGATGTGGTCCTCACGCCCTATGGCGGAGGCTCGATGACGACGGGCGTCGCCAGTGCCGTCCGGGCGCTGAAGCCGGACACAAAAATCCTCGCCGTCGAGGACGAGAACGCCGCTCCGGTCACGGCGGCGCTTGCCGCCGGCCGTATCGTGGACATCGAAACGAGGCCATCGTTCATCAAGAGCATCGGCGGACCTTCGCTGGTGCCGCAATTGTGGCCGGTGGCGCGCGACCTGATCGATGGCGCCGAAACCGTCAGCCTCGATCAGGTGGCGCAGGCCATGCGGCTTCTGTTCTCACGGGCGAAAGTGGTGGCGGAAGGGGCAGGTGCCGCTTCGCTGGCGGCCGCCCTTTCCAGCCCGCGCGCGAAGGGCAATGTGGTCTGCGTGATCTCTGGCGGCAACATCGATGCGGACGCCTATGCGACCGTGCTTTCGGGCGGCATTCCCCGGCCCTGACGGATGGTGCTTGTCCAGACCGGCTAAACGGCTTTACAAGGGCCGGATTGCTGGAGGACGACCGGGCTGGAGATGAACGAGATCAGGGACGGCGAGCGCCGGGCCGAATGGCTGGACGGAGAGACCAAGGTGCTGGAGGCGCCGGGCGACCATGGCGCGGAAATTCGCCTGTGGCTCAGGCTTCTGACCTGCGCGACGCTGGCCGAGACCGAGATCCGGCGGCGGTTGCGCGAGGAGTTCGACTTCACCCTGCCGCGCTTCGACCTGATGGCGCAGCTGGAACGGGCCGAAAACGGCATGGTGCTGGGCGAGGTTTCCCGGCGCATGATGGTTTCGGCCGGCAATCTCACGGCGCTGGTCGAGCGGCTGGTGGAGATGGGTTATGTCAGCCGCGCCGTCTCGCCGAAGGATCGCCGCGTCCAGATCGTCGCCCTGACCGATGAGGGCCGCGCCGCTTTCCGCGTCATGGCCGATCGCCACGGCGAGTGGATCGGCGAATTGTTCGGCAATCTGTCCCGCAATGACGAGGCCCTGCTGATGGATGCGCTGGGCCGCCTCAAGGGCTCGATCCGCCAGGCGCTGTCGGCTACGTAAACCGCTTTTGCCGCTCGTTGCGTCGTTCCCGCCGTTCCCGGCCGGCGGGGCGTTACGATTTTTGCGCCACTCCAAGAAACTTTAAGCTTGAAGTTTTTTTCGGAATGATCTTTCTTGGGGTCGGCACCGGCGCCGATCCGGTGCCGCCATGCCGATGACGGGAGGAACGATCATGCGCATTGTCTGCATCGGAGGCGGTCCGGCCGGTCTCTATTTCGCCTTGCTGATGAAGAAGCAGAACCCGGCGCACCGCGTCACCGTGGTCGAGCGCAACCGGGCCTTCGACACGTTCGGCTGGGGCGTGGTGTTTTCCGATGCCACCATGCAGTCGATGCGCGAATGGGACCCGCAGACGGCAGCCACCATCGAGGACGCTTTCAACCACTGGGACGACATCGAGCTGGTGTTCAAGGGCCGCAAGATCCGCACCAGCGGTCACGGCTTCGTCGGCATCGGCCGCAAGAAGATGCTCAACATATTGCAGGAACGCTGCCTGGAACTCGGCGTCGAGCTGGTGTTCGAGCAGGATGTGCAGAGCGACGAGGAATTCGCCGACGCCGATCTGATCATTGCCTCGGATGGCGTCAATTCGCGCATTCGCGCCCGCTATGAGAACATCTTCAGGCCCGACATGCTGATGCGGCCCAACCGCTATATCTGGCTCGGCACCGACAAGGCCTTCGATGCCTTCACCTTCGATTTCCAGCGTACCGAGCATGGCTGGTTCCAGGCGCATATCTACAAGTTCGACGACAGCACCTCGACCTTCATCGTCGAGACCACCGAGGATGTCTTCAACGCCCACGGCATCGGCGACATGGATCAGGACCAGTCGATCGCCTTCTGCGAAAAACTGTTCGCCGGCACGCTGGACGGCTCGCGGCTGATGAGCAATGCGCGCCATCTGCGCGGCTCGGCATGGCTCAATTTCGGGCGGCTGATCTGCGAGAAATGGAGCCATTTCAACGGCAAAAGCCATGTCGTGCTGATGGGCGACAGCGCCCATACCGCTCACTTCGCCATCGGCTCCGGCACCAAGCTCGCCATCGACGACGCCATCGAGCTGACCCGCCAGTTCAATGTTTTCGGCCATGAGGCGAAAAATATCCCGGCGGTGCTGGACGCCTATGAGGAGGTGCGCCGCGTCGACGTGGCGCGCATCCAGAACGCGGCGCGCAACGCCATGGAATGGTTCGAGGTGGTGGGGCATCGCTATGCCGACCGGCTTGAACCCGAGCAATTCATGTATTCCATGCTGACCCGTTCGCAACGCATCAGCCACGAAAACCTGCGTCTGCGCGACAAGGACTGGCTGGAAGGCTATGAGCGCTGGTTCGCGAGGCGGGCAGGCGTGGAACCGGCGGCGGACGGCAGCGTGCCGCCGCCCATGTTCACGCCCTACTCGGTTCGCGGCCTGACCTTGCGCAACCGTATCGTGGTGTCGCCCATGGCCATGTATTCGGCCACCGACGGCATGGCCGGCGATTTCCATATGGTTCATCTCGGCGCGCGCGCCATGGGCGGTGCGGCGCTGATCTTCCCCGAGATGACCTGTACCTCGCCCGACGCCCGCATCACGCCGGGCTGCCTTGGCCTGTGGAACGATGAACAGGCACAGGCGCTGAAACGCATCGTCGATTTCGTGCATGACCAGACGCCGGCGAAGATCGGCATCCAGCTTGGCCATGCCGGCCGCAAGGGGGCGACGAAACGGGGCTGGGAAGGCATCGACCAGCCGGTGGAAGAGGGCGGCTGGCCGCTTCTTTCGGCCTCCGCCATTCCTTATCTGGCGCATTCGCAGGCGCCGGCTGCGATGACGCGGGACGATATGGATCGCGTCGTCGCCGATTTCGTCGCGGCGACGAAACGCGCCGCAGCGGCCGGCTTCGATATTCTCGAACTGCATGCCGCGCATGGCTATCTGCTGTCGTCCTTCCTGTCGCCGCTGACCAACCGGCGCGACGACGAGTATGGCGGCAGTCACGGGAATCGCGCCCGCTTCCCGCTGGAAGTGTTCCGCGCCGTGCGCGAGGCATGGCCGCAGGATCGTCCGATCTCGGTGCGCCTCTCGACCACCGACTGGCACGAGGGCGGCAACACGCCGGAGGATGCGGCGATCTTTGCAAGGATGTTCAGGGAGGAGGGCGCCGACCTCATCGACTGCTCGACCGGGCAGGTGGTGACCGACGACAGCCCCGTTTACGGGCGGCTTTGGCAGACGCCGATGTCGGACAAGATCCGCAACGAGGTGGGCGTGGCGACCATAGCGGTTGGCGCGATCTCGGAAGCCGATCACGCCAATTCGGTGATTGCCGCCGGCCGCGCCGATCTGTGCGCGGTTGCCCGCCCGCATCTGGCCGATCCGTCCTTCGTGCTGCATGAGGCGGCGAAGATCGGCTTCGGTGGGGTGGAGTGGCCGAAGCAATATCTGTCGGCGCGCTCTCAATATGAAAACAATCTGGCCCGCGCGGCCGCCGAAGCGGCGGGCCGGAGATGAGCGCCCAAAACTTCACGGGCGCACACGCCTTCGTCACCGGGGCCGGCACCGGCATCGGCCGCGCCATCGCGCTGGCGCTGGCGTGCCGGGGTTTTGCCGTTGCGCTGGCGGGGCGGCGGGCCGCACCGCTTCAGGCGGTTGCCGACGAGATCGCGGCCGAGGGCGGCCGGGCGCTGGTGGTCGAGGGCTTCGACGTGACCGACGAGCAGGCGGTTGCCGCTGGCGCGAAACAGGCAATTTCGGCGTTGGGCGAGGCGTGTGTGCTGGTCAACTGCGCTGGTGAAGCCCCCTCCGCGCCGTTCGAAAAAACCGATCCGGCGCTGTGGAACCATGTCGTCGCGGTCAATCTCACCGGCGCCTATCTGGTCACGCGGGCGCTGTTGCCGTCGCTGCGCAAGGCCGCTTCGGCGCGCATCATCAACATTGCCAGCACAGCCGGCATGACCGGCTACGCCTATGTGTCGGCCTATTGCGCGGCCAAGCATGGCGTGGTCGGGCTGACGCGGTCGCTGGCGCTGGAACTGGCGCGCACCGGCATCACCGTCAACGCCGTCTGTCCCGGATTCACCGACACGCCGCTGCTCGATGCGGCGGTGGAGACCATCACCGGCAAGACCGGACGCAGCGCCGACGAGGCGCGGGCGACGCTGGCGCGGGTAAACCCGCAGGGCAGGCTGATCACGCCCCAGGAGGTGGCTGATGCCGTGCTGTGGCTGGCCGGCGAAGGGGCAAGTGCAATCACCGGCCAGGCGATCGCGGTTGCCGGCGGCGAAGTGACGGGCTGAAACCGGGAGGACATCATGGCGGAAAAAGACGAAATCGAAGGCGGGATCACCGCGAACGGAACCGGCTGCGGGAATGTCGAATGGAACATTCTCGGCCAGCGTTATTTCCCGAAATCCATCGGCGCATCGAGCTTCGCGTTCGAGACCAACAGCGAGGCCGGGCAGTTCGTTCCGGTGCATGTTCACTCGACGCAGGATGAGTTCATTCTCGTTCAGGAGGGCGAGTTGCAGGCGAAGCTGGACGGCAAGTGGTTGACCGCTTCCGCCGGCGATCTCGTGCGTATGCCGCGCGGCATTCCGCATGGCTATTTCAACAAATCCGACAAGCCTGCCCGCGCCCTGTTCTGGGTCTCGCCGGCGGGGCGCCTGAAGCAGCTTTTCGAGAAATTGCACGACATGACCGACACCGACGAGGTGGTGAAGGTCTCGGCCGAACACGATGTGGATTTTCTGCCGCCTTCCGCCAACGACTGAGCGGGCCGGTTAAAAGGAAGAGAATTTGTCATGACCAATGCCATGCAGGCCAAGCTCAGGCCGTTCCGGGATTTTCAGCCGAAGCATTTCCGCTTCGAGACGGACGGGGACGGCGGCGTCGCCACCATCACGCTCAACCGGCCGGACAAGAAGAACCCGCTCACCTTCGAAAGCTACGAGGAACTGGGCGATCTGTTCCGGGCGCTGACGCGCGCCAGCGACGTGCGCTGCGTGGTGCTGACGGGCGAGGGCAACAATTTCTGCTCCGGCGGCGACGTGTTCGAAATCATCGAGCCGCTGACGGCCATGAAGATGCCGGATCTTCTGGCCTTCACCCGTATGACCGGCGATCTGGTGCGCCAGATCCGCGCCTGCCCGCAGCCGGTGATCGCCGCCGTGGACGGCATCTGCGCCGGTGCGGGCGCGATCCTTACCATGGCATCCGACTATCGCCTCGCCACGCCGGAAGCGAAGACCGCCTTCCTGTTTTCCCGCGTCGGGCTGGCCGGGGCCGATATGGGCGCCTGCGGCATTCTTCCGCGCATCGTCGGGCAGGGCCGGGCGGCGGAATTGCTGTTCACCGGCCGGGTGATGACGGCGGCCGAGGGCCACAACTGGGGCTTCTACAACGAGATCGTCGAGCGCGATGCGCTTTTGGGGCAGGCGCAGGCCTTCGCCCGCAGGCTGGCGGACGGCCCGTGGTTCGCGCATTCCATGACCAAGAAAATGCTCGATCAGGAATGGTCGATGGGCATCGAGGAAATGCTGGAATCGGAAGCGCAGGCGCAGGCCATCTGCATGGCGACCGGCGATTTCCGTCGCGCCTTCGAGGCGTTCGCGGCCAAGGCGAAGCCCGATTTCAAGGGGAACTGAGCCATGGCGCATTCCTCAAGTCCGGCCGCGAGCCCGGCCCCAACCCCCGCCAGGGCGCCGCCGCGCGACCATCTCGACTGGCCCTTCTACGGCGACGAGCATCGGGCGCTGGCGGTCGAGATCGACGCCTTCATCGCCAAGGGCGGACTGGGCGCGGTCGACCATGGCGATGCGGACGCAGCCTGCAAGGCGCTGGTGAAGAAACTCGGCGCCGCCGGCTTCCTGCGCCATTGCGTGCCGCAGGCCTATGGCGGCATTGCGCCGGAGATCGACAGCCGCTCGCTGTGCATCCTGCGCGAAACGCTTGGCCATGAGGACGGGCTGGCCGATTTCGCCTTTGCCATGCAGGGGCTGGGCACGGGCGCCATCAGCCTCTCGGGCAGCGAGGAGCTGAAGCGGAATATCCTGCCGAAGATCGCGAAGGGCGAACTGATTTCGGCTTTCGCGCTGACCGAGCCGGAGGCCGGATCGGACGTGGCGGCGATGGATTGTGCCGCCCGCCGCGATGGCGACGGCTATGTGCTCGACGGCGAGAAGATCTTCATCTCCAATGGCGGCATCGCCGATGTCTACACGGTCTTCGCCCGCACCGGCGAAGCGCCCGGCACGCGCGGCATTTCGGCCTTTGTCGTCGATGCCGACACGCCAGGCTTCGTCATCGCCGAGCGCATCGAGACCATTGCCCCGCATCCGCTGGCGCTGATCCGCTTCGAGAATTGCCGCATTCCGGCAGGCCGGCTGCTGGGCGCGCCGGGCGAAGGTTTCAAGATCGCCATGCGCACGCTCGATATCTTCCGGCCCTCCGTGGCCGCTGCCGCGCTCGGCTTCGCCCGCCGGGCGCTGGCGGAAGCCGTGGCCCATGCCGGGTCGCGAAAGATGTTCGGGGCGACGCTGGCCGATCTGCCGACGGCACAGAGCACGCTGGGGGAAATGGCGACCGCCATCGATGCCGCAGCGCTGCTGGTGGCGCGCACCGCGTGGCGGCGCGACGTGCAGAAGCTACCGGCGACCAGGCAAGCCGCCATGGCCAAGCTGACCGCCACCGAAAACGCCCAATGGGTTATCGACCAGGCCGTTCAGATGTTCGGCGGCCGCGGCGTGCAGGTCGGCAACATCGCCGAGCGCCTCTATCGCGAGATCCGGGCGCTCAGAATCTACGAAGGCGCCACCGAGGTGCAGAAGCTGATCATCGGCCGCGAGCTGGTGAAATTATCGAGACAGGAGTCGTCATGAGCGAGATCAGGCCAGCAGAGCAGGCCCCGCCCGCAACCTTGCCCCGTACCCCGCACCGCATTTTGCAGCCGCAAGGCTGGGACAAGCCGGTCGGCTATTCCAACGGCATCGAGGCGCGCGGCCGCACCATCTATGTCGGCGGCCAGATCGGCTGGAACGGCCAGATGAAATTCGAGGCGCGCGATCTGCCGGGCCAGATCAGGCAGACGCTTGAAAACGTGCTCGCCATTCTGGACGAGGGCGGCGCGGGGCCTGAGCACATCACCACCATGACCTGGTACGTCACCGACAAGAAGGCCTATTCCGCTTCGCTGAAGGAAATCGGCGCGGCATGGAAGGTCACGATGGGCCGCAATTTCCCGGCCATGGCCGTGGTCGAGGTGTCCGGCCTGATCGAGGACGAGGCGCTGGTGGAAATCCAGGCGACGGCCGTGGTTCCGGACTGACCGGTCCGGCCGATCGCCCGATGAGGCAGGCCATTCGCCGGCTTATGCTGTCGAAATGGCCTGCTTGCCCTTTTTCCTGCTCCCGAACTGTTCTATATTTTGACCGGAACGGAACATTCTGCCGGGATCGGGACAAGCATGACAAAGGATTTCGATATCGGCGCGCGGCTGAAAGTGCTGCGAACGGCTGCCGGCCTGTCGCAGCGCGAGCTGGCGGCGCGCGCCGGCGTGCCCCATGCCCAGATCTCGATTATCGAGAAAAACAAGTCGAGCCCGTCCATTGCCACGCTGCGCAAGATACTGGGCGGTCTCGATGTGTCCATGTCGGACTTTTTCGAGGACGACCAGCGCAAGCGGCTCGGCCCGTTCTTCGGCGTCGATGATCTCAAGGACCTGACCTCGCGGGTTACGGCGCGGGCGATCGACAATGGCAACGGCCGGCTGACGCTGCGCCAGATCGGCGACGCGCGCGCTTACAACCTCCAGATTCTGCACGAAATCTACGAGCCGGGCGCGGATACGGGCGAATCCATGCTCGCGCATTTCTCGACCGAAGGCGGCTATGTGGTCGAGGGCGAGCTGGAACTTACCGTGGGCGACGAGGTGCGGGTGCTGAAAGCCGGCGAATCCTATCTCTTCGACAGCCGCCTGCCGCACCGGTTCCGCAATCCTTCGGATGGCGCCACCATCGTCATCTCCGCCTGCACTCCCCCCTACCTTTGACCAATATTGCTCAATATATTGAGCACCCGGTTGCGCAAAATTTTGAACGGTGTTACCAATTTTGCGAGGGTAAGGCCGCCGCATGACGACATCCGGGGCGATGCGGGAATGGAGGCCGGCATCGCAGCATTTCCGGAGCCGGACCCTCGCAGGGCAGGCTGAGGAGGAGGTGATTGCATTGACTGCTTTGTGTGGTGCGTTCCGTCGGAAACGGTTTCCTTCCGCTGCGGTGCCTTGTTTTTTGCCGGAGAATTCTGCCGAAGAATTCTGTCCTCCGGCGCCGCGTTTCCCCGTGGCGCCGCGCGCAGGCAGGCCCGCGGCGCCGCGCGCAGGCAGGCAAGCCGCTTTTTTCTGAAATAAAAGCTGTCGGGCCACGCCCGGCCGCACGCATCTGATCCGAAGTGCTTGACAGTTTTCGGCGACGGTTCTTGGATTGCCGGCAGAGGCTTCAGGCACACGAAAACAACGACGACCTGGCCAATATGGGAGAGAGCATGCGTAAATCGACGGGAATTCTGGCAATCGGCGGTCTTGTCGCCGCGACGCTGTGTGTGATGTCGCCAGTGCAGGCGCGCGACCTCACCGTGGTTTCATGGGGCGGCACCTATCAGGACGCGCAGCGTGAAATCTATTTCAAGCCCTATGCCGAAAAGACCGGCAAGCCGCTTCTGGACGAGGCCTGGGACGGCGGCATCGGCGTCCTTCAGGCCAAGGTCAAGGCCGGCAATCCGAACTGGGATGTGGTGCAGGTCGAGGTCGAGGAACTGGCGCTTGGCTGTGCCGACGGGCTCTATGAAAAGATCGACTGGGCCAGGCTTGGCGGCGAGGACAAGTTCATTCCCTCCGCCGTCAACGAATGCGGCGTCGGCGCCATCGTCTGGTCGACGGCGATTGCCTATGATTCCGAGAAAATCGCCGACGGGCCGAAATCCTGGGCGGATTTCTGGGATGTCGAAAAGTTTCCCGGCAAGCGCTCGCTGCGCAAGGGCCCCAAATACACGCTTGAATTCGCGCTGATGGCCGACGGCGTCGCCCCGGCCGACGTCTATGACACGCTCGCCACCGACGAGGGGGTCGAGCGCGCTTTCAAAAAGCTGGAAGAGCTGAAGCCCAGCATCGTGTGGTGGGAGGCCGGCGCGCAGCCGCTCCAGTTCCTGGCTTCGGGCGAAGTGGCGATGGCTTCGGCCTATAATGGCCGCATCACCGGCATCAACCGCTCGGAAAACCGCAAGTTCAAGGTGGTGTGGCCGGGCTCGATCTATGCGGTCGACAGCTGGGCCATCCTCAAGGACGCCGAGGACAAGGAAGCCGGCATGGATTTCATCGCCTTCGCCAGCCAGCCTGAAAATCAGGCCAAACTGCCGCAATATGTGGCCTATGGCCTGCCGGCGAAGGATGCGGCGGCGATCGTGCCGGAAGAGTACAAGGCCGACCTGCCGACCGAGCCTGAAAACATGAAGGATGCCCTGTCGATCGACGTCGATTTCTGGATCGACAATGCCGAGGCCCTGACCCAGCGCTTCAACGCCTGGCTGGCGCAGTAAACGGCCGCTTCGATGAGAGACGGCACGGGGCTTGCAACGGTCCCCGTGTCCCATTCCCGTTTTGCAGAGGGCCGCTCTCCGGGCGGTGATCATCCTTGAGCCAGTCGGACATCCGCTTTGAAAACGTCAGCAAGGCCTATGGCACGCTGCGTGTCGTCAACGATCTCGACCTGAACATCGATCAGGGTGAGTTCCTCAGCCTGCTCGGTCCCTCGGGATCGGGAAAGACAACCATCCTGATGATGCTGGCGGGCTTCGAGGCGCCGAGCGGCGGCACCATTTCGGTGGGCGGCCGGCGCGTCGATCATCTGCCGCCGCACAAGCGCAACATGGGCGTGGTTTTCCAGAATTACGCGCTCTTTCCGCATATGAGCGTGGCGGCGAACGTGGCCTTTCCGCTGGAAATGCGGGGCGTTGCGCGCGCGCAGATCGAGGAAAAGGTCAACCGCGCGCTCGACATGGTGCAGCTGGGTGCCATGAAGGACCGCCGCCCGGCGCAGCTTTCCGGCGGCCAGCAGCAGCGCGTGGCGCTGGCAAGGGCGCTGGTTTTCGAGCCTTCCGTCGTGCTCATGGACGAGCCGCTCGGCGCGCTCGACAAGCAGTTGCGCGAACAGATGCAGCTCGATATCCGCGCCCTGCACAAGCGGCTCGGCCTCACCATCGTGTTCGTGACCCACGATCAGTCGGAGGCGCTGACCATGTCGGACCGCATCGCGGTGTTCAATCGCGGCAGGATCGAACAGATCGGCAGCCCGCGCGAAATCTACGACCGGCCGCGCTCGCGCTTCGTGGCGGAATTCATCGGTGAAACAAATCTCGTGGAGGGAACCCTGACCGGGATCGGCGAGGGCGGGGCGACGGTGACGCTGGAGGGAGGCGGCACCATTCGCGTGCAGCCGTCCGCTATTCGCCCCGATGCGGGGCCGATCGCCGGGGGGATCGCCGGGCAGGTCAACGGGCAGGTCAACGGGCCGGTCAACGGGCCGGCAAACGGGCCGATCCTGGTGTCGGTGCGTCCCGAACGTATCCGGCTGGGCACCGAGGCCGGGTCGCAGAACGCCTATCCGGCGACGGTTGCCGACGCCGTCTATCACGGCGATCATCTGCGCATCCAGCTCGATGACGGCGCCTTCGGCTTCATCGCCAAGGCAGATCGCAAGACGGCCGAGTTCAACCCCGGCGACAAGGTGGTCGTGTCCTTTGCCCCGTCCGATTGCTGGATGCTGCCGGCATGAGCGAAACCTCGTTCAGGGGACGCCTGACCGCATTTGCGCTTGTCGCACCGCTGGTCGTGTTTCTGGCGATCTTCTTCGCCTGGCCGCTGGCCTCGATGCTCAAGGAAGCGGTTTCCGATCCGGTCGGCTCGCGCGCCTTTCCGCTCACCGCCGATGTGGCGGGTGACTGGGACCGGCAGTCCGAGCCGCCCGAAGCGCTGAAACAGGCGTTCGTGGACGATCTGCGCGCCATCGACGACCAGCAATTGCTGGGCGATGCGGTGCGCCGCCTCAACAGCGCCCAGAACGGTTTCCGCACGCTGATGAGCCGCACCGCGCGGGCGCTGGAGGAAAAGCCGCAGGGGCCGGTCGATCTGGAGGCGGTGGACAAGCGCTGGTCCGATATCCGCTTCTGGCGCGCTGTGGCCGATTCCACCAACCCCTACACCGACCGCTATCTGCTGGCGGCGCTGGATTATGAGCGCGACGCCGGCGGAAAGATCGCGGCCCTGCCGGCGGAGGCTTCGGCCAATACCGCGATCCTGTTGCGCACGCTGGGCATCGGCGCCATCGTGACGCTGGCCTGCGCGCTGATCGGCCTGCCCTATGCGATGCTGGCGGCGTCGGTGGATGGATGGAAACGCCAGCTTCTGCTCGGGGCTGTGCTGTTGCCGTTGTGGACCTCGCTTCTGGTGCGCACCGCCGCCTGGTTCATCCTGTTGCAGGAAAAGGGGCTGATCAACGACACGCTGATGTCGCTTGGCCTCATCAGCGGGCCGTTGCCGCTGATCTTCAACCGCCTCGGCGTCGTCATCGCCATGACCCATGTGCTCTTACCCTTCATGGTGCTGCCGATCTATTCGGTGCTCTTGTCGATCCCGCGCAACCTGATGCCTGCGGCGGCCTCGCTCGGCGCGCCGCCATGGCGGGCGTTTCTGCGGGTGCTGTTGCCGCTGTCGCTGCGCGGGGTGGTGTCCGGCTCGCTGCTCGTTTTCATGACCGCCATCGGCTACTACATCACGCCCGCCCTGATCGGCGGCGCGCAGGACCAGATGATTTCCTCGGTCATCGCCTTCTACGCCATCGGCTCGGCCAACTGGGGCATGGCGGGGGCGCTGGGCGCCATCCTGCTGGTGGCCACGCTGGCGCTCTACACGGTCTATGGCAGGCTTTCCGCCGACCGCACGGGAGGCCGCTGATGCATGCGTCCAGGCTTGTCCGGCTGGGGTTCGGGGCGGCGGCGGTGATCTTCCTGATCGCGCCGCTCATCGCCATCCTGCCCCTTGCCTTCACCTCCAGCGTGTTCCTGACCTATCCGATCCCCGGCTATTCGATGCGCTGGTTCGATGAACTGGCAAGCGCCGAGGTGTGGCGCATGTCGATCGTCAACAGCCTCATCATCGGCACGGGAACGACGCTGCTGGCGGGAACGCTGGGAACGCTCGCGGCGCTGGGATTGCGCAATGCCGGGCTGGTGCTTCCGGGTCTGTTCCGCACCGCCTTCCTGTTGCCGATGGTGGTGCCGGCGGTGGTGCTGGGCGTCGGCATGCAGGTGTTCTTCGTGCATCTGGGCCTCGCCAATTCCTATGCCGGCGTCATCGCCGCGCATTCGGTGGTGGCGGTTCCCTTCGTCGTGGTTTCGGTCACGGCTTCGCTCGCCGGCATCGACAGGCGGGTCGAGCGGGCCGCCGCCAGCCTAGGCGCGGGGCCGCTGACGGTATTCCGGCGCGTGACGCTGCCGCTGGCATTGCCCGGCATATTGTCGGGCGCGGTGTTCGCCTTCGCCACCTCGCTCGACGAGGTGGTGCTGACGCTGTTCGTCGCCGGTCCCAACCAGCGCACGCTGGCGCGGCAGATGTTTTCCTCCATCCGCGAAAACATCAGCCCGGCGATTGCCGCGGCGGCCTTCCTGTTCATCATCGGCACGCTGCTGATCGCGGCGGTGGCGGTGCTGGTCAGGCGGCGCACCGAAAGGCTGAGGCAGCCGGTGGAGGCGTAGCCTACATGCCTCTGGCCGTGGGACCGGTGCCATAGGTCTCGCGGTCCTCGACGGCACGGTAGAAATCCGTCAGTTGCTTGCCGGGCTCGGGCCTGAAAGCCCGCCCTGCCCTGACCAGAGAGGTGATGCGGTCGATGCGGAAGGCGCGGAAATCGTCACGCATCTCGCACCAGGCGATCAGCGTCCACACCTTGCCCCAGAACCACAGGCCGAGCGGGCGTATGTCGCGCATGGTGGCGCGTCCCGCCTCGTCGCTGTAGTCGAGCGTCAGCACCTGCCGCTTTTCGACGGCGCGCTCGATGCTGTCGATCGCCTGGCGGGCGCTGTCGGAGAGCACCCACAGGGGCGTGTGGATTTCCGTGCGCGCGATGCGCTCGCGCTCGGTCTGCGGCAGAACCGCGCCGATCTTGACCAGCGCCTCGTCGGCCGCCTGCGCCATGGCGGCGCCGCCGAAGGCGCGCACCATGCGTGCCCCCGCCACCAGCGCCACGATCTCGTCACGGGTGAACATCAGCGGCGGAAGGTCGAACCCTTCCCGCATGAGATAGCCGACGCCCGCTTCGCCGTCGATCGGCACGCCGGTCGATTGCAGGTCGGCTATATCGCGATAAATGGTGCGTTCGGACACTTCCAGCCAGGTCGCCAGCTTGCGGGCGGTGACCAGCCGGCCACCGCGCAGATGCTGCACGATCTGGAAAAGCCTGTCGGCCCTGCGCATCGTTCGCTCCCTCGGCGTCTGTCCCCCGAGCCCTCGCTGCCAGTTCGTGACGATCTCGCTTCGGACGGCTCGTGCCAAGCACTATCTGGCCGGCCGCTTCTGCCACAGCCCTGCTGACACCATGGTGTCAGCAATTGCCCGCCCGGTCCACATGATCGCGATCAGGCAGCGTATCCTGACGGCAGCAAGGGCAATTTCCAGCCGGCTTCCCGTGGCTGCGCAACCGGATCCGGAAGCGCGGGGTGCGGACGCAAGGGGGCTGGAGCGGCGCCGGCAGACCCTGTGTCGGGCAAACCTGTGTCGGGCAGGGCCATGTCGGCGGGAAGGCGGACGAAACCGTCCGTTGCGACATACAGGTCGGGCCAGCCGATGTCGGCCCGGATTTCCGGCGGCAGCGAAGCCAGCAGACGCAGGGTGCGCACCTGTCTGCGACGGAGGCGCGACCATGCGACATAACGCGTGAGCGCGAGAAAGATGCCGGTGCGGGTCATGGGGTTCTCCTTGCAATCTGACGGGAGAACCATCGCACAGCCTTGCTGACAGCCTTCTGTCAGCAGGCCATGCCGAGGGGAAAGTTACGGCGGCCACACCAGCATCAGCATCGGCACGGCGACCGCGATGACCAGAAAGGACAGCGGGAGGCCGAGGCGGGGATAGTCGGAGAAGCGGTATCCGCCGGGGCCCATGACCAGCATGTTGCACTGATGGCCGATGGGCGTGAGGAAATCGCAGCCGGCGCCGATGGCGACGGCCATCAGGAAGGCTTCGGGCCGGTAGCCCAGATTGGCGGCGAAGCTGGCGGCGATCGGCGCCATGACCAGAACCGTGGCGGCATTGTTGAGAAAAGGCGTGACCAGCATGGCGGCGACGAGCATGAGGGCGAGCGAACCATAAGCGGGCAGCACCTGCCCGAGGCTGGCGAGAAGTTCGGCGATCACGTCGGTTGCGCCCGTCGTGCGCAGGGAATCGCTGACGGGGATGAGCGCGGCCAGCATGACGAGGATGGGGCCGTCCATCGAATCATAGGCCTCGCGCAGCGGAATGGCGCGAAACAGAACCATGGCGACCGCGGCGGCGAAGAAGGCGAGCGCCACCGGCAGCAGGCCGAGCGCGGTCGCGCCCATCGCGGTTACGAGGATCGATACGGGCACCAGTCCGCGCCGTGCGGAGCCCAGCAACACCTGCCTTTCGGCGAGCGGCAGCAATTCGAAATCCTTCAGGAACTGCGGCAGGGTCTGGCTGTCGCCGCGCAGCATGACGATATCGCCGAAATTGAGCGTGATGGTGCCGAGGCGCTGGTCGAGCCGTTCGCCCTTGCGGGATACGGCGAGCAGGCTGACATTGAAGCGGTCGTAGAGCATCAGATGCTGCGCCGACCAGCCGATAAGGCTGGAGTTCTTGGTGATGACCGCTTCCACGGCCATGGTTTCGGGGCTGGTATCCCTGGCGCGCCCGGCGCCGACATGCAGTCTGGCCTGCGCAACCAGCCGGTCGAGGGCTTCCTGCCGGCCTTCGATCAGCACGATGTCGTCTTCGCGCAATATGGCGTCCGGCAGTGGCGCGATGCGCAATCCGCCTTCGCGCAATATGGCGGTGATGGCGGCCTCGCCGCTGGAAATCTTGAGCAGGGCCGACAAAGGCTTGCCGACGACGGTGGAATCGGCGGTGATGCGGGCCTCCGCCGAATAGTTTTCAATGGCGATGGCTGCATTGAGGCCATTGTCGCTGCGCTCGCGCTGCGGAACCAGGAAATAGAACAGGGTGAGGAACAGGCAGCCCGCAGCGGTCAGGGCCAGACCCACAGGGGTGAAGTCGAACATCGAGAACGAGGTGCCGGTCAGTTCTTCACGCAGGCGCGACACCACGACGTTGGGTGACGTTCCGATCTGCGTCATCAGCCCTCCGAGCAGCGAGGCGAAGGCCATCGGCATCAGGAAGGTGGACGGCGAGATGCCCGAGCGGCGGGCGAACTGAAAGGCGATGGGGATCATGATCGCCAGCGCGCCGATGTTTTTCACGAAGGCGGACAGGACGGCAACGGTGACGACAAGCAGGGCAAGCTGGGAGCGCACCGAGGTGACGCCCGGCGCATAGCGTTGCAGCGCGTGTTCCATGATGCCGCTGCGCGCCACGCCGGCGCTGACCAGCAGCGCGCTTCCCACGATGATGACGATGTCGTCGCTGAAACCGGAAAACGCCTCGTTGAATGGCACCACGCCGACGGCTACGGCTGCCAGCAGAGACAAGGCGGCGACCAGATCGTAGCGCAGGCGGCCCCATATGAAGGCAGCCATCATCAGGATGATGACCGTGAACGACAGGGTTTGTGGCAATGTGAGCATGATTTTTCCCGAACGGCGAAGACCAACGCCACGAGCGGGCGTTGGTTCGTCTCGACAGGGAAAGATTATGCGGCGATGCCCATGTCAAGCGGCATCGGCCATTTCAATGGCCTATTCCGCGTGCCTTCAGTGCCGCGTCGATCTCATCGAGAACGGCCGGATCGTCGATGGTCGCCGGCATCTTCCATTCCTCGCAGTCGGCGATCTTCTGCATGGTGGCGCGCAGCACCTTGCCGGAACGGGTCTTGGGCAGGCGCTTGATGGTCAGCACCGTCTTGAAGGCGGCGACCGGGCCGATGCGCTCGCGCACCAGCGTCACCACCTCCTGTTCGATGGCGGCGGTGTCGCGGGCCACGCCGGCGTTGAGGACCAGGAAGCCGAGCGGCGACTGGCCCTTGAGCATGTCGGAAATGCCGATCACCGCGCATTCGGCAACGTCCGGATGGGCGGCGAGAACCTCCTCCATGGCGCCGGTGGAAAGGCGATGCCCGGCGACGTTGATGATGTCGTCGGTGCGGGCCATCACGAAGAGGTAGCCGTCCTCGTCGAGAATGCCGGCGTCGGCCGTGTTGTAGAAGCCGGGGAAGGCATCGAGATAGGATTTGCGGAAACGATCCTCGGCCTCCCACAGCGTCGGCAGGCAGCCGGGCGGCAAGGGCAGCCTGAGCACGACGTTGCCGAGCGTGCCGGGCGCAACCTCGTGGCCGGCCTCGTCCAGCACCTTTATATCGTAGCCGGGCATGGGAACGCCGGGCGAGCCGTGCTTGACCGGCAAAGTTCCCAGCCCGACCGGATTGTGGGTGATCGGGGCGCCGGTCTCGGTCTGCCACCAGTGATCGATCACCGGAATGCCGAGGCGCTGTTCGGCCCATCTGATGGTGTCGGGGTCGGCGCGTTCACCGGCGAGAAACAGGGTGCGGAAGGTCGACAGGTCATATTTGCCGATGAACTCGCCCTTCGGGTCCTGCCCCTTGATGGCGCGGAAGGCGGTCGGCGCGGTGAACAGGGCGACCACGCCATGATCGGAAATGACGCGCCAGTAGGTGCCGGCATCCGGCGTGCCGACGGGCTTTCCTTCAAAGACCACGGTGGTGCAGCCATGCAGCAGAGGCGCATAGACGATGTAGGAATGGCCGACCACCCAGCCGACATCGGAGGCGGCCCAGAACACTTCGCCCGGCTTGACGCCGAACTCGTTTTCCATGGACCATTTCAGCATGACCATATGGCCGCCATTGTCGCGCACCACGCCCTTCGGCTGGCCGGTGGTGCCGGAGGTGTAGAGCACATAGAGCGGATCCGTCGCCGCGACGGGCACGCAGGGCACCTCGGTGCCGGCTTCCTTCTCCCGCGCCACGGCTTGCGCATAGTCGATGTCGCGGCCCTCGATCAGGTCGCAGCCAAGCTGCTCGCGCTGGAAGACGACGCAATGCTGCGGGCGGTGCTCGCAAAGCTCGATCGCCTCGTCAAGCAGCGGCTTGTAGGCGACGATGCGGTTCGGCTCCAGTCCGCATGAAGCGGAAATGACCAGCTTTGGCCGGGCATCGTTGATGCGGGTGGCCAGTTCGCGTGCGGCGAAACCGCCGAAAACGACGGAATGAATGGCGCCGAGGCGGGCGCAGGCCAGCATGGAGACCACCGCTTCGGTGATCATCGGCATGTAGATGATGACGACGTCGCCCCTTGTCACGCCATGATTGGCGAGGACGGCGGAAAGCGCCACCACTTCGCGGAGCAGCTCGCCATAGGTCAGGCTCTGCTGTGTGCCGGTAATGGCGCTGTCGTGGATCAGCGCCGCCTGGTCGGCGCGGCCATTGGCGACGTGCCGGTCGAGCGCGTTGTAGCAGGTGTTGCAGGTGGCGCCGGGAAACCATCTTCCGTAAACGCCCGCTTCGGCGTCGAACACCTTGTCGAAGGGCGTGAACCAGTCAATGTCGCGCGCGGCTTCCGACCAGAATTTTTCAGGGTCCTGCTTCCAGCCGGCATAGACCTGATGATAACGCGATACCATGTTCGAGCGTCTCCCAATTCTCCTCGGCAGGTTTGTAACGCCTGCGAAGGGAGGCGTCCATCTTACTAAGGGCCAATGGACGGACTGACGCAGGCGGAAGCTTTTGACAGAATGCAGCCGGGCTGCTCAAACGGGCGATGACCAAGATACTCGCCTTCCTGATCCTTGCGATGATGGCATTCCACCTCATCAGGCCGCTCGGCCTGCCCGGCCTGAAGCGGCGCGCCGATTTCTGGAAACTGGCCGTTCTGGCGCTGGCCGCCATGGCGCTGGCTGCGGCGGCCGGTCACGGCCGCTGAGCGCAGACCGGGGCTTACCCCCCGTGACAAGGCGCCCGGAATGGTGTATCGCCCCGACCGGATCGGAAAAACAGGTGTTCCGGTCCGGGTCACCCGTCAAGACATGACGGCGTAGCCGCCCCTGCCTCGGGTCTTCATGGTCCGCGGCATAGCCCAGCGGTCATGCTACCGCTGCGGCGAGTGCAGGGCGCTCTGGCTGTCGGAAGAACAAGAAGTGGATTGAAAGATGGATATCATCCGTCAGCTTGAGGCTGAACAGGCCGCCAAGATCGAAGAAAAGCGCAAGCTTCCCGAATTCCAGCCCGGCGATACCGTGCGCGTCAATGTGCGCATCACGGAAGGCAGCCGCACCCGCGTTCAGGCCTATGAAGGCGTGGTGATCGCGCGTTCGGGTTCGGGCCTGCACGAGAATTTCACCGTCCGCAAGATTTCCTACGGCGAGGGCGTGGAGCGTGTGTTCCCGATCTATTCGCCGATGGTCGAGAGCGTCGACGTCGTGCGCCGCGGCAAGGTTCGCCGCGCCAAGCTCTATTACCTGCGCGACCGTCGCGGCAAGTCCGCGCGCATTACGGAGAACACGGGTGTTCGCGCCCGCAAGCTCAACGATGCCGAGCGCGAGGCGCTGAACGCCGAGAAGGCCCGCATCGAGGCCGAGAAGGTTGCCGCCGCGCAGGCGCTGGCCGCCGAGAAGGCCGCTCAGGAAGCCGCCGAGAAGGCCGCAGCGGATGCCGCCGCCGCTTCGGCCGAATAAGCTGTTTTCAGCGAGGAATACCGGAAAGGCGGCTTCGGCCGCCTTTTTCGTGACTGCCCTGCACGAGCACCCGGCGTTTTTTCATTCCCGCCGCGTTTCGGCTTATGCCGCTCTCAAGCGCGTCGCGATATTCCGGTTCAGCCGCTTATGCCTTAAATTCCTGTTTTTACGCATGCCGTTATCCCGAAACCGGTTCCCATTTTCGGGGGACATTCTTTAATCTTGGCGGATTAACGCCAGCCGCCGGGTGTCGTGCCTGGGCAATTGCCGCGCCGGCAAAAGGTTGATATCTAGGGGCGATGGAAGAATTGTTTGGAGATCCGTCCTACAAAGGGTTCGTGCTGCAGGACAAGAAGCGCCTGCCGGCACGGTTCTTTGCGTGGATCTCAGGCTCGGCGACAAGCCGACTTCGCTAGAGCGTTTCCAGGAAAAGCGGAAACACTTTTCCGGTTCGGAAACGCGACAGACCAAAGATTTGGAGCCGTTCGTCGATTCCGTGAAACGATGAACGGCTCTAAAGAGCGCCCGATCGCCATCGGCCCGGCTTGAGGGCCTCCCTTTCCATTATCGACGGATTTACGCAAATGAGCGCACCGCGCACCCTCTACGACAAGATTTTCGACGATCACGTGGTCGACCGCCAGCAAGACGGCACCTGTCTGCTCTATATCGACCGCCATCTCGTTCACGAAGTGACCAGCCCGCAGGCCTTCGAGGGGCTGCGCATGGCCGGGCGCAAGGTCCGCCATCCCGAGCGCACGCTGGCCGTGGTCGACCACAACGTGCCGACCTCGCCCGACCGCGTCAACGGCATCAAGAACGAGGAAAGCCGCATCCAGGTCGAGGCGCTGGCCCGGAACGCCGCCGACTTCGGCGTGGAATATTATTCCGAGAAGGATCGCCGGCAGGGCATCGTTCACATCATCGGTCCCGAGCAGGGTTTTACCCTTCCCGGCATGACCATCGTGTGCGGCGACAGCCACACCTCGACGCATGGCGCCTTCGGGGCGCTGGCCCATGGCATCGGCACCTCGGAGGTGGAGCATGTGCTCGCCACCCAGACGCTGATCCAGCAGAAGGCCAAGAACATGCTGGTGCGCGTCGACGGGCAATTGCCCGACGGCGTCACCGCCAAGGACATCATCCTCGCCATCATCGGCGAGATCGGCACGGCCGGCGGCACCGGCTACGTCATCGAATATGCCGGCGAGGCGATCCGCTCGCTGTCCATGGAAGGCCGCATGACGGTCTGCAACATGTCGATCGAAGGCGGCGCCCGCGCCGGCCTGATAGCGCCCGACGAGATCACCTTCGACTATGTGAAGGACAAGCCGCGCGCGCCGACGGGCAAGGCGTGGGACATGGCGCTCGACTACTGGAAGACCCTGAAGACCGACGAGGGCGCGCATTTCGACAAGGTCGTGGTGCTCGACGCAGCCTCCCTGCCGCCGATCGTCACCTGGGGCTCGTCGCCGGAGGATGTGGTGTCCGTGACCGGCACGGTTCCCGATCCGGAGCTGATCGAGGACGAGAACAAGCGCAATTCCAAGAAGCGCGCGCTGGAATATATGGGGCTGACGGCTGGAACCAAGATCACCGACATCGAAATCGATCGCGTCTTCATCGGCTCCTGCACCAATGGCCGCATCGAAGACCTGCGCGCCGTCGCGGCGGTCGCCAAGGGCAAAAAAGTCAATCCGCGCGTCAACGCCATGATCGTGCCCGGTTCGGGCCTGGTGAAGGCGCAGGCCGAGGCGGAGGGGCTGGACAAGATCTTCATCGAGGCCGGGTTCGACTGGCGTGAGCCGGGCTGCTCCATGTGCCTTGCCATGAACGATGACCGGCTGAAGCCGCAGGAGCGCTGCGCCTCGACCTCGAACCGCAATTTCGAGGGCCGCCAGGGCTTCAAGGGCCGCACCCATCTGGTCTCGCCGGCCATGGCGGCGGCGGCGGCGATCGCCGGCCATTTCGTCGATATTCGCGACTGGCAATAAGCCGGCCCTTTCCGGTACGAAAAAGCCCCGTGCGAAACGCACGGGGCTTTTTCATTTCGGGACAGGGATGGACGCCTGTCAGCGGCAGGGGCCGAGTTCCGGCATTTCGCCTTCGGCGAGCCCGTACATATGGCTGCGGCCCCTGACGAAAACCGGCGGCCGGTAGCAGCCGGACCACGCCGCATCCCGCTCCACGCCGTCCAGATAGACGACCCGCGGCTCGCCCGCCGCCGAATTGGCGGCCATATGCCTGGCCATATGGCCCTGCCCGACGACGATGCGCTTGTAGCCGGCGGCGCTGTCGACCACGAGGTTGCCGAACGAATCGGCATAGACATGGTCGCTGTTCTGAAAGGCGCTGGCGGGAACGGCAGCCCCGGCGCACAGTGCCGCGAGGCCGAAGCCCGCAATGCGCAGCAAATGATGAATATGCAGCATTTCTGCCTCCTTCAGCCCTGCCGGGGGCTTCCCCGCAGGATTCAGGGTACAGAATTAACCATTTCTCAATCTTTGTTAAGGGCCTTGTCAAGAGACTGAAGAACAACGGCGCGGCTTTTCCGGCTCTGCTTTCCATGTGGCTGGTATCGAAGGCCGTTTTCGGCACGCTCCACCGTTTTGCGATGGATGGCGCGAGTGCCTCTTGATCCGGAAAGGCGTGCGCGGTTACATCGTGACGCGCCCTGCCGGGGTTCGCGCCGGGGTGCGCGCCGGGGTGCGCATGGTTCGGTTGCAGGCGCGGACGATCGAATTGATCCGCATCCGGTTGCCGCCCCGGGGCATGTTGCCTCTGGCGGTCCGGTTTCGTTTTCCCGGAGGTATACCGCATGAAACTGTGCCGGATGGCGAGGGCGGCTTTCGTTCTTTTTCCCGTTGCCTGCTCGGCCTGCATGTCCAATCCGGGCGCGAAAATGCTTGAAGACAAGACCCTGATCGGTCCCGACGGCGAGAAAACCTCGATGACCATCATGGCCGAGAAGGAAGTCTCGCAGCCTGCGACCTCGACATATAATTGCGCCGACGGCTCGATGATGACCATACGCAATCTCGGCAGTTCCATCCGGGTCATCGGCCCCGACGAAGAGGAGGAGCTGCCGGCCGCGCCCGCCAGTCAGCGCAGCCGCTACGGCAAGGGCGTGGACGCAATTGTGCTCGACGGACGCGAGGCGCTGGTGGTCAAGGGACGCCATCCGCCGCTGACATGTACAAGATGAGTATTTTGATCAACTTAAGCATTCGCGCTGCTGATCCTGAATTTCTTAATCGGTTGAACTCCGCCTTTGCGAATTGCTCAGACTAAATTATGAATAGGAAACGGTTTTCTGGCTTTGACGCGGTGCGAAAAGAGTTCTAGAACGCCGCTGTCCTTAAAGTCGCTTTCCGAGCCGGCCATGACGCATATGCGTCCGACGGCCTGTATCGGCGGAGCTCAATTGGGGGAGCCATGAGCCGTTCACCAGCCACCCGCGCGCAGCCGAGACCAAGGCCGCTATCGCCGCATATGAGCATCTATCGATGGCCGGTCACCATGACTGCGTCGATCCTGAACCGCATAACCGGCGGCGCGCTTTATTTCGGCACGCTTCTGGTCGCATTCTGGCTGATCGCCGCGGCCGGAACGAAGGAAAGCTTCGACTATGTCAACTGGCTTTTCGGAACCATCATCGGCAGGCTCATCCTGTTCGGCTATACTTGGGCGCTCATTCTCCACATGCTGGGCGGTATCCGCCACTTCGTCTGGGACACCGGCGCGGCGCTTGAAAAGCACGCCGCTTCCAGGATCGCATGGGCGACGCTGATCGGCTCGGTGGTGCTGACGCTCGCCGTCTGGGTCGTTGGCTACATGGTTAGGGGAGGCTGGGCATGAGCGCTTCCGGCAAGGATATGCGCACGCCGATGGCCAGGGTGCGCGGCCTGGGCTCGGCCCGGGAAGGCACCATGCATTTCTGGCGCCAGCGCCTGACGGCGGTGGCCAACATTCCGCTGTTCCTGTTCTTCGTCGGCTTTCTGGTCGTCATGAACGGGGCCGGCTATGAAGAGGTGCGCGCCGCACTCGCTCATCCGGCCGTGGCGCTGGTCATGGTCGCCATGCTGGTGTCGGGCCTCGTCCACATGCGTCTCGGCATGCAGGTCATCATCGAGGATTACGTGCACGGCGAGGGCATCAAGCTCGCGTGCCTCATCCTCAATACCTTCTTTACCGCAGCAGTCGGCATCGCCTCGATCTTTGCCCTGCTCAAGCTCGCATTCGGAGGCTGACCCGTGGCCGCCTATACTTATGTCGATCACAAATTCGATGTCGTCGTCGTCGGCGCCGGCGGCGCCGGCCTGCGCGCCACGCTCGGCATGGCCGAGCAGGGGCTGAAGACAGCCTGCATCACCAAGGTTTTCCCGACCCGCTCGCACACGGTCGCGGCGCAGGGCGGCATCGCCGCCTCGCTGAAGAACATGGGGCCGGACCACTGGCACTGGCATCTCTACGATACCGTCAAGGGCTCCGACTGGCTGGGCGACACCGACGCCATGGAATATCTGGCGCGCGAGGCGCCGGCCGCCGTCTACGAGCTTGAGCATTACGGCGTGCCGTTCTCGCGCACCGAGGAAGGCAAGATCTACCAGCGCCCGTTCGGCGGCCACATGCAGAATTTCGGCGACGGCCCGCCGGTGCAGCGCACCTGCGCGGCGGCCGACCGTACCGGCCACGCCATCCTGCACACGCTTTACGGCCAGTCGCTGAAGCACCATGCGCAGTTCTTCATCGAGTATTTCGCGCTCGACCTGATCATGGATCAGGACGGCGCCTGCACCGGCGTGGTGGCCTGGAACCTCGATGACGGCACCATCCACCGCTTCTCGGCCAAGATGGTCGTGCTGGCGACCGGCGGCTATGGCCGCGCCTATTTTTCGGCGACCTCGGCCCATACCTGCACCGGCGACGGCGGCGGCATGGTGGCGCGCGCCGGGCTGCCGCTCCAGGACATGGAGTTCGTGCAGTTCCACCCGACCGGCATCTATGGCGCGGGCTGCCTGATCACCGAAGGCGCGCGCGGCGAGGGCGGCTATCTGGTCAATTCCGAGGGCGAGCGCTTCATGGAGCGCTACGCGCCATCGGCCAAGGACCTTGCCTCGCGCGATGTGGTGTCGCGCTGCATGACCATGGAAATCCGCGAAGGCCGCGGCGTGGGCCGCAACAAGGACCACATCTTCCTGCATCTCGACCATCTCGATCCGGCCGTGCTGCATGAGCGCCTGCCGGGCATTTCGGAGTCGGCCAAGATCTTCGCCGGCGTGGACCTCACCAAGGAGCCGATCCCGGTCCTGCCGACGGTCCACTACAATATGGGCGGCGTGCCGACCAATTACTGGGGCGAGGCGCTCAATCCGACCGCCACCGATCCCGATCGCGTGACGCCCGGCCTGATGGCCGTCGGCGAGGCCGGCTGCGCTTCGGTGCACGGCGCCAACCGCCTCGGCTCCAACTCGCTGATCGACCTGGTGGTGTTCGGCCGCGCCGCCGCCATCCGCGCCGCCGAGGTCGTCGACGCCAAGGCGCCGGTGCCGGACCTGAACGTTGCGGCCTGCGACAAGATCATGGATCGCTTCGATCGCCTGCGCCACGCCAATGGCTCGACGCCGACTGCGGTCATCCGCGAGCGCATGCAGCGCGCCATGCAGGAAGACGCCGCCGTGTTCCGCACGCAGGAATCGCTGGAGAACGGCTGCAAGCGCATCTCCCAGATCTGGGGCGAGCTGAAGGACATCAAGGTCTTCGACCGGTCGATGATCTGGAACTCCGATCTGGTGGAAACGCTGGAGCTGGAAAACCTGATGGCCAACGCCATCACCACCGTGGTCAGCGCCGAAGCGCGCAAGGAAAGCCGCGGCGCGCATGCGCGCGAGGATTTCTCGGCCCGCGATGACGTGAACTGGCGCAAGCACACGCTTTCGCACCTCAGCCCCGATGGCAAGGTCACGCTCTCCTACCGCCCGGTGAAAACCGAGCCGCAGATCAAGCCAGAGGATGGCGGCATCGACCCGGCCAAGATCGCGCCCAAGGCGCGCGTGTATTGAGGATCTGAAAAATGGTCGAACTCACGCTTCCCAAGAACTCGCAGATCAGCCAGGGCAAGACCTGGCCGAAGCCGGAAGGCGCCACCAATCTGCGCGAATACCGCATCTATCGCTGGTCGCCGGACGATGACGAGAACCCGCGCATCGACACCTATTTCGTCGACATGGACGATTGCGGGCCGATGGTTCTCGACGGTCTTTTGTGGATCAAGAACAAGATCGATCCGACGCTGGCGTTGCGCCGTTCCTGCCGCGAGGGCATTTGCGGCTCCTGCGCCATGAATATCGACGGCGCCAATACGCTGGCCTGCACCAAGGGCGCGGGAGAGATCAGCGGCCCGGTCAAGGTCTACCCGCTGCCGCATATGGAGGTGGTGAAGGACCTGGTTCCCGACCTCAACAATTTCTACGCCCAGCACGCTTCGATCGAGCCGTGGTTGCAGACCGTTTCGCCCGAGCCCGCCAAGGAATGGCTGCAAAGCCATGAGGATCGCGAGAAGCTGGATGGCCTCTACGAATGCATCCTGTGCGCCTGCTGTTCCACCGCTTGCCCGAGCTACTGGTGGAACGGCGACCGTTATCTCGGTCCGGCCGTGCTGTTGCAGGCCTATCGCTGGCTGATCGATTCCCGCGACGAGGCCAAGGGCGAACGTCTCGACAATCTGGAAGATCCTTTCCGGCTCTATCGCTGCCACACCATCATGAACTGCACCCAGACCTGCCCCAAGGGCCTGAACCCGGCCAAGGCGATCGCGGAGATCAAGAAGATGATGGTGGAGCGCCGCGTCTGACGCCAGCCATCCGCAAGGCCGGCGTGAAAAGTTTGCGCGCCGGTTTCGATGGGTTATAGCAAGGCCGCTGCCGGAACCCGGCGGCGGCCTTTTTTGCATGGATCGGAGAATTCAAAACGATGGATAGCGAAGGATTGCCCCTGCTCAGCGCGCCGGAGGCCCGTATTCTGGGCTGTCTCATCGAAAAGAGGGAACTGACGCCGGACATTTATCCGCTCACCTCGAATGCGCTTCTGGCGGCGGCGAACCAGAAGACGGCGCGCGATCCGGTCATGGCGCTCACCCAGCCGGACGTGCTGCGCGGCCTCAAGATGCTGGAGCAGAAGGGGCTGGTACGCCAGATCTTCGCGTCGCGGGTGGAGCGCTACGAACATCTGATGGCGCAGAAATTTTCGCTGACGGTGCCGCAGACGGCGCTGCTGGGCCTGCTCATGCTGCGCGGTCCGCAGACGGTGCACGAGCTTCTGGCGCGCGCCGAGCGTCTTGCCCGCTTCGCCTCCGCCGACGATCTGCGCACCGAACTCGACATGCTGATCGGCAAGCGCCCGCCGCTGGTGCAGGAAATCGGCCGTGGCCCCGGCCAGCGCGAGGACCGCTATGTCCATCTTCTGTGCGGGCCGGTCGATGCCGCAGCCCTTTCGGCCGCATCGGGGCCGGTGGCCGTGGCCGCGGATGCGGAACTCGAAGCGCGCATCGCAGCACTGGAGGAGCAGGTGCGCCAGCTCACCGAACGGCTGGACGCGCTGGGCGCCTGAAATCCTTGCATGAAAAAGCCCCGGGTTCCCGGGGCTTTTTGTTCGTGCCGCGTGGTGCCGGACGGCGGTTCAGGCGAGTTTGGCGTCGAGCGAGATTTTTATCGCGCCCAGCGCTTTTGAGACCGGGCAGCCGCTCTTTGCCTTTTCGGCCAGGTCCCTGAACTTCGCCTCATCGATGCCCGCCACCTTTCCGGTCAGCTTCAGCGCGCTTTCGGTGATTTCGAAACCACCGCCGGCGGCCGGGCCATAGGTGACGACGGCTTCAGCTTTCAGCTCTTCGGCCGGAGTGCCGTTCTCGGCCAGAAAATGCGAGAGCTGCATGGCGAAGCAGCCGGCATGGGCGGCCGCGATCAGTTCTTCGGGATTGGTGCCCGATTTGCCGGTCTCATCCTCAAACCGGCCCTTGAAGGAATAGGGCTGTCCGGCGAAAGCGCCGCTCTGGGTGTCGAGCGTGCCGGCTCCTTCGGTGAGCGTGCCTTTCCAGAGGGCGGTGGCGTGACGGTTCATGATCATCTCCTTCTGCCAGATCGGCAGGCCGCGCCTGCCTCATAAAGGAGATAGTGCGCGCGGCCGGCTCTGTAAGGCAAGGGGCCTGAAGCCGTCATGTGCAAACGGAACCGGACGACCCGCTTCGGGTCCTCATCCTGCGCATGCCGTTCCTGCAAAACCGGTTCGGGTTCCGGTTCCGGCTGCGGTTGCGGGCAACATGCCTTACTGGCAGATATCCACCCATTCGGCCCCGGTCAGTTCGGCAAGCCGTTCGGTGGCGATGCGCACGGCGGCATTGGTGGCGCCGGCGGCCGGCACGACCTCGGCGAATGCGCGCAGCGAGACGTCGCAGTAGACGGGCAACGGGGAAGGCAGGCCGAAGGGGCACACGCCGCCGACGGGGTGGCTGGTCAGGTCCACCACCTCTTCGGCCCCGGCCATGCGCGCCTTGCCGCCGAACCTGTCCTTGAACTTGCGGTTGTCGATGCGGGCGAGGCCGCCGGCCACGATCAGCATGGGCGGCTGGTCGCCGGCCCGGAGGCAGATGGTTTTGGCGATCTGCGAAGGCTCCACGCCATGCGCCTCGGCGGCAAGGGCGACCGTCGCCGAACTTTCTTCCGTGACGATGATTTCAAGGTCGGGAGCATGTTCGCTGAACCAGGCGCGGACGGTGTCGAGGCTCATTGGCCACCTCCTCAAATGACGGCGACGATGGAAAAGGCTTCAGATAGGCTCGCCCCGGAGCAGCTTCGGCGTGCCGGGGGCGAGACCGGCGGCCTGACGGATGAAGAAGTCCTTCAGCCGGGGCAGGCGCTCGACCAGCCCGAGGCCGAAATCCCTGGCGAAGCGCAGGGGCATGCTGTCATTGGAAAACAGGCGCGTGAGAATGTCCGTGGTCACGCCCATCTGCACCGTGTCGAAGCGGCGCCATTGCTGGTAGCGCTCCAGAACGTCGAGCGCGCCGATGTCCTGACCCAGACGGTCGGCGTCGACGATCACCTCGGCAAGGGCCGCCACGTCCTTGAAGCCCAGATTGAGGCCCTGTCCGGCAATCGGGTGGATGCCGTGCGCGGCGTCGCCGGCCAGCGCCACGCGCGGCGCGACGAAACTGCGCGACAGGGTGAGCCCGAGCGGCCATGCGCGCGGCTTGTTCTCGACGCGGATTTCGCCGAGCTCCAGCCCGAAGCGGCGCTCCAGCTCCGCCTCGAAGATCATCTCGTCGCCATTGACGAGCCGCTCGGCTTCTTCCGTCCGCTCCGCCCAGACCAGCGAGGAACGGTTGCCTTTCAGCGGCAGGATGGCGAAGGGGCCGGCGGGGAAGAAATGCTCCACCGCCCGGCCATTGTGCGGGCGCTCATGGGCCACCGTGCAGACGATGCCGGACTGGCCGTAATCCCAGTGCACGGTCTTGATGCCGGCCATGTCGCGCAGCCGCGAGCGCACGCCGTCGGCGGCGACCAGCAGCCGGGCGCGCAGCGAGGCGCCATCCGCCAGCTGCACGGTGACGCCGCCGCCATCCGCTTCAAAACCCTGCACGCCCACGCCCTGAATGATGTCGATGCCGAGTTCGGCCGCACGGGCGCGCAATGCGCCATTGAGGTCGCGGTTGGCGATCATGTGGGCGAAGGGTTCGCCCTCGCCCACCTCGCCATCGAAGGTGAGGAAAACCGGGCGCACCGGATCGGCCGTGCGCGAATCGGTGATGATCATTTCGGTGATCGCCTGGGCTTCGGCCTCGATGCGGTGCCACACCCCCATCTGGTCCAGCATGCGGCAGGCTGCGGCGGCGATGGCGGAAGCGCGGTTGTCCTTTTGCCAGACCCCGGCAGGGGCGGCATCGACCACGGCAACCCCGAGGCTCGGACGCGCCTGCTTTATCGAAACCGCGCTCGCCAGCCCGACATATCCGGCCCCGGCGATCAGAATGTCGGGCTTGTCGGCTTCGGCCGGCTTTTGCGATGTTTTCGTCGCTTCGTTCTTACCAGACATCGTCCAACCTTCCTCACCGGCCGCCAACACCGGCTGCCAACACCGGCCGCCAACATCTGCCGTCATCATTGGCCGGCCGGGGATATACAGCAGCCTTGACGCCATGCCCATCCTGTCGGACATCACTGGCCACCACAAGGCAAGGGACGACACCATGATCACGGCGATGGACGAGCTTCTTTCCATTCTCGACCTCGAAAGGCTGGAACACAATCTGTTCCGTGGTCGCAGCCCCGAAAGCGACTGGCAGCGCGTGTTCGGCGGCCAGACCATCGCGCAGGCGCTGGTGGCGGCGCAACGCACCGTGGGCCCCGATCGCCATGTGCATTCGCTGCATGGCTATTTCATGCGCCCCGGCGATACCAAGCTGCCCATCGTCTACGAGGTCGACCGCATCCGCGACGGCGGCTCCTTCACCACGCGCCGCGTGGTGGCGATCCAGCATGGCCATGCCATTTTTTCGCTGGAAGCCTCGTTCCAGCAGGACGAGGAGGGGCTTGAACATCAGGTGGCGATGCCGCTCGACGTGCCGGAGCCCGATTCGCTGATGACGCAGCAGGAGCTGATCGGTCACTTCGGCAACAGCGTGCCGGAAGGCATAAGCCGCTACTGGGAACGGCCGCGCCCGGTGGAAATGAAGCCGGTCATGCTCAAGCATTATACGAGCCGCGAAAAACTGGAGCCGAGGCAGAACATCTGGATCCGCACCACGGGGCCGGTTCCGGCCAGCCGGGCGCTGCAATGCGCGGTGCTGGCCTATCTCTCCGACATGACGCTGCTGGACACCTCCACCTTCGCGCATGGGCGGGCCGTGTTCGACCGCGACATTCAGGCCGCCAGCCTCGATCACGCCATGTGGTTCCATCGTCAAAACCCGCTCGACGACTGGATCCTCTACACTCAGGACAGCCCGTCGACGCAAGGCGCGCGGGGGTTCACGCGCGGCGCGCTGTTCGCGCGTGACGGAACGCTGATCGCCTCCGTCGCGCAGGAAGGGCTGATCCGCCTGCGGCGGCAGTCCTGATTTCGTGCCCCTGGCGGCCCCTGCCTGGAAACAATCCCTCCGAATGCCGGCGTTCGCCGCCGCCCGGTTCCGCCGCCCAGTTCCGCTTATGCCGGCCTCTCCTGGCCCGATTCGAGGCTGCGGCAAGCGGAAAATCATGCCCGGCAAGGCTCCAAACGTTAATGAAACCTTTCCGGGACATGCAAAATCGTGGCGTTTGTGCAACACACCTTCCGGATAGCAGTCACCGAAGTTGCGGCGCGTTGTGTTCCTTGTTGAACGGCGCAGCCCGTTGGGTAATGTCGGTTTCGAAGGAGAGGCGCGGTGCGCGTCTTTTTCGACCGTGGGGATGGGGCAGGGAACGCTGTCCTTCAGCAAAGAATAGCCCAGACCCGTTTTTGAACTTTTGACTGGAGGTCAGAAAATGAACATCAAGAGCCTTCTTCTCGGCTCCGCTGCGGCTCTCGTCGCAGTCTCCGGTGCGCGCGCCGCCGACGCTATCGTCGTGGCCGAGCCGGAACCCGCTGAATACGTCCGCATCTGCGACGTCTACGGCGCTGGCTACTACTACATCCCAGGCACCGAGACCTGCCTGCGCGTTGGCGGTTACCTGCGTTACGACATCGGCGTGGGCGACCTCAATGGTAACAACGACGTTCGTGATGAAAAAGACCTCATGAATGGTGTTGTGGATACGAATGACACCTACTACAAGCGCTTGCGCGCTCAGGTTCAGCTCGACGCCCGCTCGGAGACCGAGTTCGGTACCCTGCGTGGCTACATGGCCATCGACTTTAACCAGTTCGATAACCACACCGTCCGCGCCGAAGGCGGCTCCAATGGTGCCTCTATCGATCATGCCCTCATCCAGCTCGGTGGTCTGACCATCGGTTACTCTGACTCGCTGTTTGAGTCGCTGACTGATTCGGCTGGTTCGGTGATCAATGACGGTTACGTCAACTACACGCCCGGCAAATCGCACCAGATCTCCTACACCTTCGACGCTGGCAACGGTTTTGCCGCTACGATTGGTGTTGAAGAGGGCCGTGACCGCGCTTGGTACGACGGTGTTGGCTTCCACAGAGCACGATTTGCAGCGGACTCCTACGTTCCGCATGTCGTGGCTGGCGCTTCGTACACGCAGGGTTGGGGCAAGGTCGCTGGCGTCATCGCTTACGACTCTGTCTATGAAAAGGTTGCCGGTAAGCTTCGCGTTGACGTCAATGTTAACGACGCTCTGACCCTCTGGGTGATGGCTGGCTATCAGGATTGGGACTGGAATACCGCTCTCTATATCAACCAGGGTGGCTTCTCCGGCATCGGTCACAATGGCGGCAGCTACTACGGTGTCTGGGGCGGCGACTGGGCTGTCTGGGGCGGCGGTAAGTATCGCTTCACCGAAAAGGCAGCGCTGGACGTGCAGCTTTCCTACGACGATCTTGAGACCTTCGCCGCTGTTGTTGGCGTGAACTACCAGATCGTTCCGGGCCTCAACATTCGTCCGGAAGTGTCCTACGCTTCGTGGAAGGATTACGACGGCGTCGGCAACAAGATCGGTGGCAAGGAAGATGGTTGGGGTGGTTTCCTCCGCTTCCAGCGTTCGTTCTAAGATCGGTTTTACCGTCTGAACAAAAGAACCCGGCAGGCAACTGCCGGGTTTTTTCTTTTTGAAGCTCTCTCCCGTTCGGGGCATGAGGAGGGCCATGAAACGCGCCTTCTGCACAGATAAGCTCTCCCGGAAGTGCCCTTGTTCCGCATGGTTAATGCGGTTTTAACCATCCATTCGCTAGTTTGAGCCTCAGAGTCCGTCCGGCGTTCGCGCCGGCTCACCAAGACTGACGAGGACCAGATTCATGCGTTCAGGGGCGACAGCACGGCTTGCGCTGGAAGAACCGGCCTATGGGGGCCTGCAGGCATTCGCGCGGCGGCAGGTCGGGCGAATCACCGGCTTCGCCCTTTTTGCCTTCGTTGCCTTCGGCGTCGCCAGCCTGGCCACGTGGAACGTCTCCGATCCAAGCTTCAGCCATGCCACCGACAACGAAGTCACCAACGCCATGGGCTATGCCGGGGCGGTGTTCTCGGACCTTGCCATGCAGTTCTTCGGTCTGGCTGCTGTGGCTGGTCTGGTGCCGGCGGTGATCTGGGGCTTTCTTCTGTTTTCGGGGCGCAGGGTCGGACGATTGCCGCGGCGCGCGCTGGGCTGGTTCGGTTTTTCGCTGCTGGCCGCCGCGATGGCCGCCTGCATCACCCCGCCGCCCACATGGCCCCTGCCCACCGGTCTTGGTGGTGTCTCCGGCGACATGGTGCTGCGAATTCCCGGCATGTTTATTGGCGATTATCCGACCGGCCTGATCGCGGCGGTCATTGCCGGTGTGCTGGCCGTACCCTGCCTGTGGCTGTTTGCCTATGGCGCGGGTCTCATCCGGCGCGGCGGCGTCACCTTCACGGACTTGGATGAGTATGACGAGGCCGTCGATGCCGGCACTGCCCTCTATGAAGATGACGAGGACGACGAGGAGGGACGTGGCAGCCTGCTGCTTGGTCTTCTGGCTCACTGGTGGATGTCGGCGCGGGGCTGGATGCACCGGCATGTGCCGTCTCGTCGTGCCACTGATGACGGCTATCCTGAAAGGCCCGCGCAGGCGCGCCGCAGTGCATGGCGTCAGGCGGCGGAGCGCGTCGAATCGGCAGAGATGGAAGAAGCCCGCATGTATCGGGGCGGTAGTGCCCGCGTTGAACCTGAATTTTTCGCGGAAATGGTCAGGCAGCCTTCTCCGCCGCTTGATCCGCATGACCGCGACGTGTTCGACGATGCCGATGAAGGCGATCTGTGGTTCGACGACCAGAACGGTCAGGCACCGCAAGGCCATGTCCAGAATTTCCGTTCGCCCGAAGGCGGCGCACGGGTGGCCTCACCCGCACCGCGCCCGACGCCCGGCGCCCGGGTGCAGCGTGAGGCGCAGACCTCGCTTATTCATGCCGGAATGGCCGGGGCTGGAAGTTTCGAAATGCCGTCGCTGCATTTCCTGTCCAGCCCGCCCAATGTGGTGCGCGATTCCAGCCTGTCGGCGGATGCCCTGGAGCAGAATGCCCGGCTTCTGGAAGGGGTGCTGGAGGATTTCGGCGTCAAGGGCGAGATCATTCAGGTGCGTCCCGGTCCGGTGGTCACCCTCTATGAGCTGGAGCCTGCGCCCGGCATCAAATCGAGCCGGGTCATTGGTCTCGCCGACGACATTGCCCGCTCGATGAGCGCGATCGCCGCGCGCGTCGCTGTGGTTCCCGGCCGCAATGCCATCGGCATCGAGCTTCCCAATGCGAAGCGCGAAACCGTCTATCTGCGCGAGATCCTCGCCAGCCGCGATTTCGAGACCAGCAAGGCCAAGCTCGCACTGGCGCTCGGCAAGACCATCAATGGCGAGGCGGTGATCGTCGATATCGCCAAGATGCCGCATGTCCTGGTGGCCGGCACCACCGGTTCGGGCAAGTCTGTGGCCATCAACACCATGATCCTGTCGCTGCTCTATCGCATGACGCCGGAGCAGTGCCGCCTGATCATGATCGATCCAAAAATGCTGGAACTGTCGGTTTACGATGGCATTCCGCATCTGCTCACCCCCGTCGTCACCGACCCGAAAAAGGCCGTGGTGGCGCTGAAGTGGACGGTGCGGGAAATGGAAGACCGCTACCGCAAGATGTCCAAGGTGGGCGTGCGCAACATCGACGGGTTCAATGCGCGGGTGGCGGCGGCCGACAAGAAAGGCGAACAGATCACCCGCACGGTGCAGACCGGGTTCGATCGCCAGACCGGCGAGGCGGTCTATGAAACCGAGCATCTCGATCTGGAGCCGATGCCCTATATCGTCGTCATCATCGATGAGATGGCCGACCTGATGATGGTCGCCGGCAAGGACATCGAAGGCGCGGTGCAGCGGCTGGCGCAGATGGCGCGCGCGGCCGGCATCCATGTCATCATGGCCACGCAGCGGCCTTCGGTGGACGTGATCACCGGTACGATCAAGGCGAACTTCCCGACGCGCATTTCCTTCCAGGTGACCTCGAAGATCGACAGCCGCACCATTCTGGGCGAGCAGGGCGCCGAACAGCTTCTGGGCATGGGCGACATGCTCTACATGGCCGGCGGCGGGCGCATCCAGCGCGTTCACGGCCCCTTCGTTTCCGACGACGAGGTCGAGAAGGTGGTCGCGCACCTCAAATTGCAGGGTGTGCCGCAATATCTCGACGCCATCACCGAGGACGACGAGGAAGAGGGCGACGAGCCTTCGGCCAGAGGCGGTTCCGGCGGCAATGTCGACGAAACGGACGATCCTTACGATCAGGCGGTTGCCGTGGTGCTGCGCGACGGCAAGGCCTCGACCTCCTACATCCAGCGCCGCCTCGGCATCGGCTACAACCGCGCGGCCTCGATCATCGAGCGGATGGAGCAGGAAGGCGTTGTCGGTCCGGCCAATCATGCGGGCAAGCGCGAGATTCTCGTGCCGACGGAAGAGGACACGTTCTGACCGCCTCCTATGGAACTTCCCGCCGCGGTCAAATTTAAGCCCAACTGCAAGCGGACAAGAGGGCCCGAAGGGCAGACGAGACGAGAGCGACACGCATGACGAACCAGATTTTTGCCACGGCCGCCGAAACCGGTTTCTCGCGCCGCCGCCTGATTCGCTTCGGGCTGGGGCTTGGACTTGCTTGCGTGGGAGCCGCGGCGCTCAATATCGCTCCCGGCTTGCCTTCGGCGGCGGCGGCGCAGGCGGTTCCCGCCGCCGCGCAGCGCATTGCGGATCATTTTTCGTCCGTGAGGTCGATGACCGGCGAGTTCGTGCAGTTCGGACCCAAGGGCGAGCAGACGGGCGGCAAGTTCTTTCTGGAACGCCCCGGAAAAATCCGTTTCAACTATGACGGCTCTTCCAAATTCCGGGTGATCGCCGACGGAAAATCGGTGGTCATCCTCAACCAGAAGCTCCAGACCTCCGATCTCTACCCGCTGTCGAAGACGCCGCTGAAGCTGCTGCTCGACGAGCGCATCGACCTGTCGGGCGACAAGGTCCGCAACGTGAAGCAGGAAGACGATCTCACCACCATCCAGCTTGCCGACAAGTCGGTGTTCGGCAACGCCATGATTACCATGATGTTCGATCCGAAAACCTTCGAGCTGCGTCAGTGGACGATTACCGATGCGCAGGGCAAGGACACGACCGTGATGATCTTCAACGTGCAGGAAGGCGTGCGTTTCGCCGCCGACACCTTCACCATCGATTATCGCGCCAACCGCGTGCTCAACAGCAAGGGGCCGTAAGCTCTTTTCACGGCATCTGTGGAAATCCCGCCGGGGCGTGCCGCAAGGCGCGCCCCTGCTTGTTTTTCGCATCCGTCGCTGACATGTTCCGCGCCATGTCTTTCAAGCTCGCCACCTGGAACATCAACTCCGTTCGCCTGCGCATGCCGCTGGTGGAGCGCTTCCTCCAGCTATATCAGCCCGATGTCCTGTGTTTGCAGGAAACCAAGTGCCCGGACGACCTGTTCCCGTTCAAGCCCTTGCGCAAGCTGGGTTACGAGCACATCGCCATTCATGGGCAGAAGGGCTATCACGGCGTTGCGACCATCTCGCGCCGGCCGCTGGAGATCGTTGAAAAACGGCGCTTCTGCGAGATCGAAGACAGCCGCCATCTGTCGGTGACCTTCGATGCGGGATCGCGCAAAATCCTCCTGCACAATTTCTATGTGCCGGCCGGGGGCGACGAACCCGATCCCGAAATCAACCCGAAATTCCGCCACAAGCTGGATTTCGTCGAGGAAATGCGGGCGATTCGCGCCGAACATGACGAAGCGTCGGGCTCCATTCTGGTCGGCGACCTCAACATCGCGCCACAGGAACATGATGTGTGGTCGCACAAGCAGTTGCTGAAAGTGGTCAGCCACACGCCGGTCGAGACGACGAATTTCGAGGCGATGCGGACGGCGGGCGAGTGGGTCGACCTCATGCGCCACAACATTCCCGACGAGCAGAAGATCTACACCTGGTGGAGCTACCGGGCGCGCGACTGGGAGGCTTCCGATCGCGGGCGGCGGCTCGATCACGTCTGGTCTTCGCCCAATCTGGTGCCGCATTTTGCCGGCTATGAAATCCTGCGCGAGGCGCGCGCATGGGAGCGGCCGTCCGACCATGTGCCGGTGATCGCCAGCTTCGATCTCTGAAGCGTAAACCGCTTTATTCCTCGAAGCGGGGCGCCATGCCTTCGATGCGCTCCACCAGCGCCTGAAAGCGTTTCAGGATGCGGCCATGCAGATGCACGGCTGCTTCGGGATATTCTTCCAGAATGCGCCTGAACATGGCGCGGTTGAGCCGCAGCACCTGCGCATCGGTCTGGGCATAGGCGCTGGTCATGCGCCTGGTGTCGGAAACAAGCGCCATCTCGCCCAGAATTTCGCCGGCACCGGCCAGCGCGACCGGCTTTCTTTCCGCATCATCTTCATTGTAGAGCGCTATGCGGCCGCTGACGATGATATAGGCGCAATCAGCCTCGTCGGCTTCGCGGTAGAGCTTGCGGTCGGCTTGCAGCGCCGTCGTCTCGGCGCCGAAGGCGAGCAGGCGCAACTGTTCGCTCGTGAAGTCGGCAAAAAGCTCCACGCCAGACAGGATGCGGATGTCATCATCCAGCGCCATCAGCTATGTCCCCGTATCGGCAGGCCGTTCCCTCCACCCGCGACCCCCGCGCGCGCACGCGCGCCCCCGAATCACTGTCGGCTAATACACCTGAAATTTCTTAAGGAACCAGCTTGTAGCCTCCACTTTCCGTAACGAGAATCTCCGCATTGGAAGGGTCGCGTTCGATTTTCTGGCGCAGGCGATAGACATGGGTTTCCAGCGTATGGGTGGTGACGCCTGAATTGTAGCCCCACACCTCCTCAAGAAGCACGTCGCGGGTCATGACTTTCTGCTCTGCGCGGTAGAGATATTTGATGATCGCGGCTTCCTTTTCGGTGAGCCTGATCTTGCCGCCGCGCTGGTCGATCAGCAGTTTCTGGCTTGGCTTGAAGGTGTAGGGCCCGACCGTGAAGGTAGCGTCCTCGCTCTGCTCGTGCTGGCGGAGCTGGGCGCGGATGCGGGCCAGC
Organism: Alphaproteobacteria bacterium; assembly: GCA_036678505.1. Taxonomy (GTDB): domain Bacteria; phylum Pseudomonadota; class Alphaproteobacteria; order Rhizobiales; family Rhizobiaceae; genus Mesorhizobium. The sequence continues at coordinate 49,467 of JAZIHP010000020.1, forward strand.
AGCACCGCGAAGCGGAACGGCTTGGTCACATAGTCGTTGGCGCCGGCTTCCAGCCCCAGAATGGTGTCGGAATCGGTATCGTGGCCCGTCAGCATGATGATGGGGGCCTTGAAGCCGCCCTTGCGCAGCATCTTCACCGCCTCGCGGCCATCCATGTCGGGCAGGCCGATGTCCATGACGAGCAAATCGACCAGCCCGTTGCGCACGGTGGCCATGCCGCGTGCGGCGCTGGCTTCCTGCAACACGTCGAACTCCTCGCAGAGCGACAATTGTTCCACCAGCGTTTCGCGCAGGTCGCCGTCATCATCGACAATCAACAGGGTCCGTGAAGTCATCGTGGATCAGTCCGTTCTTCTGCCTGGCCTTCCGGCTTGCGGTTGACCGGGGCGATTTTTTGCGGAAGGTGACCGGCAAACTTCCGATCACACCGATTTGTTCCGTGGCCAGATCATACAGGAAAATGCGCGGACGCAATGCCGCGACTGAAACTTTCCCCGGCAGCCTTGCCGTTCTGGTGGTCCGGGCGCGTCCGGGCAGGCCAACGCAAGGGCTTTTGCAGGCCGGGCCGCTGGTTTTTTCGTGCGCGCTGGGCAGGGGCGGCATCACATCGAACAAGCGCGAGGGCGACGGCGCGACCCCGCTGGCCGCGATGCGCATCCTGTCCGGCTATTTCCGCAACGAGCGCTTTGCAGGCGCGCGCCGCACCTGCCTGCCCATGGCGGCGACGGATGCCGGTCTTGGCTGGTGCGACGCGCCGGGCGACCGCAACTACAACCGGCCGGTGCGGCTGCCGTGCAAGGCAAGCCACGAGACCATGCAGCGCGCGGATCACCTTTATGACGCCTGCCTCGTGCTCGACTGGAACATCGCGCCGCGCAAGCGCGGGCGCGGCAGCGCCATCTTCTTTCATCTGGCAAGGCCGGGCTATAAGCCGACCGAAGGCTGCGTGGCCATCAGCCGCCGCGACATGGAGCGGCTGCTTCCGCATCTGTCGCGGCGCACGGTGCTGAAGGTGGTCAGGTAGCGGCGCCGCCAAACCGCCACACGATGGTGCGCTTGACCTCGGCATCCTCCAGCGCGCGCGTGACCGGCACTTCGTAGACGGCCAGTTTTTCGAGACCGGATTTCGGCAGATAGGAGCGGCCGGGATCGCCGATGAGTATCTGCGCGCCACGGGCCGCCAGCGTCCCGAACCACGGCACCAGCCGCCCGGCAAAGGGCTTTTCATAAAACACGTCACCGGCCAGAACCATGTCCCAGCCGCCATCGGCGCCGACGAGGTCGGAGCCCTCGAAGGCGATGGAAACGCCGTTGGCTGCGGCATTGAGACGGATGGCGGTCTCGCAGAACCGATCGATGTCGCAAGCCGTCACACCGGCTGCGCCGGCCTTTGCGGCGGCGATGGCGACAAGGCCGGAACCGGAGGCGAAATCCAGCACGCTTTTGCCGCGCACGAGTTCAGGATTGTCGAGGATGTGGCGGGCAAGGCCCTGTCCTCCGGCCCAGGCAAAGGCCCAGAAGGGCGGGGGAAGGCCGATCTCCGCCAGTTCCTCCTCGGTGCGCTGCCACAGATCGTGGGCTTCATCGGCCAGATGGAGGGTGATTTCCGGCACATGCGGCGGCCTGATCAGGCCCGTATTGGCGCGGATGAAGGTCTCTGCCGTCCGCGCCGTCAGTTTCATGGAGCGGGCTTCATGGGGGCGGGCCTCATGG
>JAZIHP010000021.1:0-50759 GCA_036678505.1 Alphaproteobacteria bacterium
GCTATCCAGGCCGGCCTCCGCCAGCTATGTGGGAGCGCTGCGGCCGGCCTGGATAACGCCTCCGTCAGTCCTATTGCATCGACATCAGCAGGACACTGGGAGTCGGTGCAGACTGTCAAGATAAGGCAATGAGCTCCTCGCGCGCCTGTTCGCTGCGATCCCTGGCGTAACGGCTGAGATCGCGGCCGACCCGACTTGAATCTGCCGTCCAGTGAATATGCTCATGGCCGAGGATGGCGGCGTGTGAGGCTGCGTCTCGAAAAGATTCGAAGGGCGGCATCTGGATGTGATCGGACGAGGGCGCATAGAACGCTTTTGAACCGCCATGTCGGATCACCGAGCCGGTATTGGCGAAAAAGCGATCTGCCGCCTCGATCCGCTCGATCGGGTCGGGCACAGGTTCGGGTTTGCGATAGTAGGACTCGGGCAGGTCGTCGATCTGCTCGACGTTAAAGACCGAATAGGCCTTGAGGAAGGGGATGTCGCGTTCGACCTCATCGCCGCGCCGGTCGGTCTCTGTCCTGGTGAACCGACTGGCATAGATGACCGTCGATCCGGATTCGCCCTTGCGGACGTGCCCACCCAGTTCACCGGCCTGGCGGAACGTCATCCACATGGGCGAGACAAAGCCCCGCGATATGGCTTCCGACCACAATAGCAGCACGTTCATGCCGCTATAGGGCTCGCCATTGTGGCGCAGCGGCCGCGTGATCCGTCCGCCGGTATTGGCCGAGCTCCAGGGCTGGACCCACGGCCGGACGCCTTTTTCCAGTTCGGCTACGATGCGCTCCGTGATGCGCGTATAGATGTCGACGCGGGGCGCCTTTTCTTTCCTGCTCATTTTCTCAACCTCCGTTCTGGAGGTCGCGCCCATCGCGACCCCGTCAGGGCGGTCCGTCAGCCGGGCCGATCGGGGGCGGGCGCACCCCGAAGGGGCCGTAACGAAGAGAAGGACGGCGTAGCCGTTGCGCCTGATCCCGGGTCCGGCAGGAGCCGCCGTCCGGGACGGGGCGATGCGCCGCCCCTTTTCTCCCCTTCGCGCAAAGCGCGGCCGTACTTGCCTGCGATGGACAGGAAAAAGCGCCCTGCCGAAGCAGGGCGCGCTGCGGGCCGGCTCAGTGAACCGACCTGGCGCCACTGTGGGGGTCATATTCGTAGAGGGCGACGACATCGGCAGCGTCGAGTTCGTCGGCGGGCAGGACGCCGTACTCGTCGTCGGACCGGAAGAGGATGACGGTGGTCATGAGGGTGCGGGCGAGGTTCCAGGCGTGTTTCTGGGCGAGTTCGAGGTTGTGCGACATCTGAGGGCTCCATCGTTGGAGCGGGCCAATCCCGCTCGATGGCTCCTCAAAAGGCTCGGTCTCCGGGCGCGATCACCGCAAAGGCGAAGCCGGCGCGGCCGCAGCTTGCTAGCGGACCCTTGATGGGTTGATCGTGGAAGATCCGGGGACGGGCCAGGACGCCATCGAAAGAGAGCGGGGTTGGATTGCGGCCTGTCGAGAGCCCCTGTCCGTGTCGCTACCGATTGAACGGACCTCGATGGAAATATCTAGTCGGTGCGCTCCCGGCCGGTCAGCCTCGATGTCCAGTCCTCGACGGTGCCGGTTTCCAGCCGCCGCCTGACATGACGTCTCCAGCCCTCGGCGAGTTGGGGCCAGACCGAGCGGGCCGAGAGACAGTGGCCGATCGACACTGGCCTTGGCGATGCCGCTCGGTATGCCGCGTGGCCCGAGGGAACGCACATCGCCGACGAGCAGAGCCTGCAAGGGAATCCCGGTCATACCGAAGACCCTTCGGCGGCCAGCGTCGTTGCGATCCTGGCGCCCATGGCGAGATCCTCCTCGACGCCGAAAGTCTGGTGCAGGATCGACCCGTCTCGCCCGATCAGCACCGAGGATGGCGTGCCGCGAAACCCGTAACGCCGCATGGTCACCGGGATGGGAGATTGCCCGTCGGCCATGTCCACGCCGACCGGAGAGGCGATGCGGTATTCATGCAGGAACGCCTCCAGCGTCACAGACGACATGGCGTCGTGGTGCTCGAAGACCGTGTGCAGACCGATGACTTGCAGATCTGTCTGGGCAAACACACGTTCGATGCGCTGCACCTGCGGAATGGATTGCGCCACGCAGCCCGGGCACAGAAGCTGGAAGGTATGCAGCAACACCACCCGGCCGCGAAGGGCTTCGAGTGTCAACGGCTCCGCCGTGTTGAACCAGGCGCTGACCGCGAGTTCGGGAGCGTAAGACAGATCAGGCATCGGCATCGCCGCCTTTCGGGAATGGAGGCCGGACCCGCAACAGCGAGCCCGGCCCGGTTATCACGCCGCGCGCGTCAGCTTGACGTTAGGAAAGTCCACCGGCACGTCGAGCGCGACATTGATGTAGTTGGTGAAGAGGTTGAGCGCGACATGCGCAATGATCTCAACCACTTCGCCGTCATCGAAACCTGCCTTGCGCAGGGCATCCACGTCCGCAGCGGCAATGTTGGCGCGAGCGTCCACCATTTTGACGGCGAAGGCGAGCACCGCCTGTGTTCGCGGATCGGCGGAGCGGCCGGCCTGCGCCTCCGCCATATCGTGCGCGCTGGCCCCGGCCTTCTGGCCGAGGACCGTATGGGCGGCGAGGCAATAGTTGCAGTTGTTGCGGTCGGCGATGGCGACGGCGATCAGCTCGCCGAGCCGGGCTCCGAGACGCCCGCCGCCGAGTGCGCCGAACGATCCCCACATGCTGGCAAGCGCCTCCGGCGAGTTGGCCACGGCGCGGCACATGTTCGGTACGACACCGAAGGCGGACTTGATCTCGGCAAAGGTCTGTTCGACCGGGCCGGTTGCGTCGGTGGGGACGATAAGGGTAATTCTGGTCATGTTTCTTCTCTTCATGCCTGGAGGGGTGAAACTGCCGGTTCGTCGATGGCAGTCGGCGAACCGGCCCTTGCATTGATGCCACCGGCGAGGCGCGATCAGTTGGCGGGGGCAACCTTGCCCGGAAGGCTCAGATCGCCCGAGGCGACCTTGAACACATTGTCGACGCAGAGCAGCGGCGCGTGCAGATTGGCGTTGACCTTGAGGCCGGCTGTGACGCCGTCGAACGAGGCATCGGCAATGCCGCCGATCAGCGCGACCGGGATGCTGACTTCCACCGTGTCGCCGGTGAAATTCGTCGGATAGTCCGGGCTGTCGATCAGCAGCGGCACGTTGGGCCAGGTCGGCGGCACCTTTGGCGTCGTGCCCTCGGGGATGTCATGGACCTTGAGGCCGCCGGGGCAAGCTACGTCCTCGCCCAGCACCACCCAATGCGGGTGCCAGACATGGCGGTTCTCCCCGCCATAGGCGGCATCGTCGAAATCGGGGTGAAAGGTGACGGCCAGCGCTACGATGCCCTGGTCGGTGTCGAACCCGATATCGCCGCTGTTCAGCGAGGTCGGCCAGACATAGGCATAGACGCTCGATCCCTCGAACCTGCCGGTGGCATCGGGCTTGTCGATGCCCGCCTCGCCACGGACCCTTGTGGTGAAGACGGCAGTGTCGCCGTTGGTGACGATGCTGGTTTCGATGATGTCGAACGAGGCCATGACGGCATCGGACGGTTCAGCCTTGACGGCGTTGTCATGGGCATGGCTCGGCGTGGCCGAGAGGCCCGCGAGCAGCGTCGCTGCCGCCAGTGATGTTCGGTACATTGGGTTCGTCTCCTTCTTTCAACTGCCTGGAGGGTGGAGGGAATGATCCTTCTGGAATGCGGCCCAGGTGGCAGCCCGGGCGGAAGGATCGGCGGTTTCGTAGTCGCGGCAGTCGATCCGCAGATCCTGCTGGCCGAAGGCCGCGTCGACGAAATTGCAATGGTGCGGGTGCGCCGCATCTTCATGGGCGTAGGGCCGGAAATACCGGCAACCGACACACATGCGTTGAATGGGAATGGCGCCCTGTTCCTGAAGCTGGCGGATGACGGACACGAGTTGCACGAGCAATTGCTCCTGATCTTCATCATGGAGCGCGGCCGTGGCCTGACTGACGCCGCCAGCCACACCCTCGGCTGTCCTCACCGCAGCGGCGCCCGTTGTGGTGAGGAGGATACGGACGGAACGACCATCCGCCGGATCGGCACGCTTTTCGACCAGCGCCTTGCGTTCGAGCGCGAGGATGGAATCGGTGACGGTCGGCTGCGAGACGCCAAGATGCGACGACAGGTCCTTGACCGACAGGCCGGAACGGCGCCCATCCAGCGCCCGAAGGATGGCCAATTGCGTCGGGTTGACGCCGAGGGAGCGAGAACGCGCCCAGTCGTCCGACTTCAGCGCCGTGGCGATGCGCTCAAGACCTTCGACGATGCGGACATGCACCGGCGGTGCGAGGCGAGGTGTTTCCATTGCTCTATTAGATAGGATTCCTATTTATAGCCAAGGCACTTGTTTGCTGTGGTGACGGGCGGAGCCGAAGCTCCGCCCGAGGCGGCTCAGCCGAGCGCCGCCATTTGCAGTTCGGCCGCCTTGCGGTCGACGGTCTGACCGGGGTTCTCGACGGCCCGCTCGAAGGGCTTCCAGGCTTCGCCGACAACGTGTTCGTAGGCAGCGACAGCACCCTCGGCCGCCATCCTGAGCGCATGGGCCTGAACGCCCATATCGGCTGCGAACTCGCGCTTGCGCTGCGCGGCGCTGTCGAAGCCGACCGGACCGTCGAGGTCTTCGTCCCTGGCGTCGTTGGCGGACTTGGCCGTGGCGTCGCGGGCCTCGGTTACCGCCCGGCTGTAGAACTGGCCAGCGCCATGGGCGGAACCGACATAGGCGCCGACGATGCGCTGCAGGTGGATCTGCATGGCGCGCTCGCCCAGCCCCTCACCGAGACCTTCGGCGGTGTCGATGATCAGCTTCTGGTGCTGGTCGCGGATGCCGTCGCTGTCGAGGACCGGCAGGCCGAAGCTTTCCGAGATCGCGGACGTCTGGCTGGCGTCGGGGCAGCACAGGCGAACCATTTCGAGGGAGGCGCCCTTGCGCAGCGGGACGACCTTGGAGGACGAGCGATTGGTGCGTGCGGTTCTGGTCATGTGAGATCCTTTCCGTTCGCCGAAGGCCTGGGCCGGCCCCGTGCCGGTCTTCCCTTCGGGTGCGGTCTGGACAAACCGGCTGGTCAGCGGCGGCTTCAGGGTCCGGGGGCGCCAGGGGCGAGCAGGCCAGGGTTGCGGACCAGCAGGGCTTTCAGCCCTCGCGCAGGAAGCGGCCAGGTCTGTCGAGACCGGCGGGACCGGCCGCACCGCGGCGCGGCACGCGGCCTTGAAGGCGACGCAGGGCGGTTTAGACCGCAACAGAACCCGAGGGGAAGACCGACATGGGTGCCGATCTCTATGGCTGCGACAGGAAGGAGAGAGAAAAACCGCACCGCACGCACCATCCGATCCTCACCGGAAGGTGCCCGGCAGAAACGTTGTCCCGATATGCCTCGCCCTCACCGACCTCAATTGCGACATAAGGATTGGCAACCCGGCCCGCAGCTGCGATAGCAGCATTCATGACCAGCGATGATGATTATATCTATGACGAAGTGAGCGGCGAATGGCGGCCGGCCTCCGAGCTTGCCGCCGAGGCCGCGGCAAAGAGCGAAGTCCGGGACGCGTCCGGCAATCTCCTGACCGACGGCGATGCCGTGGTGCTGATCAAGGACCTCAGGGTCAAGGGCGCCGGACAGACGTTGAAGCAGGGAACGGTCATCCGCTCGATCCGCCTTTCCGACAATCCCGAAGAGATCGATTGCCGGCACGACGCCATCAAGGGCCTCGTGCTGCGGACCGAGTTCGTCCGCAAACGATAGAGGTTCTTTCGTCAGCCTGAGGCGTTTGCCTTCGCCCAGACATCGGGGCGCCATTCCGCGATGAGCGTCTCGATGGCGGCACGGTATTCGGTCGGATAGGTGGCCTCGTTCTGAGCGGCAATCCAGGTGAACACGGTGGCCATGTCAGCGGCGATGGTGCTGTCGACGCCGAAGAGATCGGCCATGTCGAAACCGCCCAGGCTTTCGGCGTTCCACCATGCCAACAGGAAATTGGCCGCACGCCGGGACTGCCCGGTGTCGCTCTGCGCCAGCTTGAGCAGGCGCTCGAATGCCGCCCGTGTCCAATCGTCCATTTGCGGACCCTCCATTATCGCCACTATGGCACATTGAATCCGTGCGGTGAACCAATGCCGGGCGCCTCGTGTCGTGGAATCCGCGCGCTGTGCCATTTCCTCAATGCCGATCGCCCGATCCTGCCGCGCCAGCCTGCGCGACAGAGCATCGATCTCGGGCTGGCGCTCGGCGCATCGCCAGTTGAGCGCGATAGCGCTCGAGGAATGCTCCCGCATCGGGCGCTTTCCCGCGCCGATAGGCCGTGCGCCTCGGCGCGAGCTTCGGGATCAACACCGTCATGCGACGAATGATCTGCCGGTCGATCAGGTCGAGCTGGCGCTGGGTCTGGCGACGGGCTTCCCCCAAACGGCATAGCCGGCTTCTTGTGTCGGCAGGGGCGGTCACTTCTCCCTCCCCTGCCATCCGATGAAGCTGGACGGGCCAGCATAGACGGCATGCCGTTCAGGGTCGATGACGAAGCCGAAGCGGCCAATATCGAATTCGTCCGCCGGCACGAGAAACCGACGCTCCTCCGTGCCTTCACCACGCCTGCCGCCCGGCGTAGCGATACACTCGGCAAACCCTTTCTCCTGCTGTGAGGTGATCGCGGAAATGACGACCCAGTCATTCGCGTGCTCGATCTCAAAGGCCCGCTGATCCTTCGTGCGGGATTCCCCAGGCGCAAGAACCGTTCCGAAGATCGCCTCCCAGGCGTCTGGCCAGGAATCCTTGATTGTCTGCTCCGCATGACGGCGCTCGAGCGCGGTGAAGAGGTGCGGGAAGAGATCGCCACGATCGCCCATTCGGCATCCTCTTCATAGAAGCCGCCTGCAATGCGGAGCATCGCATGGACCTTGCGGTTGCGCTCCGCCGAGAGCTTGAAGCCGCCATGGCCGGCGGTGTAATGCGCCGTGATACCCTCCGCATAGACGGCGATCTGCCCCACGGTGTATGAGCACCACCAGCAATCTCGCGGCGGCCGAGCGCGGATTTCTCGCGCTGATGGTCGGCCTGCTCGAGCACCTTGGCCCGGAAAGCAGCCTCATCGGCAAGGTCGCCGCCATGGCCGTAAAAGTCCGAACGGGTCCATTCGGACATCGGAGTGGCAATCCGCCAGCCGCTCGCGCTATAGGGGGTCAGAACAAGAACTGCTCGAAATCATACGCTAAGGCCGAACGGATGATGAACGTTATGCGGCGAGGAGCATTTTCCTGGTCAAGCGAAGCGGCCTAAAGCCCTCCGCAAGGTCGGGCGCGGCGTCCCAGGAGTAGATGCCGGTAAGGTTGATGTGCTCCCAACTGAGCGGTGAGACGTGCTTGAGCAGGTTGTCGGGGACATTTCGGCCACTCTGACGGAGGTGCTCGGTGGCCCGGCTGAGATATACGGTATTCCAGTGGACGATGGCGCTGACGACAAGATTGAGACCAGAGGCGCGGAATGCCTGGCTTTCGAATGATCGATCCCTGATTTCGCCGCGCTCATGGAAAAAGACGGCACGCTTGAGTTTGTGCGCTGCCTCACCCTTGTTGAGACCAGCTTGGCATCGCCGGCGCAGGACCGGGCTGGAATACCACTCGATCATGAACAAGGAGCGCTCGATACGACCGAGTTCCCGCAGGGCTTTCGCCAACTGGCTCGGGTTCGGTGACGCTGCCAGTTTTTTGAGGATTGTCGAGGGGGCAACGGTGCGCGCGCGGATCGACGCCGCCAGATGCAGCAGATCATCCCAATATTCCATGATGAGCGCGGTATTGATCCGCACGCCGATATGGTCCGCGAGGGCCGGATAGCTATCGGCTTTTTCGAAGGTATGGAATTTCCGGTCCTTGAGATTGCGCAGTCGGGGCGCGAAGCGCTTGCCGATCAGAGCAAAGAGGGCAAACACATGGTCGCTGGCGCCGCCCGTGTCGGTAAAATGCTCCTCGATGTCGAGGATGGTGTCGTGGTCGAACAGCCCGTCCAGAACATAGGCCGCCTCGCTTTCGGTCGGACTGATCGGCAGAATGCTGAAGTAGCCGTATTGATCAGAGAGATGGCTGTAGAATTTCGTGCCTGGTTCGCTGCCATAGTGCAGATTGATGTCGCCGCGCCCTGCAGCACGATCACTGGCCCGGAAGAATTGACCATCGGAAGACGCGGTCGTTCCATTTCCCCAGAGCAGAGCATGGGGATGACGCGCATGGGCGTCGGTCACGCTTGCCTGCGCCGCCCGATAAGTTTCGGTCCTGGCATGGAACATGCGCATCCAGCCGATCTGATGGGCGCTAATCCCTTTCGATGCACCTGCCATCCGTTTTGGCCCGAGATTGGTGGCGTCCGCGAGGGTGCCGGCGAGCATAGCAGCGATGTTTTGCGGCATGTCGCCCGTTCGAACATGGGTGAACTGGTCGGCAAAGCCCGTCCACTCATGCACCTCTCTGAGAAGATCTGGCACCTCGACGAGCGGGTACATGTCGTTCAGCTCAAGATTCAGCTCCTCGGCGGCGGCGGGAACCTCGCTGGCCAGCGGCGTCACCAGCAGAGTTCCTGCCTCGAGACGGACACCCTCAAGCTTGCCGTTACGGGCGCGATGTGCGAGGCGCTTCAGATTGAAGTCGAGCAATTGCTGCATTTGCGCGAGCCATGCCACGCCGTCGCGCTGCACGCCGAGATCGAGCTGGTCGGTATCTTTGAGATCGGTGAAGGCCGGGCGCGGCATGAGATGCTCATCCATCGGGCGAAATGCCCTGCTGCCTTCAACCCAGATATCTGCTGAGCGAAGCCGCTCCCGCAACGCCGCCAACGTGGCAATCTCGTAGAGGCGACGATCGGATTTCGATCCGTTGAAGATCAATTTGCGGGCCGTCACGCCGAGATGGGCAACCGGAACCCGATCTGGAAGGCTGCGCCGCCCATCTTCGTAGAGGGATTTGAGGATCTCGATCGCCGCAAGCAGGGGATCGTTCCGGCGAGCCGAGCGGAAAGCGAAGGTCCGTAGAAACAGCGCCGCATATTTGCGGACGCTCGCATATTGCTCCACCGCCACAAGCAATGGATCTGGATCTCCATTTTCCACCATGGCCTCGAGAGCGGGCTTTGCCTGCAAAAGACGATGCCAGCCGACGTGCCGGTTGATCGTCTCGATCGCATCCTCATCATTGTCGTTGGCGGCCTGAAGGGCGGAAATCGTATCGAGAAACAGCCGGAGCGCCTTGGCCGTCTCTTTACGCGTTTCGGCATGGCGCTGCTTCTTGCGATTGTTGGCCCGGGAAAAGAGCCTGCCGATCAGCTTGATGAACATGGTGACCGCATCGTCAGTCAGCTTCTGGCCGAGTTTGATAACCTGGGCGACGATCGTCGCGCGCCGACGGCTGGCGTTGAAATCAGCGGTAAGCCAGGCCGGCGTAACATCGCCCTCCCGGATCATCTGGTCCCAGCGCCCGGAATGGATGCGGCCCTGCAGACGGGGATCGATGTCGATGGCGCGAATGAAGGAGAGCCTTTCCATCATCGCGACCAGGTTGCTGGCGCCGGGTGCGTCCGGAGCCGATCGTAGCCAATGGAACCGCGTCTGTGCGATTGCAGGATCGACCTTCAGCAAATCGTCAAGACTCTGAAGTTGCTCAGGGGAAAAGCCGGAGATCAACGCCGTTTCCGCACGCCGTCGCGCTATAGCGCGCGCCGCTAGCCCGATCCGCTCTACAGTGTCTGGCGCAGGAAGCACCACATTGCGGTCCCGCATGGTGGTGATGATTGCCTTGGCAATAGAAGACCCTTTGTCTGTCGTCGCTGCCGTTTCGATCGCCGACATCAAGGCGGCCCGCCGGTCCGGAGCTGCTGCAGTTCTCATCCCAAGATAGGCGAGGAGGTGCGATACGTGTTCCAGCCGGGTCGGTTCTCGCCTCGCATAAGAACTGAAATTTTCTGGATCGGCATCCAATTGCTCGGCGATATAGTTGAGCATTCCCCGCGGCGGTATTTCGTTCGCCATGAGCGTCCTGCCCGGATATCGCATCATGCAAAGCTGGGCAGCAAAGCCGAGCTGGTTATGTTTGCGTCTTCGGACTGCGATCTCCAGCCGATCGGCTGGAGACAGAGTGTAGTGACGGATCAGGCTGTCTTCATCGATCGGCACGCCGAACAGCTCCTGTCGATCCTGGATTTTGAGAAGCTTCCGTCGGGCCATTCTTTACTCCACACAACATCTTGCCGATGACCCCTTGGCATGTCCGAAAACGACCGGTTCCGTACAGGGTGAAACCGCACTGTCCACAAATTACCTTGACATAGTTATGGACATGCTCGACATTCCGGACAGCCTATTCGGACGAATCGAGCCCATGCCACGCACCTTTGCCTACGTCCGTGTCTCCACGACCGGCCAAACGACTGAAAACCAGATTCAGGAAATCGAGGCAGCCGGTTTCCACATCGAGCCACGCCGCATCGTCACCGAAACAGTCTCCGGCAGTGTCGCCATTGCGCAGCGCCGAGGCTTCATCCGGCTCATGGACAAGCTCGAAGCCGGCGACGTGCTCATCGTGACAAAGCTCGACCGTCTTGGGCGGGACGCCATCGATGTGAGCACCACAGTAGGGAAACTGGAGGAATTGGGTGTCCGGGTTCACTGCCTCGCTCTGGGCGGTGTCGATCTCGCAAGCTCCGCTGGCAAAATGACTATGAACGTCATCAACGCCGTCGCGCAGTTCGAACGTGACCTGCTTATCGAACGCACGCAGTCCGGCCTCAAACGGGCAAAATCGGAAGGAAAGATTCTTGGTCGACCGGCGCGGCTCAACGAAATGCGGAAGCAAGACGTTCTTGAAGGGCTGGCCAATGGCATGAGCGTTTCCGCGCTCGCCAGAAAGTTCGAAACCAGCCGGCAGACCATCATGCGCGTCAGAGACGACGGTTCACGGTCCGTTCGACCTTAGCGTATGATTTCGAACAGTTCTTGTTCTGACCCCTATAGTGCCTGCCATCGCGACCGGGCGCCATGGCGTAGGCATTGAGGCCGACGAGCGCGACCAGCATGCCGTCGGCGCTGTGGCCGAACGAAACCCCGGATGTGCCCGGGGTCATAGGTATGGATGAACGAGAGGAATCGGGCTGGTTCATGCCGCCGTCCTCCCCTCGATCACATCGGCCGCAACCGCGTCGGCCGAGACTTCGTCCAGAACGGCGTTGGGATAGCCATGACGGGTGAGCCATTCCTCCGCATCGGCGCGATGGCTGGCGAGATAGACCAGCTCGGCTTCATCACCGGCCCGGTCGAAGACCCGGATCGAGCCAGCGGCGGGCCGCTCAAGGACAGCGAATCGCAGGCGCGAATCCACCGAGAAGGTCCGATGCATGCGGATGGCGATGACGCCGCCTCCGCCAAAGTCGGCCTCATGCAGGGTAAAGCAGGCGCCGAGCGAGATATTTCCGATACCGCGCTCACCCTGTTTGCGGATCAGCCGACCCTTGCTGTTGTTGCTCTGCCAGACCGAAAGCTTCTTACGGTGCCGTTCGGGCGGGCGCGGCGTGTCGTCGGACCATGCGACGATGGACGCGATCGGAGCGTCCTCGAAAATCGAAAGTGCGGACATGATGTCCTCCAGATGGTGGTGTTGGAAACGAAACCGCCGCCGGAATGACCGGCGGCGGGATGGCGTTCGAAAGAAGGAAGCCGGGCTACTCGGCAGCCTCGCGGAAGCCGTCGGCATAGTCCGTGTCGTCGACCCCAGCATCGTGGGCCGGTTCTACGGGGGCATCGCCATCGAGTTCGTCCTGATTGACGGGCGTGCCATCATTGTCGTCTTCCACGACAGCGTTCCTGGTGAGCCATTCGCCGAGCGCCACGTCATCGGGCGTGAACAGGGCCGAGGGATGGACGAAATGGCCCTCCTTGAAGTGCTCGACGAGCGCAGCACGCGTGTCCTTCACCCGTGCGCGGGGCAAAACAGACGTTCCCGCGCACGAAGCTTCCAATGCCGGACGCGACAGGCAGGACAGAAAATCCTCCGTGCCCATATTGGCCAGGAACCCATCAGCGCCGATGGCCTGTCCGGCGACAACCGCCCCGATCCCCGATTTGCTCATGCCCTCCCTGCACGAGAGCACGTCGACCAGCACGTTGCGAATGGCGATCCGGAGCGTATCCATGTCGAAGGCAAGCTTGCCCTCGGCGTCGAACAGCATGGCTGCATGGCGACCGAAGCGGCTGCCGAACCGATAGTCGCCACCTGCCCCGGAATCGACGCGGACGTTCTGGCCGGCGAAGGCCAGCACCAGCAACGCCATCAGCGTGTCGTCCTCGATGCGCGCCCGGGACAGCGCCTCATGCAGGGCGTCGGTGCGCAGGTCGCCGATCATATCGATGCCCTTGCGCGTGACATCGGGGCGGGGTCGGGGGACCACGATCGCCTCGTCTTCGCCACCGGCATCGTCCGCCGCCTTGCCCTTCTTCTTCGCCTCGGGCATGCGGAAGGCGACCGTCTTCACCTTGCCCTCGCGGTCGAGATACATCGCGGTGTGATCGGACTTCTTCGGCGTGCCGTAGACGCGCTCTGCCTTGGGCGGAAGCTTGACCTCGCCGTAGTTGCTGACCTCTGCGATGACGCCCTTCTTCGGCAGGTTCTGCATCATCCACTCCTGCTGGGCGCCGAGAAAGGCCTCGACGTCGGTGGTGTAGCGGCTGTCCTGGTCAGCCGGCGCGAACAGATCCTCGACCCACGCAATGCCATAGGCCTGCGCCAGATCGTCACCGAAGCTGGCATCGCGCGCATACATGCGGGTTCTGGCAAGACCATTGGCGACGCTCCACCACAACACCTGGGGATCGCCCTTGGAGGGCTTGTGCGCCTTCCAGACTTCCTTTTGCTCATCGAGCGAAGCGGCCGCGATCGTGCGCAGCTGGCGCTCGTCGGGCATGTCACCCTTCGCCATATGATCGAGCATCGCCGGCAGGACATTGGCGAGAAGACGAAGCTTCCTGATCTGGCGGATCGGCAGCGCGAGAGCGACGGCGATCGCTTCCTCGGTCCAGCCGAGCGCAACAAGCCGCTCGATGACCCGCCACTGATCGACGGGATTGAGATTTTCACGAGCGATGTTCTCGACCATCGAACGCATGGCGCCACCGTCTTCGGCCGGCTCGTCGACCAGAACGGCAATCTCCTCCAGACCAGCCGCTATGGCCTGCTTGACGCGCCGATGCCCGGAGTGGATGACAAAACCGTTGCCGCCATCAGCCTGCGGCGCGACTACCGGCGGCTGCACAATACCGACCGCCTTGATCGTCGCCAGCAGCAGCGCGTCGGATTGCGGGCTGGATTTGCTGCGACGGGCCCTGTCGGGATTTTCCACGAGCGAACGCGGATCGACCAGCTTGATTTCCATGGAGATGCTCCTTTGGGATTCCCGGACGCGGCCCAGCGCCGGTCCTTTTCCATCTTCTTCCCGAAGACATCCCCCGGACCGCGGAGCGGGCGGGCCGATGCAACTGCGCCCGAGCATCCCTGCCGGGCCGATCAAGCGGGGCTCATAGCCCTGCGCAGGGCGACCGGCCGGGATCGCGAGCGGCGCGGTTGAGCGTCAGCGTCGGCGGGCGCGCCCGATCTGCGAACGGATTTTTCCATTTGCTTCCCTCTTTCCTCTCTCCCCACTTGAAGTTTCTGTATATGACAGCAATACACGTTCATGATCGATTGGAAACGGATCGTCGGTTTCGACTGGGACGCGGGCAATGCGCGCAAGAGCGTGGAAAAGCACGATGTCAGCCAGACGGAAGCAGAGCAGGCATTTTTCAACGAGCCGCTGCTGATGGTCTCGGACGCAAAGCACAGCGCCAGCGAGGCGCGCATTCACGCTCTCGGACGCACCGATGACGGAAGGCTGATGCATATCACCTTCACGCTTCGGGACAGTGAGACGAAACTGCGGGTGATTTCGGCCCGCGACATGAGCCGCAAGGAGCGGAGCTATTATGAACAGGACACGTAAGGCCGTGCCACCTTTCGCAACGGAGGCCGAGGAACGGGCTTTCTGGGAAAGCCAGGATTCGGCCGATCATGTCGACTGGAGCAAGGCTGAAAAGGTGCGGCTGCCCAATCTGAAGCCGTCGTCCACCTCGATATCGCTGCGGCTTCCCAATTCGCTTCTGGAGCGGATCAAGGTCGCAGCAGGCAAACGCGACGTTCCCTATCAGTCGCTCATCAAGATCTGGCTTGCCGAAAAGATCGATCCCTCCGGCACGCAACGTTGATCCGCTCCACACGAAAATGGCCGGCGCATCGTTTGACGGGGCCGGCCATGACGTGGAACCAGGCGGCTATCGAATCCCGGTTGCCATCGAGGTCGATCGCCAGAGTTTCATCGATATCGGCCAGTTGTCCGCGCTTCTCTGCCAGTTCGTCCGAGAAGGAAAATTCCCCACCCTGACGCGAGCGATAGGATTCAAGACGTCGTTCGGAATCGGCGAGCCGTTGGCGATATCGCCCGAGCTCGTCCTCGAACCCACCGAGCACGTGTTCAAGTCTGGCGATGGCTCCCAGCGGTGTAGCGGTGACCGGCAGTTCGATCTCGGTCTCCACCCCGGTGCGGATCAGCATGGTGGAATAGCGATAGCCGTCCTGGCCGAACCGCTCACCGCTATATTCGAGGTCAAACCCGCCGATCGAGGCGATGATGCGCTCCCCATCCTGCTGGAGCTGCACGAGAGTCAGGATTTCTTTCATCAGCCCCCGGCCGGCGAGCTTGCGCTCGACGTGACGCGCTGCGCCGACCGTCATATGGAAGGCGTCGCCGACGGTCGGAACCAAGCGCCCGATATCCTGGTCGATCTCACCAATGCGGCGAGTAGAGTATTCGATGTCGCGCTCAGCATCGCGGATCTGCCGACGAATGGCGAACTGATCATCCTGATGTGCGGCGCGCAGCCTCTCGAGCCGGGCGATATCGGCTTCGAGGCCTGCCTTTTGCATGAGACGCGGATCGCCTGAGGCTATGGCCTTCGCCATGGCGAACTGGTTGGCCTGCCCCTCGCCCATATCCTCCAGCCGACGGATCGAGGTGTCGCCTGAAAGGGCGGCCGCGATGAACCGAGCCTTACGCTCGTTGTTCTGCCACATCTGCGCATCCATCGAACCTTCCGTGGCGTAGGCGAAGATATCGACGACATCGTGCTGATTGCCCTGTCGCTGAATGCGACCCTCGCGTTGCTCGATCTGGGACGGCAACCAGGGTACGTCGAGATGGTGCAGGGCTTTCAGGCGGAGCTGGGCATTGACGCCGGTGCCCATTGTTTCCGAAGACCCGATCAGGAAGCGGACCTTGCCGGCGCGCACGTCTCCGAACAGCCGTTGCTTGGCCTCGGATTTCTTGTAGTCCTGCATGAAGGCGATTTCCGACACTGGGACGCCACGACGAACGAGTTCGTCACGGATCCAGCGATAGGCCGAGAAGCCGCGCGTCTTTTCAACCGAGATCGTCCCGAGGTCGGAAAAGATCATCTGGGCCGCGCCGGTCAGCTCGAACGGCTTGCCATCGGGCCGGACGTAGTCATGGTCTGCCGTCTCCCGCCAGATGCGAAAGGCGTTGCCGACAAGGTCGTTGAGCTTGTTGTCCGGCTCGTTGTCATTGTCGGCGTCGACCAGACGCAAATCGATCGCGGCGTGGCGGCCATCTGTGATGACGGAGAGCAGGATATCGTCGCCGGGCTGAGGAGGACCCTCGCGTGTCTCGATCGCTTTGATCCGCGCATCGAGGACCATCTGGTAACGCTTGAACGCTGCCGAGGGTTTTGAGGTCCTGATCTGGCGCGTTCCCGTCGAAAGCGCCGGAACCTTGACATAGGCGCGCAGATCCTCGGGCATCACCACATCCGCGAAGGTGCGGAACATGGCGATCAACTCGGGCACATTGACGAAGGTCGCGAACCGCGTCACCGGCTTGTATTTGCCGTTCGGTTGCAATTCGAGCTCGGTGGTGACGTCGCCGAAGGTCGAAGCCCAGGCGTCGAACTCGTGCAGGCCACGCTGATGCAGCGCAGCGAGACCGAGATAACGCTGCACCGAGAACATCTCGCCCAGCGTATTGGTGATCGGCGTGCCGGAGGCCAGTATCAGCGCCCGGCCGGGGTTCTTCGTCTCGACAAAACGCGACTTCACATAAAGGTCCCAGGCGCGCTGCGAACCGTTTGGATCGATCCCTTTCAGGGTCGACATGTTGGTGGCGAAGGAGAGTTTCCGGAACTCCTGCGCCTCGTCGACGATGATCTGGTCGATGCCGATCTCGGATATGGTGAGGAGATCGTCCTTTCTGGTGGCGAGGTTTTCCAGCCGCTCCTTGAGGCCTTCCTTCAGTCGCTCGAGCCGCTTGCGCGAGACCCGATCATCGCTTTCGACCTTGGTGAGCAGGACCTCGTAGAGCTCCAATTCATCCTGGATCATCTGTTGTTCGAAAGCGGACGGGATGCCGATGAAGCGGAATGCCGAATGGGTGATGATGATGGCGTCCCAGGCAGCAAGGGCCGCACGAGACAGGAAGCGGTGCCGCTTGTCCTTGGTGAAATTCGTTTCGTCGGCGACGAGGATGCGGGCGGTCGGATAGAGCGCCAGGAATTCGCGGGCAGCCTGCGCCAGGCAATGACCGGGAACGACCAGCATCGCCTTGGCGATCAGGCCGAGGCGCTTTTGCTCCATGACCGCAGCCGCCATGGTCATCGTCTTGCCGGCGCCGACGGCATGGGCAAGATAGGTCGAGCCGGCCGAGATGATGCGCCAGATGCCGCGTTTCTGGTGGCCATAAAGCGAAAAGGCGCGAGAGGCACCCGGAAGTTGCAGATGGTCCCCGTTGAATCGTCGCGGGGCGATATTGTTGAAGCGGTCATTATAGACCCGCGCCAGCCGGTCGGTGCGATCCGGATCAGACCAGATCCAGGTTTGGAACGTGGTCTTGATCTTTGTGAGCTTCTCCTTGGCCGCCTCCGTATCGACGACATTGAGGACCCGGCGTTCGCTATCGCCCTCCTTCACAATGTCGAATATCTGCGGAACGCGGCTGTTGAGCGCGTCGGCGATCAGTTCGCCGGCATGGCGGCGCTCGGTGCCCCACTCCGACGTGCCCGCCGCCATCCAGCCCAATTGCCGGGCCTGGACCGTCCATGAGGCGAGTTCCGGCATGTGGTGGATCATGATGTCGGCGCCCATGACCTCCTTGACGAAAAGGACGACATCGGCGGCCGGAATCCACGGCGCGCCCAGACGGGCGGTGATATCCGACGGTCCAAGATCGGCAGGCTGCACCTCGACCAGAGCGCGGACGTTGCACTCGAACGCCGGATCGAGCGCGGCGGCAGCCTCAGCCGCCTTGAGTTTGTCGCGGACCTGGCCCGAGAGATAGGCATCATCGGTCTGCCATGCGCCGGTCTCCGGATCGCGAAAGATCGCGTCGCCCAACTCGGCGATCACGGCCTCGGGGTCACTGTGCAGCAGTTCGGCGATGTGATCGATGTCCACATAGCCGCGCTCGTTCGATACCACGGCAAGAGCATCGGCCGGCGAGGTGATGATCGGCGCCGAGGGCGGCGCGATGACCCGCTCGGAAAAGATCGGGCCGGGGCGCGCGGTATTGGTCTCAAGGTCATAATCCTCGATCGAGGCCACCAGCCAGCAATCGGGGTCATCAAGGAAGGGTTGCAGGTTGGGCCGCCGATGCGTCTCGCGGACCTCGCCGGTCTCGGCATCTTCGGCAACCGAGACCGTGGTGAAATTGATCGGGCCGAACTCCCGGACAAAGTTCGACCAGGCGATGCGCAGCTTCACCTGCGCCGGCTTCCAGGGCTTGTCGAACTCCTGGGCCTTCAGAACTTCGCGCACAGCGTCGCGGATCGGGATCAGTTTGCCGATAATGCGCGCATGCTTTTCCGGCACGCCATCGGTCGACCTGCCTTTGCGGATGGTGATGGCAACAGGAATGCCATCGATCATCTGCTTGAGCTGGGTGTTGTCGTCGACAAAGAAGCTGCCCTCGCGCACGCCGCCGTTTTCCGGCCGGGTGATTAGCGAAACTGCGTTGTCACCAGCATCTTGATCCATAAGCCCGGGTTCGCCGTCATAGATCGATTCCGGAAGAAAAGAGATCGCGGCTGCGAGCGCCTGCTCGAGATCGATGTCGGGATGCGGCCTGCAGGTATAGGTTTCGCCGAATGGTCCGGACGCCATGGCATGAGTGCCGAGGACAAAGCCGGGATGTCGCGCGAACCAGCGGTTTACGCGGATGGCCCCCTCATCGGCCGTCGCCGGCCTGATCTCCTCGGTATCAAGCCAATATTGGTGGCCCTCAGGCTCGCCGACCTTGCGCTTGCGGAAAAACAGCACGTCGACCACGACGTCCGTGCCGGCATCGGCGCGAAAGCTGCCTTCGGGCAACCGGATGGCGGCGATGAGATCGACCGATTTCGCGATGTGCTCGCGCGCCGAGCAATCCGCCTTGTCCATTGTTCCCGAACTGGTGACGAAGGCCGCAAACCCGCCCGGTTTCAGCAGATCGATCGAGCGGGCGATGAAATAGTCGTGGAGACGCAGACCCATCGAGCGATAGATACGATCCGACCGGACAGTGCGATCCGAGAACGGCGGATTGCCGATCGCAAGATCGAAACTGGCGGGAAGGTCAGCGCGGGCGAAGTCGGCATTGACGATATGGGCCCCTGGTTGCAGCAACCGGGCAATGCGAGCGGTGACGGGATCGATCTCGATACCGGTGACGTGGGTAACATCTCGCAGCGGTTCCGGTAGCAAAGAGGGGAACAGGCCTGTGCCAATGCCGGGCTCGAGCACCCTGCCCCCGCGCCAACCCAGCCGTTGCAGCGCCGACCACATTGCGCGAACGATGAACTCCGGCGTGAAATGCGCATATTGGGTACAGCGCGCCAGCGAAGCATATTCGGCCTGCGAAACCGTCCCCTCAAGGTCGCTGCCGATTTCATCCCAACCCGGCCGAAAACTGTCATCGCCGGGTCGGCGGAACACGGCATTGGCGAGTTCGGATGCACCGAAGCCAGTGAAACGGATCAGCTGCGCCTGTTCGTCCGCCGTCGCGCCGCGATCGGCCGCCTCGATCTGGGCGGCAAGACGGATGGCGGCGAGATTGTCGAGCGCCCGCTGTTTCCAGCCGCGCGCCAGATTGCGGCTTTCGGATAGGTAGAAGTTGGCGGGTGCAGCCGATGACGACGTGCGCGGCGAGGCATCCGGCGGCGCAAGCACCGCCGGAGCAGGCGCGGTCGGCGGCGGCTCGTCATCGAAATCATTGGCGGCTAATCCTCCGCTGCCGAGGTCGAGCCCGGACGATTGGGACGTGATGGCTGAAGACGAGATCGTAAACAGGTCGTCATGCGACATAGGTATTTCTCCTGAGATGATGGCGTGCGCGATCCCCCGGCCGCGATGACGGCCAGGCGATCGGCATTGCGATTGTTGAAAATGTCAGCGGGACATCAGCGAGAGCGCGATTTCGGTCCCGGTGAGTTGCACATTGAGGTGCGTGGCGCCCATGTTGCGGTCAAAAAGCGGGATCAGCCGCTCGGCATCGATAAACTCGATGCCGTCATCGGCGCCGAAGTGACGACGTTTGTAATCCCACCAGCCGATATCGCCTTTGGGGTGGCACTGCTCGTCGTAGACGACGAGCGGCTTTTGTCCTGCCGCCAGCCTGCCATTGGACATGATGTAGACGCCTTCGTCACCGACCAGCCACAGGCCGGGCTGTTCACCCTCACCGGGGCGGGTGCCGTAATAGGGATTGCGAAAGCCGCCGTTGGCGGCGGCGTCTTCGATACCCCGCGCGATAACCTTGCGAACAGCGAGAATCGGAAAGGTGAACATGGCCGCTCTCCCTTCACGCCGCCTGCCGCTCGGGCAGGTGACGCAGATGCACCGGAAGCTTGGCCTGGATCTCCTCCTCGGTGAGTTCGCTCAACAGCTTCAGCGTCGTGCCGCCGCGTCGACCATAGACCAGCACGGTGCGCTGCCCGCGAAACTCAGGCAGCCAGCGCTCGCCAGCATAGCCGCGATATTCATCGTGGGTGGCGCTCCAGATATGCTCGAGCCGCTCCTCATGCGTCATGGCCCTGACCGGCCAGGAGTCGCGCTCGACGATGGCGTCACGCATCGCGACTGGCGAGCGGGTTTGCGTCAGGTCGCAATAGCCGTGGAAATAGCGGACCTTCCCGTCGATCCTGAGCTGGTAGAAAATGCTGGTGACGCGGTCGGTGAGGAATTCGCGCATGGCGAACATCTCCCCGCGCATCCAGAGCGGAGGCAGGATGTCGAGCATGTAATCATGCTCCGCCCGTGCGATCTCGAAATATTCGCCTGCGTAAAGGTGATCGCTGGGGCCCTCAAAACGGTTCGGGCGCTGGGCATGACGGTCGAAAAGGCGGCACATCTGCCGACGGTCCGCGACGCCGAAGTAGATCTTTCTGGGGGAGGTTTGATGGGTCATGGGGAGGCTCCTGGCCTTTTTCGGGCCGAAGCGCGGTCATCCCTCGTGGATCGCCATCATCTTCAGCCCTTCCGGACCCTTCCCCGCGGCAGCCTCTCCGTCCGGCCGGGTCAAGGGCCGGCTTCAGCCGGGCGAAGCTTCACCCTTGATGCGGCCGGCGGGCATGCGGCAGTCGGCTTCTTCCTTCTCTTTCTCTCCCTCCTGATGCCCACACCCCACTGCACCCAAGTTTCCGAGGCCCCCGGCTGGCGCCGAAGCTCGGCTGGGCCGCCTCACCATTCGTAGTGAGGAAGCCCCTCCACCTGATCGGCATCGCAATCGAGAAGCAGATAATCGCATCCTTGGCTACGCGCCCAGGTCATGATGGAAAAGAGATCGTCAGGGATAGCGTCGGACCCGACGCCGGCGTTCTCGTCATGGGCATAGACGAACCAGCCATAGTCACCGTATCGGCCACCCAGGCAGGGCCATCTCGAAGGTGGTATGGTGTCGAGCAGTTTGGCGGTCTTCTCGGTGACATGCCCCGTGGACACGACGATAAAGCGGCGGATTTCCGGGGCGGCAGTCATGGCGAAGTCCTTTCGAGGACAGCGTTCGAGGCAGCCCGGCCGTCAAGACCCAGCCGACGCGGCGACGTCGCCTGCAGCATCCAGCGTTCCCCCTTGATGTGCCTGAGGAACTCGGTTGCCGGGGGCACGCGTCCAAGCACTTCCTGGACATGGCGTTCAGCAACAACCCGGGTCGGGACGGCCTTGACGTTGCCGAGCCTGATGACGGGACCGAACCGGGATTCGGCTTCAAAAATCCCGAACGCATGATGGCGGAAGGCGAGATGCGCCAGCCCCGGCGTCCAGTGCGCCGTCGCAAGGAACCATCGATGGAGCGACAGATAGTCGGAAACCTCGCCCCCGAAGCGCATGAAACTCGTCTCGGCGAGGTTCTCCGCGGCCGGGATCGAGCCGGGAAGCCAGTCGGGTGCAGCGAAGCCGACGAGCCAGTCGCTCGCGTGGACTATGCGCGGACAATCTTCCTCGATATGCTGAAGCCCGAGCGTCATTAAGTCGACATCGACTTGGCGGCATTCCGGATATCGGCGCCGAAATGCGCCGTCGCCTCGGCGACGCCTTCAGTATGATGACGCAGCGCCCGGTGCGTAAATCGGCACAGGACGGCCTTGGTTGCGTCGAACAAGGCATGAAGCGGATAATGGTCTTGCCAGACGCCGCCATGGATGCGCGCCGACGAGCGCGCATGGTCATAGGGGTGCATATCGCTCTCCTTGTTGAGGATGACAGGTTTCAGTGGGGGATGTACGTGTCGATCTCGACCCGCGGGCCGGTCTCGAGATAGGCAAGCGTGCCATCGAGGGCTGTATTGAGACCGGAACTCTCGGCCCAGGAGTCCAGGTCCGGCGGCGTGCCACGCGGCAGCAACGGGAGGTAGAAGGAAAAGACGTCCCTGGCGTGGGCAAGCGTCATGGCGTCGCTGTGCCAGTTGCCGTCCCATATTTTTTGCATCCGCTTACGGTGGCGGGCGATGGCCTGCGCCTCGACGGTGTGTGCACCACTGCGGATTGCGCGCAGGAACTCACGCAATCCCTCATGGTGGTGCGCAAGCGGCGCCGTATTGCGCCGGGCTTTGAACTGGCCAATCTCGAAGGTGAGATCGTCGCTGTCCTGACCGAGCTTGACTTCGATCGTCGCCACCCGCCTGCCAGCCTCCGGCAACGAGAGAATCTGCGTGTCGCCGCGGCGGCAGATGTCATAGTAGCCACCAACGCAGTGGTCGAGGAGTTTGCCTTCTTCGACAAGATCGGCTGCTGACGACAGCGCCACCACCTCGAACCGACCACATGGCGAAACCCATGGCGCACAAAGGTGCGGCCAACCGGGACGGTCGGTCAGACGCTCATGCCTGAGTGCGGAGAGCAAAGCGACGCGGCGATGCCATATTCCAACCGCCTCATGAAACGCCCGCGGCTTTCGAGGCCCGACTATGGCGTAGTGCAGGCCAGCAAGAAGAAGGCGACGCGGTTCGCCGCCCCCCTTCGCCCCGCTCAGCGTCAGCGACTGAGCGAATGATCCGATCTGATGGTTCGGTTTGAACCCGCCAAGGCGGATTCGTTCTACAACGATTGGGCGCACGAGATCCTGGCGAAGCGCCTCGATCGCGTCTGTGACGCCCTGATCATCAGGGCCGAGATAGTCTGGCCGCAGGAAATGCTGCCGCGGCGATTTGATCCAGGCCGATCGTTCCCACGCGGCGGGTTGCTCCGGTCGGCCGAGGCCCGGCCATTCACAAAGCGCAACCTGATGGGCTTTCAATTCCTCGATCGCGACGTGGAAATCGGTATGGTTTTCGATGGTATGCGCCAGGAGCCGCGCACCTCTCAGCACTCGCAGCTCCGCAGCGGTCAGAGTGTGGCGCGCCATCAGCAATGGAGCGAGCGGTCGCCCGGTGTCGATGACTTCGGTAATGTCTGGATGCCTGAGCGTCATCGAAAGCGCACCGTAGATCGTGGCGGCCTGCAGGCGACGCTGCAAGATGTCGGCACGGTGAGGTTGTCCACTCGTCTCCGGCACCAGAAGCCAGGCCGCCATGGCGGACAGGTTCTGCTGGGTCGATGCAATTCCCGGCAAGTCCCGAACAACGATCTTTTGCACATGCGCATGGGCGAGCGCCCTCGATCGCTTCGCGAGGCTGGCGATCGCGTTCGCCACGATCTCTGCGAGGGCTGTAAGGGTCTGCCATTCGGCTCCCTTTTCCAGCAAGGTGATCATGAGATCTGAAAAGCCGCGCTCTTCTATCCAGCCTCCAAGGGCCGGATCGTGGTCGGGGCGAGCGCTGGAAACATGGTCCGTTGCGAATTCAGCGATGAGATCGAGGAGTTCCCGTGCCACCTGATGATTTATTGCGCTTGGTCGGGTCCGCAGATCGGGCTCAAGCCGCCCGTCGACAATCCCGGCGGTCAAGTCCAGTTCGGCCAGAGCAACAACGCTCGACAGCGCCTCGAGCGCCTCAGCTCGATCAGATAGTGGACCACACGTCTCGATCAGCCGGGTGGCAGCATCGGTCTTGAGCCGGTTCCAGGTTCGACGGGTCATGGCGAGACCTCCGCAGAGGTCTCATCCATGTCGGACCCATCGTCATCATCGAAATCCTCATCCTCGTAGTCATCGTCATCGCCATAATCGCCATCCTCCCGGAAGGTCATGTCGCATTCGATGTAAAGGGCATCCTCGTCCTCAAAGGGGCGCACATAGACGGTGCCGTAACCGCCTTCGTTATTGACCCAATCGCCATCAGGAGCATCGGAGGCGATGTCTTCCAGAAGCGCCGGCAAATATCTGATAGCGCCGCTATCGGAAATGAAGATCGGGATGTCCGGCAGGTCGTGTGCTGCCGGGTCATTGCGATAGGTAACGCTGTCAAGGTCGGTATCTCCGGAATCGCCACTCCCGTTCAGTGAGTAGACGATCTCGGTGATCGCGAGCGCCCGCAGGATTGCGCCCAGCCGTTCGGTCAGGTCCACTTGCCTTGCCCTTTTTCTGGTGTTGAAAAAAACACCTTCGGGCGGCCGCCTCTCCGTCCGGCCGGGTCAAGGGCCGGCTTTAGCCGGGCAAAGCGTCACCCTTGACGCGGGCGGCGGGCATGCGGCAGGTCCTATCCTTCTTGCCTCTCCTTTATTTCTCGCTCCTTGTTGCGCGCACGCAGAGCATCGTTCCAGTCATCATGCGGAGGCAGGAGGCGGGACCAGGCCGAGTCTGTTTGTCCAGCGATCTCGCGAAGCCGTTCGGCAAACACCTTGCCTTGCGCATTGGCGTCGGTCGCCGCGACAAGTTCGGTTCCGGGACGCTCGGCCAACAGCCCCAGCGCTTCGGATGTCGCGGGAGACCAGCCGCCCCCGGCGCTGAGATAGAGCGTCCCGGCCCCCATCTCCTCGATCGCTGCAAGACTCATGGCGTCGATCGCGGCTTCAGTCACACACAGCCGCAACGCATCCGGCCGCCCAAGACGAAACAGCACCTTGGCGCCCCCGGATGCGAAACCGCGCCAGTCCGGGCCCCGCTCTTCCCAGCCTGTAATGGCGCCGTCTTTGTCGGTATGGGCAGCCCACATGCTGCCGTGCGGGCCCTCACGCAGCAGATTGGTGGAAATCGCGATACGGACGATCCGCTCGCTAAGGCCGCGCTCGTCGATCAGATAACGCCAGGTTGCCGATCCCTTCCAGGGCTTGCGCCGTGTGCGCCATCGCTCGGAAACGGACAGATCCGGCTTGCGGTCCCGCGACTCCCGCTCCCAGACGGGTTCGGACGGAGTGAACCCTACAAGGCTTGCCACTTGGTGCATGGCTTCGACAAAACGCACACCCTGAAGATGTTCGACGAGATTAAAGACGTCCCCCTTGCCCTCGCCGAGCGGGTCGAACCAACCCTTGCCATCATGGATGACGATGATGATCTCGGAGTCCCGGCGATATTTCATCGCCTTTCGCGTGCTTTCCTTAAGGTCGAGCGCAAACCCGGCCTCTTCCAGCACCGCGCTGCAGAGCACCTTCCCTCTCAACTCTTCCAGATCTGATTTTTCCATTCTTCTCGACCGCACGCCTCGCGCTCCTTTTATCCGATTCCCGCTCCCAGTCCTTCGGGTGCGCATACCGGAGGCCGCGAAGAGCAAGGCGGGCAAGGGCGCGGCGGTCAACCCGGCCGTTCGACCGGGAACGTCGGCCGCACCGCTGCGGCAAAGCTTCCCTTGCCGGCCGCTGCCCGCAAGCGGCACGGCTAGTTCCTTTCAGCTCGGACGGTTCTCTTCTTCAGCCACCACGGCCCGCAGGAAGGCGATATCCCATCTCCATCTCCGGGGAGAGACGAGCGACCTCGGCTGCGACCTTGGCCCAATGAATAAACACGCCCCGATCACCTGCCAGACGACTTCGCGTTGCCCGGCGCTGCGCTTCGTAATAAGCAATACTGCTCTTGGCATTGAGGAGAGACAGTGCGTCTTCTCGCCAGCGACGGCGCTGGTCATGATGTTGGCGCATCCAATTTTTGATCGCTTCCAGCATTTCTCCTGCTTCCTGGCGAGCGTCAGGGATGGCAGCCCCAATGGGTGAAGACGGTAAAGGCTTCAGCTGCGCCAACAGCCCGCCCCCAAGGGGACGCCGCAATCACGCATTGTAATAGCCGCCGACAATCTTGTAAGTGGATTTGTAAAATGGGTGACAATCGACTGAGGTAGCAAGGTGAACGAAGCCGCCATCAATAACACCGACGGGCTTATTGAACTGACCACCGATATCGTGTCGGCATATGTATCGAACAACCCTGTTCCCGTCGGGGACCTTCCGCGTCTCATCGCTGATATCCATGCTGCCTTGGCTTGGGGCGTGGCGAGCAGTTTCTGCCAAGCCTCGCAGGAGGCATCGATGATGGCGTCGTAGCTGTCGAAGACGCGGTTGGAGAGCCAGTTTTGGCGCAGGTATTGCCATACGTTCTCGACCGGGTTCAGCTCTGGTGCTCGAGACGGCAGGAAGATCGGCGTGATGTTTTCCGGCATGCTGAGATTGGCGGTGGTGTGCCACCCGGCGCGATCCATGACGAGCACGGCATGGTCGCCCTTTTCGACATGGCGGCTGATCTCGTTGATATGGAGTTGCATGGCCTCGGTGTCAGCGAAGGGCAG
The DNA here is from genome assembly GCA_036678505.1 of Alphaproteobacteria bacterium. Lineage (GTDB taxonomy): Bacteria > Pseudomonadota > Alphaproteobacteria > Rhizobiales > Rhizobiaceae > Mesorhizobium. The sequence goes on from JAZIHP010000021.1 coordinate 26,243, forward strand.
CGCCAGAGCAGCACCGATTCCACGCGTCGGGCAGATTGCGCCAAACAGATACTCGCTCTTGTAGCGCTGGTCGGCCGGCTGGCGGGGGCCGCGTGCCGCGTCTGGCCCATTGCCGCACGATGCCGTTCTTCTGGTCGATGCGGGCCTCGTCCTTACATGAGGGTTCGATCGTCAAGGCTATTGTGGCATGGCGTTCATCCTGAATCTCGATCCTTCATTGTTCCGCGAGCGAGTGGGGACGGCAATGTGCGGCAGCCATGGCTGCGTAACCTTACATGCGGCCGGATTCGCCATGGAACCTGTAATCATAATGCCTCACGCACGAGGCAAGGTCCCAATCAAGCACCAACCTGGAACACGGCGTTGGCAGACCATTGACGAAGACGGTCGTGCTCCTCGTTTTCGCTGCTGGGTAAATCAGCGGCAATCCTATGCTGCTCTGAGCGCGCTGCCGGCTGGGATCTCGCCGGTTTCGATGAAGCGCCAGAGCGCGATCAGCAGCTTGCGCGCCATTGCGACGATCGCGATCCGACGGGTACGCCCTTTCAGCTTGCCGACGCGTTGGCGGAACCGCGGAGAGTTCGCTTCCAGGTTGATAACGCAGCCAAAGCCACGCCAACTGGACAAGCGTCTTTCGCGCTCGCGCATTGCCCGCGCGGCCAATGCGCCGGACCCGGTCCATGTCGCCACTCTGATGGAGCATGGCGCCAACGCCCGCATGAACAAGAAACGTCAAATGCGCTGGTCGCCCGTCGGCTGTCACCGGGTCCTTTAGGTCAGAGCCGCAGTCGCAGACAGCCCCCTCAAACAAGCCGAGATTGCCCTACCCGCTTGACCCCAACGCTTTTCCCGCTCCCGGGGCTACCCTGCAGTTGCAGTTAATCTGAGAATCTCATTGGCGTGGTTCTCATCATTAAATGCTCGAATCGGACAAAATCGCCGCATTATCGCGTATAAGTGCAAAGCGACACATGGCTACCACCCTGCGCGCTCACCAGAAAATTGCGCAAGAAGTGTAGGTTACTAAAGACTGCATGACGATGTGCCCGTTGACCGCACGGATGGAACTTTCTTCACAAAGATTGCGTCCATTTAATCCAATGTCACCTGCTTAACCTCTTTCCTTTCTACAGTCGCCGATCCTGCAGCTCTCTGGGGGAGTTGATGGTGCTCGATCCGACTACGATGCCAGACTGCCTAACCGGATACGGTTCCTGCCCGCGTTTCCTGGCCGCCCCTCCGCCCATTGCTGACACAGACATTAACGTCGCTTGCTCGCCGGCGGCCCGAGATTCTCGAACGGTTCGGCGAATTCAGCCAAGCGCACTTCCTCATCAACCCGACTGACCGCCCTTCGCCTTCCACGCCGTACCGGAACCGCAGCGGATTCCGGCACGCAGGGCTGGTCCTCGCCAGCATTTCGCATCGGCACTCTTTTATTCGCCATCGCGAAAGAAACGTGACACGCTGCAAAACTTGACGATTCAGGCAAGAGGAGGATGCCGTTGAGCGCAACCGGAAAGAGCGCGGCGTTGACCCCGCCACAGGTGGTGAAGTCGAAGGGCGGAACGCCGCTCGTCTGCCTTACCGCTTACACGACGCCGATGGCGAAGCTGGTCGACACCCATTGCGACATCGTGCTGGTCGGCGACAGCGTCGGCATGGTGTTGCATGGCCTGTCTTCCACGCTCGGCGTCACGATGGAGATGATGATCCTGCACGGCAAGGCGGTGCGCCGCGGCATCGAGCGTGCGCTGATGGTCGTCGATATGCCTTTCGGCTCCTATGAAGAAAGTGCCGAACAGGCGTTCCGTAACGCCGCCTGGATGATGGCGGAAACCGGCTGCGCGGCAGTCAAGCTCGAAGGCGGCAAGCCGATGGCCGAAACCATCCGCTTCCTTGCTGCGCGGGGCGTTCCGGTCATGGCGCATGTCGGTCTCACGCCGCAGGCCGTCAACGCGTTCGGCGGTTATGGCGTGCAGGGTCGCGGCGCGGCGGGCGAGCGCGTGGCGCAAGATGCGGCCGCCGTCGCCGAAGCGGGCGCTTTTGCGGTTGTGCTGGAGAAGGTGCCCGAGCCGCTCGGCCGCCGTATCACCGGGGAACTCGCGGTGCCGACCATCGGCATCGGCGCATCGGCGGCCTGCGACGGACAGATTCTCGTCGTGGACGACATGCTCGGCGCTTTCACCGATTTCAGGCCAAAATTCGTCCGGCGTTATGCCGAACTGGGTGCGGAGGCCGACAAGGCCATCGCCGCCTATGCCGCCGACGTGCGCGCTCGCCGGTTCCCCGCTGCCGAGCATCTCTTCGGCGATACGCCCCGGGCAGTAGCCAAGTGAGGCGCGATATGAGCGTTCCCATCGTCCGTACCCTTGCCGAACTTCGGGCGACGGTCGCCGACTGGCGGCGCGACGGCGCTATGGTCGCGGTGGTGCCGACCATGGGCGCGCTGCATGAGGGCCATCTCAGCCTCGTCCACGCCGCGCTTGAAAAGGCCGACCGGGTGATCGTCACGCTGTTCGTCAACCCGAAGCAGTTCAACGACGCGACTGACCTTGCCGCCTATCCCCGCACCGAGGACGATGATGCGGCGAAGCTCGCCCCGCTCGGCGCGCATATGCTCTATGCTCCGGATGCTGAGGAAATCTACCCGGAAGGTTTCGCCACGACCGTCTCGATGGGCGGCGTCTCTGAAGGGCTGTGCGGCGCTGGCCGGCCCGGTCATTTCGACGGCGTGGCCACTGTCGTCGCCAAGCTGTTTCTCCAGACCGGCGCCGATCTGGCGTTCTTCGGAGAAAAGGATTTCCAGCAGCTTCAAGTCGTCCGTCGCATGGCGCGCGATCTCGATATCCCGATCAGGATCGTGGCCTGCCCGACTGTGCGCGAGGCGGACGGGCTCGCCATGTCGTCGCGCAATGTGCGGCTGTCGCCGGTAGAGCGGGCGAAGGCTCCGAAGCTCGCGGAGGTGCTAGCCGCGACGGCGAAGCGGCTCGCGCAGGGCGCGCCCGTGACTGCTATGCTCGACGAGGCGAGAACCGCTATCCTTGCGGCGGGCCTCGACCGGCTTGAATATCTGGAGTTGCGCGCCGCTGACAGTCTCGCTTCGCTCGATGTTCTCGACCGACCTGCACGCCTACTCGTGGCGGCATGGCTCAGTGAAACCCGCCTGATCGACAACCTTGGCGTCGTTACTCCACCCTTGGAATGACCGGTTTCCCGATGCACGCACGATCTGGCTGTTCCGGGAGCGGCTGACGAAGGCCGGCGCGATCGAAGACTTGTTCGAACGCTTCGACGCCATGCTGCGCGAGGCCGGTTACATCGCCATGTCGGGGGAGATCGTCGATTCCAGCCTGATCGCCGCGCCGAAGCAGAGGAACACGAAGGAAGAAAAGGACGAGATCAAGGCCGGTCTCATTCCGTAAGAATGGCAGGGCAGGCCTGCGAAGTTGCGGCAGAAGGATCGCGATGCGCGTTGGACGGTGAAGTTCTCCAAGGCAAAGCCGCAGGCGGACGGCACGATGCCGCCGGTCGACATCGCCATTCCGGCTATCAGCTGGAGACCCGCATTAACCTCGCACGGGTAGTAGTTTCGTGATTCAGTGGTTCCGTCATGATTTGGAGGCGGGACGATGGAGCAGCGGTCGCTATTTGGGCTGTCGGAGCATCTTGAGCGGCTGAGCAAGAATGGCGATCCGCTGGAGATTCTGGAGGCGAGCGTCGACTTCGAGTATTTCCGCGGCTGGCTGGTGGAAGGGCTCTGCTATGGCGACGGAGCCAAGGGTGGGCGTCCTGCCTTCGATCCGGTGTCGATGTTCAAGGCGCTTATCCTGCAAGCCAGCACAATCTGAGCGATGCCAGGATGGAGTTCATGATCCGGGACCGGCTGTCCTGGATGCGGTTCCTTGGGTTTGATCTTGGCGGTCCGACGCCGGACGAGAACACGATCCGGCTGTTCCGCAACAAATTGACCGAGACCGGCACGCTGAAGCGGGTGATGAAGGCGTTCGACTGGCAATTACAGAAGAAGGGCTACATCCCGATGTCGGGCCAGATCATCGACGCGTCCCTCGTGCCGGCACCGAAGCAGCGGAATACGGATGCGGAGAAGGAGGCGATCAAGTCCGGCAAGACGGCGAACGAGATCTGGCCAAACGAGCCCAACAAGGCGGCCCAGAAGGACACCGATGCGCGTTGGACGCTCAAGATCGGCGGCAAGATTCGGTATCGGCCGGACGGCACGCCGCTGCCTCAAATTGCGCTGCCGGTGTTCGGCTATAAATCCCGCATTGCCATCGACCGGCGCTTCGGCTTCATCCGGGAGAGTGCCGTCACGTCGGCATCCCATGCGGACGGGCGGATGCTGCCGCGATTGGTGACGACGCACAACACCTCCTCCGAAGTCTGGGCCGACAGTGCATATCGGTCGCAGAAGAACGAGAAATGGCTGGCTTCAAGGATGCTGGTCAGCCGCATCCATCGTCGCAAGCCGGCAGGCAAGCCGATGCCGCAGAACATCGCGCGGGCCAATGCCGCGAAATCGTCGATCCGCGCGGTCGTCGAACATGTCTTCGCGCACCAAAAGAACAGGTTCGGGCTCTTCATCCGAACCATCGGCCTGGCGCGGGCCGAAGCGAAACTCACTTTGGCCAACATTGCCTACAACTTCGACAGGCTCATCTTCCATGAACGGGCCGGAACCTTGGGCTGAATCCGTCTGCCGTCGCGAAACTGGCCCATATCGACCGCCGCAACGCGCTCCAACGCTCGAAGGTGGCCCCCGAAATCGACCGAAAACCCCTAATCAGACTTCAAACCTGGCCGCCGCCTCAATCCGCAAGGAGTTAATGCGGGTCCCCAGCTATCAGCTATCAGCTATCAGCACGATGTATGGATGCCCCGTTCGTGCAAGTAGTTTTCGAGCGGCTTGGTCATGTGATCGGGTGCGGTCATGTATCAAGTCTTCTGAAAGCAATCTTCCGTGACCGCTGGCCAGAATGGAGATGCGCAGACCTGGAGCAATTCACATCTGCGAGCTTTTAGCCTCTATGGTTCTGATTGCTTTTCCGGGTCCGGATCTAACCGATCCATTGTCCTTACCGTTCGACGACCTTCTTACACTCCCGACTTTCCCTTGGCTGCTTGATCCGATTGTCCAATCAGAACGTCACGGCCGCCGGAACCTTGAAGTCCTTGTTCTTTGTGAGCATGGCCCAGATCGAGCGAGCCATTTTGTGGGCGAGTGCGATCGCTATTAGCATCCGCGGTTTCCGGGCCAGCACACCAGCGGTTGCGACAGCACCAGGTCGAGCAGGCGGGGCAGCTTCGAGCTGGCGCGTCGTCGCCATGGGCGAAGCCGGCGCGCCATTGGGCCCCCTCGGGCTGGTAAGCAGACCGACAGGAGCCTGTTTCAGGCCAGCGTGTAGGCCGTTTTGACTGTTGTATAGAACTCCGCGGCGTAACGGCCCTGTTCGCGGGGCCCGAAGCTCGATCCCTTGCGGCCACCGAACGGTACATGGAAGTCGACGCCGCCAGTGGGCAGATTGACAAATATCATGCCGGCTTCGGCATTGCGCTTATAGTGCGTCGCATGTTTCAGGCTGGCGGTGCAGATCCCTGAGGACAGGCCGAATGGCGTGTCGTTTGCGGTCTCCAGCGCCTCTTCATAATTCTTGACGCGAATTACCGCCGCGACGGGACCAAAAATCTCTTCGCGGCTGATGCGCATATTGTTGGTCGCCTCGGTGAAGAGGGCGGGCTGTAAGTAGAAGCCGGGCGTCTCACGGTTTAACCTCTCTCCACCACACACCAGCTTAGCTCCCTCCTCACGGCCAATGGCGATATACTTCTCATCCTGGCTGAGTTGAGTCTCGTCCACCACCGGACCGATCTGCGTCCCCGCCTTGAGCGCGTCGTCGATGACGAGATTCTTAAGCTTTTCGGTGACTGCCGAGACGAAGCGATCGTGGATGCCTTCGGTGACGATCAGCCGTGAGGAAGCCGTGCAGCGCTGGCCAGTCAAGAAGAATGCACCGTTGACGGCGCAGTCGACCGCCACATCGAGGTCCGCATCATCGAGCACGACCAGCGGATTCTTGCCGCCCATCTCGAGTTGGAACTTCCTCCCATGTTCGACGGAGGAGGCCGCCACGCGCCGGCCGATCTCCAGCGAGCCGGTGAAGCTTATTGCATCTATGTCGGGGCTATCGAGCATTGTCTGACCGACGATTGAACCACGGCCCATTACGAGATTGAGTACACCCTTTGGCAGGCCTGCGCGGTGCAGAATATCGACTATTTCCCAAGCGCAGCCGGGGGTGAGATCAGCCGGCTTTAATACTACAGTGTTGCCGTAGCAAAGCGCCGGCGCGATTTTCCACGCTGGAATGGCGATCGGGAAGTTCCAGGGCGTGATAATAGCGATTACGCCGACCGGCTCACGCGTCACGTCCACCCCGACGCCCGGACGCACAGAGGGCAACGTTTCGCCAGCCAGCCGGAGCGTTTCACCCGCGAAGAAATCGAAGACTTGAGCTGCACGAATCGTTTCGCCGACGCCCTCAGCCAGTGATTTGCCTTCCTCGCGCGACAAAAGTCGACCGAGTTCGTCCTTGCGGGCGAGAATTTCGTCGGCCGCCTTGCGCAAAACCGCGTGGCGCTCCAAGGGGCTCGTGCGCGACCATTTCGGGAATGTACGCTTGGCGGCGGCGATCGCAGCTTGGGCGTCTATTCGAGTAGCGCGCGCATAGGTGCCGACGATGTCGTTGGTGTTGGAGGGGTTAATGTTGGGCGCGGCTTCGCCTTCGACCCAAGCTCCATCAATCAGGTTAGCATGCAAGGTGGTCATGGCGGGGCGGTTCTCCATATCGAGTTTTACGGGATTGCGGACGATGTCGGAGGCTCTATATGGATCGGACTCATGATCCTAGGCGTTCTCGGAAGCACGTGACCGTCCGATCGCTCAAATTATCTAAGTATATTTTTTTAAATCGTTCTTCTTTATCTTTCCATTCGGAGCGATCGGCAAGTTTTGCATAACAATAATCTGTTGCGGCAGCTTGTATTGGGCAAGACGGCTTTTCAAAAAGGACTTAATGTCATCCGTCTCGCAATGCCTTTCAGGTAACATTTCCACGAAGGCAATAATTTCCTCATTTCCCTCAACAGGACGACCGACAACAGCGGAGTTAAGAATGCTGGGATGTGCATTTAGGGCGGCTTCGACTTCCGGAGGATAGACATTGAAGCCGGAACGAATGATCAATTCCTTCGATCGACCTTGAATAACCAACTCGCCCCGATCGTTGCGGCTGACGATATCGCCCGTATGAAGATAACCGTCCTCGTCAATAACTTCGGCGGTCGCTTTCGGTTGGCGATAGTATCCCAACATCACATTGGGGCCTCTAACCAGCAATTCTCCCGGCTTGGCCTCTGGGACATCCAGACCGTCAGGTCCGACGATCCTGATCTCGACCCCTTGTATCGGTGGACCAATGTTGACCTCGTCGCTACCCATCGAATAATGCGACCGGCTGATCGTCGGCGATGTTTCCGTCAATCCGTACCCGTTTTGCAGAACCACGCCGAACAGCCGTTCGACATTTTTACGTAAAGACAGATCGAGCGGCGCGGTGCCCGTATAGGCGTACCGGAGATTGTTAGGCGTGAGCTTTTCCCCAGTCTGTTCGACATGTGCCACCACCCGGGTCAGCATGGCAGGAACGGCGTTGAAAATCGTCAGCTCTCCGCTGCGAACAGCATCCAGGGCTTCCTGTAATGAAAATCGCGGCATAATTTTCATGCGCGCGCCAGCGTACAACATTCCTTGCATCAACACGAGCCCGTACGAATGAGATATCGGCATGACACACAAGGCGACATCGTCGCGAGAAAGAGTTTGTGTTCGTCTTCCCCTGCTTGAGACGAAAGTCAGATTGCGATGGCTCAGCATAACCCCTTTGGGGCGCCCCGTGGTTCCAGTAGTGTAGACTAGAACGGCGACTTGCTCTGCGGATCCTTCGTGTACTTCTTCCGGCGCGCTGTTCTCATTTAACGGACCGATCGTCACGGCGCCAATGCCAGTAAAGAGCCGCACATCAGCGTAACCGTCGCCCGCATCTGGTGCAGACACGTTGGTATGGGTTCGAAATATACGCCGCGGCTGGCAATCCTCTTCTATAAGAGCAAGTTCATGCTTGCTAAGCCGGGCATTCGCTAGCACCGCCCATGCATCCAACCGGCTAGCCGCATACATTAGAACGATAGCCCCGATCGAGTTTTCGCAAACGATCATCATCCGATCACCCGACCGAATCCCTAGTTCCCGCAGTTCACTAGAGACAGATTCGACCGTGTCAATCAGCCGGCGGTAGGACCAATCAATCCCGTTTTCGTCTGTAAAGGCGACACGGGACTCGCCGTACGTGGCGCCTTCATCCAAGATCATATGAATGCGACGAGGCAGTTCGGCCGAAAAATCCATCTCAATTTCTCCAGATCCTGATAGCCTTAGCGCGGCAATTGGTATATCCAATTTGGTCATCCAGTTTGTCGGCTGTCAAGCAGATAGTGAATCCATCAGCCGGATTCGTGCCCCGATATATTGGGTGACTTCAAACGGCTTTATGGTCGCGCAGAATTCAAAATCCTGCGCCAGCCCCCGCAGGGAGAACCGCTGCATCAAGTGCCGCTACGCGGCGCAGGCGCGACGAACAGATCGTCGCGCCTGACGCCTGGGAGGATTTTGTGTGATTGTTACGAACTTCCGTTCTTTCCGAACATATTCTTCCAGGCCTCGGTGCCCGGCTTCGCTTCCCATTGTTTGCTGTCGGACAACGTATCTATGCCCGCCCGAACCCCCGGACGGTCTTTGATCGCTTGATACCATCGATCAATGTTCGGGTACTCCGACAAGTCGCGTCGATGCAGTTTTCGGGTGCGAACCCAAGGGAATGTGCTGATGTCAGCGATAGAATACTCGCCGGCAAGATATTCATATTGGCCAAGGCGCTGTTCGAGAATGTTGTATATTCGGCCAACTTCCCGGTCGTAACGTTCAATCGCGTAATCTATCTTCTCATTCGCATACACCATGAAGTGGTGTGCTTGGCCCAGCATTGGACCCATTGTCGAATTCTGGAAGACAAGCCACTTTAGCGTCTCGTAGCGTTTTTCAGGATCCTGAGAAAGGAATTTTCCTGATTTTTCCGCAAGATAGATCAGTACAACAGCGGATTCAAAAACCGCATAAGGCTTGTTGTGCGGGCCATCGTAATCCACGATGGCCGGCACCTTGTTATTTGGATTGATCTTCAGGAAGTGCGGATTAAACTGCTCTCCTGCCGTTATATCTACCGGAATTACACGATACTCCAAGTCCAACTCTGCAAGCATTATAGCGGCTTTATACCCGTTGGGGGTTGGCCAGAAGTATAGATCAATCATCGCTGAAGAATCCCTATCCGACGATCTTCAATCCTGCCGGCTTGTCAACAAGCAGGCCAGGGTTCAACATCCAATTCGGGTCGAGTTCGGTTTTCGCAGACGCCAGCACACGGCGGAACAATGGATCGACCTCCTTGTCGTACCAGGGACGGAACGACTTGCCTACGGCATGATGGTGCGTGATGGTTGCGCCGAGCTCAATCAGCGCATCCGACGCCACATCGTGCAGCATCGAATAGGCTTCAAGGCTGTTGTCATGTGTCGAAGGAGCCATGATCGAATAGTACGGAGCGGGACCGTCCGGATACAGGAAGGAGAACCTGCGGCAGACAATACCGCCACCAAGGTGCTCCTTCTGGGCCGCCCTCACGCGACGCATGATTTCGGTATCAACTTCTTCGAACCGATCCCAAGTGTAGGCGGTTTCGAACGTGAAGCTGACGATTCCCATCGCTGCGCGCGTATGCATCAGCCGGGGCAAATATCTGAACTGGTGCCGCCAGCTACCCTGCGGCCCGCTGCGGCTGGTCTCCAGCGCGTTGTCAGCAGTTCCCGCGCGCTGCTTCACGACGCCACCGAAGTCCTTGCAGATTTCGAGACCACGCTCCAGCCATGCGTCCACCGGATGGTCAGCGGATTCGAAGCCCAGCAGCAAGACCGAATCGGTGCCGTCCCCCGCGCCGTAGAATTTGGCGTCCTGCTCGTCCAGATAGCGACAGTTCGCCGGGAACAGTCCCGCTTGGGTAATCTGACGGACGGCTTTGGCACCCTCATAGAACGTCTTGAAGGAGATGGAGGCATTCGCACGGAATTTCACACGTCCCTGAAGCCGCATCCACGCATCCGTGATGATGCCCATCGTGCCTTCCGACCCGATGAACAGGCGATCGGGATTGGGTCCCGCACCGGAGCCTGGCAGCCGGCGGTTCTGGATCGTTCCCGCTGGCGTGACCACCCGCAGGCTTTCCACCATGTCGTCGATATGCGTGAGATGGGTCGCATAATGGCCAGACGAGCGGGTCGCGATCCAGCCGCCCAGCGACGAGAATTCCCACGATTGGGGAATATGGCGCAGGGTGAGACCGTGTGGCTTCAGTTGTTCTTCCAGAGCCGGCCCGAGAATGCCTGCCTGTATCCGCGCGCAGCGTGACACGGGGTCGATTTCGAGAATCTGGTTGAGGTTGCCCAGGTCGATGACGACGACGCCGGGAAAAGCGTCGCGCTCGGGGCCCCAGAAGCCGCCGGTGACGCTCGAACCACCGCCATACGGTATGCATGCATAGCCATTTTCCCCACACCAGTCGAAGATGGCAGCGATGTCTTCTTCGTCGCGCGGGTAGGCCACAACGTCCGGAGCCTTCTTGAAATCGCGCCTGTAGATAAGGGTCATGTCCTTGAAACCCTTACCGTACGTATGAACAATTCTGTCCCATTTTTCAGAGGTACAGAAATCCTCCAGAGTTCGTGGGATCTTTATACGCGACGGGTAAAGTTCAATCTCATCGAGAGTCGGGTCTGACAGAACTTTGATATCTTTAATTCCGAGCCGCTGCTCCACGCGTTCTCGCATGATACGGATTTCGTCTTGGGAATTGTCTTCTCCTTCATATCCCCACGTCCAGAATTTCCTACGCGTGCCATAGTAGCCGCTCTTTTCCTTCGCCACGGCGCTTCCTCCTTCGAGATTTTCGACATCCAACCATCCAGGTGCGCATGTGTTCGGGAAACATCGCAATCTGGTTTGACCAAATTGGCATATCCAGTTTTGTCCGTCAATGGCTCTCGGAGTAGATCGCTCCCTGAACTGCGCCATCGCTTTGCTTGAGTACGACCAATTGATGTATCTGGTCGGCACGGTCCTTTCGGCAGCAGCGCGTTGATCGTGCCTCGGCCGGTATTGGCCAATCCTCCACGGGCTGAAAATGACGGGCTTCCAAACAGAACTTGCCTTCGGGATGAGCGAACGGCGGGCGTGTAAGCCATCGGCTTCTGCCGCATGACGGTTCCGCGCCAGCGCCCGCCGCTCTACTCTCCCAGCAGGGCAAAACCAACGCCGGAGACGAACTCAGAACTGGATAGAAACTCGGGCCAACGTCATCTCACGGGAAACCTGTGACAACTCTGAGTGCTGCGCTTGAGTGAGAGTGCTGCGCTTAAGAAAGAATAACTCGACATAGTCCTGAGCTAATGTGTCTTAGTGAAAGCTAATTGACATAGATTTCTGATAAATAGATGAATTGTATTCATAAGCGAAAATTGATAAGTTGAAGGGCACTGGTTGTTTTCAACAGGAGAGTCGTCCAAATAGCTTATCGCAACTCCATCGAGTCCATCATGGACGATTATCCACATGCGGTTGGGAGTATTGTTCATGTGGGTAAGCGTTGTTTATAAGAATTATTAGTTTTCATGGTAGCAATTATGAGGGCTGCGAGCTCTTACGACTGAAATCCGACTGCTTCAGCTTGGTCTGCTCAGCCGCATTTAGATAACGCCCGAGGAATCCGACAGGCTACAAAAAGCTTGAACGAACGCAGCGCCTGGTCGCCATCCGCATCGTGACAAGTTCTTCCGCCGCAGTTGGATGAAGAGCCATCGTTGCATCGAAGTCCTCCTTTACGGCTTTCATTCTTATCGCAATCGCAACTGCTTGGATGATCTCCGCAGCGCCAGATCCGACAATATGGCAGCCGACGACCCTCCCGGAATCGCCATCCACGACGAGTTTCATCATCATTCGTTCAGAGCTGTGGGAGAGGGCAACCTTCATCGGCCGAAAATCCGTCTTGTAGATGTCCACCCTTTCAAACCGGGCACAGGCTTGTGCCTCCGATAGTCCAACTGATCCGACTTCCGGACGCGAGAAAACCGCAGTCGGAATATCCGTATAGTCCACCTGCGTGGGACGGTTGCCAAAAACCGAATCAGCAAAGGCCTGTGCTTCGCGCACGGCTACAGGGGTAAGGTTGACGCGATTTGTCACGTCGCCGACCGCATAGATATGCGGCACATTGGTCTGTGAGTTCTCGTTGACCGCGATGCCGCCGCTGTCAGCATTTAGCGCAACGCCAGATCTCTGGAGATTTAGGTCTTGAGTGTTGGGCTTTCGTCCGATCGCAAACATGATTTGGTCGGAGACGAGCTGTTCAGCGTTTGAAAGACTAGCTTTCAATACGCTACTGCTTTCATTCATCCTGTCGACTCTTTTGATCTGGCAGCCAGTGACAATCCTAATCCCCTGCTGCTCCAGAGCGTCCCGAACATGTGTTCTTACGTCTTCATCGAAACCGCGCAGGATGTTGCTGCTCCGACAAACCAAAGTCACTTTCGAACCGAGACCGGCAAATATGCATGCGAACTCAACCGCGATGTAGCCTCCTCCTTGAATTATGATCCGTCTCGGCAATTCACGAAGCTCAAAGATCTTATCAGACGAGATCACGTGCTCGAGGCCTGGTAAAACTTCCCCGTGGTTGGGCGTGCTGCCTGTGGCAATCAATATACAACGAGCGCGCACAGTTTCCCCATTGGAAAGACGCAAGGTGCGCGCATCTTGGAACGTCGCGCGCTCTTTCACCAGGCGCGCTCCCGACTTTTCAATCGCCGACGTATATGCGTTCTCAAGACGGGCGACTTCCCTGCCTATATTTCCCGTTAATACTTCCCAATCGAATTTCGCTGGGGGAATCGACCATCCGAAGCCCGCCGCGTTTCCGATCTCTTTCTGGAAATCTGAAGCATAAACCATAAGCTTTTTGGGCACGCATCCACGGATAACGCAGGTCCCGCCAACCCGATCTCCTTCAGTAACAATGACCTTGGCCCCATAGCTAGCAGCAACCCGGGCCGCGCGGACGCCCCCGGAACCACCGCCAATTACTGCCAAATCAACATCAAAATCGGCCATCGTATCCTGCGACTTCAAAAGTTATGAAAACGGTTTGGCGGCTTCTCGTAACGCTACAGCGTTCCGCGGACGGTAAACGGAGGCTTTCAGCAGGAGGGCGGGCGGCGCCCATGCGCATCATGCGCAAGCATCTCCCCAGCGATCGGGTGCTCAGGCGAAAAGCTTTCGCCGTGAATAAGTTCGTCAGCGATTTTCTCTGCCATCGCCATAATGGGTAGGTTTGTATTGCCGCTTAGAAGCGTTGGCATCACTGAACCGTCGACCACTCGTAGACCATCAAGACCGCGGACTTTCATGCTTGGGTCCACGACCGATGCATCATCAGCACCCATGCGACAGGTCCCTACAGGATGATATACCGTCTCGGCCTGCGCTCGCACGAAAGCCTCCAGCGAGGAAAGATTGCCAAAGGCTTCCGCATCGATCGGGCGCTTTACGAAGTTCTTGAGTGGTCCGCACATCATCATATCGCACATATCGCGCACGCCATCTCTCAGACTCGCGAGGTCCGCATGTTCGGAGGCAAGACGCGGGTCGATTGCTGGTGGAATGGCGGGGTCCCCGCTTCGCAATCTCACCGTACCGCGACTTTGTGGCCTGAGCTGACACACGCGAACAGCGAAGCCGTGAGCGATACGCTCGCCGGGTGGCGGATTGCGGAGAACGTTAGCAAAGTGCGCCTGCCACTCCGGCAACGGCGATGATCGGTCGGGGCCCCAAAACGCTCCCGCCTCCACGGCCTGTGAAGCACCCGGCCCATCGCCTTTGAGAATATACCGAGCACCGGCCATCCCGCCTTTCAGGAGGCCCATATAGGGGGTCAACGTCGTCGGCTGCGATGACTCGAAGCGAACCGCGCAGTCGAGGTGGTCCTGAAGATTCTCTCCCACACCCGGGAGGTGGTGAACCGGTTTGATGCCGAGAGACTGCATATGATCAGCAGGCCCGATACCCGACAGCATCAAAAGCTGCGGCGAACCGATCGCGCCTGCCGTCAGCAGCACTTCCCGATCACAATTGATTGCCCTCTCGCGGCCATTCTGAACCACGATCACGCCACTGGCAGAACCTCCCTCAACGTTGATGCGACGAACATGACAATTGGCCAGGATGGTGAGGTTTGGGCGCCCGTTGGCGCGTTCTAAGTACTTGAATGCGCCGGACCGCTTCCCACCTGCTATTGTAAGTTCGTAGAAGCCCGCGCCTATCTGCGACGACCCGTTGAATCCATTGTTTTCAGGCAAACCGGCAGCGACGAGACTGTCGACAAACGCCTGCGCGGTCGAGCGCCGTGGCCCGTAGGAAAGCTTGATGGGTCCGGTGTGCCCGCGCGTTCCATTATCAGGCTGAACAACCAGGCTAGCATCCTCAATCCTGCGCAAATAGGGGAGCATTGCGGAAAAGCTCCACTGAGGCATGCCCCGAGACGCCCACGAATCGTAATCCCAAGGGTTGCATCGGATCGCGATCATCGAATTAATGGATGAGGACCCTCCAATGACTCTCCCCCTGGGAATATAGATCCGGCGATTGTCAAGATGTCGCTGCGGCTCAGTCCAAAACCGCCAGTTGTATCGCCCGCTCGTATAGAGGACCTTGATTCCGGCGGGCATATCGACAAACAGCGACTTCCCTCCGCCGGCCTCGATCAGCAAAACGCTCACATTGGAGTCTTCACTCAGGCGGGTGGCTAGAACACATCCGGCGGAGCCTGCACCAACGATAATATAGTCGTAACTCACCATGGACATTCTCCCCTCGATGATGTTTTTCAAACCAAGGTCAAAAAGGCGGCCGATCGTCCGCCTCTACTTGACGGGATCATCCCTTAACCGCACCCGCCGACAACCCGGCGACGAAATACCGATAGCAGAAAATGAATATTACGAACAAAGGTAGAGCTATCAGAGAGGCGCCAGCCAAGACTTCACTCCACCGCAAATCATGGGCACCGAGCAACGACTCCAGAGCAACGGGAAGCGTCTTTCTCTGGTCGCTCATAATAAGTATCAGAGCGAACACATAGTCGGCCCAAGAAAGAAGGAAGGAGAAGATGGCGACAGTGATAAGTCCGGGAGCGGACAGCGGCAAGACGACCTTGATGAATGCTTCGAATTGAGAGCAGCCATCAACCATCGCGGCCTCCTCAAGGTCGAACGGCATTGACTTAAAGAACCCCCAGAGCAACCAGACCGCTAGCGGCAGTGAAATTGCGAGATGTGCGATCAACAGCCCCCATAATGTGTCGGTGAGGCCGATTGTGCGGAAAGTTGCCGCCATCGGGATCGCCAGCATGAGGGGTGGGAACATATAGGCAAAAAGCATCGATGCCACGAGCATAGTCTTGCCCCGAAAACGCAGCCGGGTAGCGCCATAAGCGACAAATGCCGACAGCATGAGAGAGACGGTAATCGTCGCAACCGCCATCAGAGCGCTATTCAGAAAATTGACGACATAGTTCGTCTGTCGAAATAGGGAAATGTATGACGTCAGATCCGGTGGCCAGAACACCAGTGATGTATCGAGGAAAAGTCGTTCCGAAGGCCTTAGGCTTGAAATTATCATCCAGTATATCGGAAAGAACGAATACAGGCAGATAACGAGTACTGTTACATAGAGTGCAACTTTTGCTGACAGCCTTTTGAATGGTTTCCAGAAAGTGCTGCCCGGAACCCTGCTCCCCTGTTGCGGCGACGATCTCGGACGCATCGGCTGGCGCTCTGGTATTTGCGAGCGGGAATCAATGGGCAATCGCTCTACATGGCTGTTCATTGTTATCTCCCTTGCTTTGCATCGTCGATGGGAAATAGGCGCAGATAGATGAGAATGACGCCTGCGAGAATAAGAAAGGAGATCGTTGCCACAGCGGCGCCCCCGCCCAGATTGTACTCCAGAAACGACTTCCTATAGGCCAAGGTAGGCAAGGTCTCTGTCTGGTTCAGCGGCCCGCCTTTCGTCAAAAGCCATATCACATCGAACTTGTTGAACATCCAGATGCCACGCAGAAGAATGACCACGATCAGAACCGAGCGTAAGCCCGGTATCGTGATGTGCCAGAATTGCCGCCAAGCTCCGGCTCCATCGACGCGCGCCGCTTCATAAAGTTGCGTTGGGATCGTCTGCAAACCAGCAAGAACGCAGGTTACGACAAAAGGGGTCCACAACCACACGCTAACGAGGACGATTGTGCCTTTGGCCGTGAAGGCATGAGAACTCCAATCGAGCATTCCGACACCGATGGATGCAAGAGCGCTCTTTAGCAATCCGTAATTTGGCTCGAGAATCCATTGGGCTACCAGGCAGGCGACAACGGTGGGCAGGAAGTATGGAAGAATAGCGATCGCGCGCACAACGGTCTGGCCAAGAAAGCGCTTGTTAAGCACCATCGCTATGCCGACCCCCAAAACAACCTGCAGGACAATTGACGAAATCGCTATGATGAGGCCATTAGTCAACGAATTCCAGAAAAGAGGATCTCGCAATACCTTGCTGTAGTTGCTCAAGCCGACCCACTGAGGTTCGCCGATAAACGAACTAGACGAATAAAATGATAGCATAACCGCGTAAATCAACGGTCCGCCAATAATAAGTGCAAGCAGAGAGATACTGCCTACAAACAATGCAACAATTCGCCGGTCCTGAACCATAAGAATCATCCCTTGGACGAACGATCGGGACGGCAGAGGCCGCCCCGATCCGCAATTAGATGAGGGAGCGAATGCGTTGCGCGGCCGCCGCTACGCAATCAGCTGACGAGGTGTTGCCGAGGACTTTCTGCTGGAGCATCTCCGGCATGACATTTGCATTGAATACGTTACAAGCACGCATGTCGATGGAAGGGCCGCTGGTGTCAATCGCCGTGATAGTGACGCCGTCCCCGTCGATGAACGACTTCATCTGCATCATCGTTTCCCAATGCTTCTTGATCATGGGATGGCTCTTCCACCGCTCATTTTCGTAGATATCCAAGCGAGACGGATGGTTGTTCATCCATGCGGAAAGCAACCAATCCACGTAGTGCTCGTCAACGAACCACTGTAGGAATTTGACTGCCTCCTCGCTCTGCTTCGTCTTGAAGACGCAGAAGCCGTCAAAGGCATAGGAAAGCGCCTTCTGTCCGCTGCTGCCGGGCGAGGCAAATATGCCGTACTGATCTGCCAGTTCAGGATTTGTTGCCTCGAGGGCTTCGACTAGGCGGCCTGAATAGAGCGTGTGAGCAGTTTTTCCGGTGGCGAAGAGACTCATTAGTTGCGCGTAGCCCACGGCGTTCATGCCGGGCGGCATGGTCTTATACAACTCGCCATAAAGATCCAAAAAGCGCGTAGCACGATCAACATTCTCGCCTTGGTCGAGAACGACATTCCAGTCCTTGTCATAAAGCTGCGTGCCTTCCGCGAACATATTTCCAAAGCTCGCCCAATTCGTCGCGGAGTCGCTTGCCAGCGGTATGACGCAGCCGCCAACATCAATATTTCCACTATTAACGACGGTAAGCGCCTGGCAGTTCTTCAAGAAATCATCCGACGTCTCCGGGACCTTCAGACCCTTCTGCGCGTAGAGGTCTTTCCTGTAATAATTTACGACCAGATTGTAATCGAACGGATAGTACCAGTTCTCACCTTCATACTCCCAAGCAGCGTCTTTGCCCCAGTCATACTTTTTTACCAGGTCGGTGACCGGCAGAAGAACGCCCGCCTGAACGAACTGCAAAATACTCGCAATGAAGCCGGCAGTCATAATATCGTACGACTGGCCAGCATTGATCGCCGCCATCGCTTTTTGCGTCGTACCGCTGATGGGAGTCGAATCTACGATTATTTTGACGCCGAATTTGCTTTCGTATTCGTCGCACGCCTTTTTCAGGACAGCCTGACTGGCGACCGAAGTTTCTGGGTTGAGAAAACGAAGCGTGACGCCGGACTGGGCTCGCACCGCGGGCGCCGCCACGCTCGCACCGACAACGGCCGCTGTTTTTAGAAAGTTACGGCGGGTCATGCCAAACAGGCCTGCCGCCATTCTTTTGTGACCTGGAATGTAGATGCTCATTTCCTGTTCCTCCCATGTGAAGACGTCAGTTCAAGCCAATTGCCAAGAATTAATTCGCCTGTATCGAGTATAGTTGTGATTTTCCTGCTTTATGGCGCATCTAGAGATGCTTTCATCAGCACGCGATACAGAGCACCCGCTGAAGTCGAATTCCACGACCCTTGGCCAGGGGCGCAGTATTTCAATCTGACCCGGCGATCTCGCAGGGGGTGATCACGCACTTTCCTTCGCGCGTATTGTGCCGCCCGTTTCCGCTCTCCGCAGCGACACACCGCTGGCCGACTCGAACAGGTGAAGCCGCTCACTAGGGACGGCGATCGGGATTCTGTCACCTGCGCGGATTTCGTCGCGGCGGTCGACGACGGCACGCACCTTATGGCCGGCCAGCGTGCCCATGAGATAAGTCTGCGCTCCGATCTGTTCGACCAAGCTCACGCTCATCTCAAGCGGCGAATCGTTGGAGATGACGAGGTGCTCGGGTCGGATTCCAAGCGTCACGCTTTGTCCGTTCTTGGCGAAGGTTTTATCTGGTATGCCTACCGATAGGTCTCCGGAGCGCACTTCGAGCCGTCCGCTAGCGTCGACCAAATGCCCGTCGATCAGGTTCATTTCGGGCGAACCAATAAACCCCGCGACGAACGTGTTTGCGGGACGGTCATAAAGTTCGAGAGGTTTCCCAGCCTGCTGGATCACGCCATCGCGCATGATCACGATGCGGTCCCCGAGCGTCATTGCTTCGACCTGGTCATGTGTCACGAAGATCATCGTCGCCCGGAGTCGGGCATGGAGCGTCGTGATTTCTTCCCGCATCTTCACGCGCAGTTTCGCGTCCAAATTGGACAGCGGTTCGTCCAGAAGGAAAACATCGGGGTCCCGCACGAGCGCACGCCCTAGGGCGACACGCTGCATCTGGCCGCCCGAGAGCTGTCGCGGCTTGCGGTCGAGCAGGGCTTCGAGATCTAGGCTGGCCGCCGCGGCCCTCACCCGCCGGTCAATCTCCTGCTTCGCTTCACCGCGAACCCGTAGGCCGAATGCCATGTTGTCGTAGACCGACTTCTGGGGATACAGCGCATAGTTCTGAAAGACCATCGCGACGTTGCGATCTTTCGGAGGCAGTCCGGTGACATCCCTCCCGCCGATTATGATAGTGCCTGAAGTGGTGTCGTCGAGGCCGGCGATCATTCGCAGTGTCGTCGATTTTCCGCATCCGGAAGGCCCGACAAAAACAATGAGCTCACCATCCTCTATCTCCAGGCAGAAATCCTTGACGGCCCATGGGCCCTGGTCGCCACCAAACGACTTGGAGACATTTTGGAGCGATATTCGCGCCATGCAGCGTAACCTCCCTAAACGTGATGCCCGGTTACGGGCTTCGCAGACCGTCCCTCCCGACGGCATGCTTGTAGACCAAATTGGATAGACCAGTCCTGCTGCTTCGTCAATATCTTCCTGGTCGATTTGATGACACCCATAGGATATCGGGTAAAAAGATTGGATTGACCAATTTGGTATATCCAGTTAAGCTTCCACTCTAACCTCCATTGAGAGGCACATTAATCGCAAATGTGAGTAATTGAGATGGCCGGACCGTTGAGTGGATACCAAGTTCTTGATCTATCGAGGATTCTTGCGGGCCCGTGGCTCGGGCAGCTCTTAGCCGATCTAGGGGCGACGGTCTGGAAGATCGAACGCCCGCTCACCGGCGACGACACTCGCCACTGGGGGCCACCGCATCTGGATGGAACGATCGAGAGCGCCTATTTCCTCAGCGCTAATCGCGGTAAGCATTCGATTTGCGTAGACATCGCCACGCAAGCTGGCGCTGACATCGTTCGATCTCTGGTCAAGAAGGCCGACGTTCTTATCGAGAACTACAAGGTCGGCGATATGAAGCGGTATGGGCTGGATTATGAAACGCTCTGCCTCATCAAGCCGGACATCGTGTACTGTTCCATCACGGGATACGGCCAGACCGGCCCGATGAAGACTGTGGCCGGATATGACATGGCCATACAAGCCATATCGGGGCTGATGAGCATCACAGGCGAGGCCGACGACAAACCCGGCGGCGGCCCCCAGAAGGTCGGCGTGCCCATTTCCGATCTCCTCACAGGAATGTATAGCGCAACGGGCGTGCTGTCGGCCTTGCTGCATCGCGAGCGGACGGGCGAGGGCCAGCATATCGACATGGCGCTTCTCGATGTCCAGCTTGCCGCTCTGGCGAACCAGAATCTGAACTACCTGACCACCGGGAAGCCGCCGCGGCGATATGGAAACGCTCATCCGAACATTGTGCCCTATCAGGTGTTCAGATCGAGCAACGGGTCATTCGTCCTCGCAGTGGGGAACGACCAGCAGTTCAGGAAATTCTGCATGGCGTCCGGGCTGCAAGTCCTCTGCGACGATCCCCGTTTCACCACCAACACGGATCGCTTGGCGAACCGCGACGCTCTGGTCTCGATCCTGACCGAGCATCTTACGCAGGAAACGACGGAGTACTGGATCGCCCTTCTCGAACCCATCGGCGTACCATGCGCGTCGATCAACCGGCTCGACCAGGCATTCGCGCATCCGCAGGTCATCCATCGCGAATTGCAGATCAACCTTCCCCACACCACGGGCACGACGGTGCCGCTCGTGGCCAATCCGATCAAATTCTCGCAGACGAAAATCGAGTATTCCATCAGCCCCCCGATGCTTGGGGAGCATACGAAGCACATCCTCAATTCAATCCTCGACATCGGCGATGACGAAATATCGCGGCTTGAGAAGGACAAGATTATCTATTGCGGATGACACAGGGCGGACTGCGCGCGCCTCGGATGCAGTTCCAGCGTTCGACGTGCAAAGACTATCGCTGGCGAGCCGCCGCAGTGAATATCGCGCTTCTACTTCGCCCTGCGGATCTCCCGCGCGGAGGCCGGTAAACAGCTGCGATGCTCATAGGTCGCCACATCGTGAGCCTGCGCATCTTTTGTGCCTTCGATGAAGGCGAGTGCGAAGGAGCGTTCTCTTTCGATCAGACAGATTTGAGCCAATGTCCAGAATTGCCATGCCCGCTCCCGACGCTGCGATCATCGCCCGCAAACCCGAGATCGTCGCGGCGTTGAGGGCCGTCCTTCCCGCGGATGCGATCATCTCGAACCCTGAGGAAACCCGCGCATATGAGTGCGACGCCCTGACGGCCTACCGATGTCCGCCGCTCGCCGTGGTTCTGCCGCGCAGCACCGAGGAGGTGGCGGCGGCGATGAGGATTTGCTACGATCTGCGGGTTCCGGTTATCCCGCGTGGTGCAGGCACGTCGCTGGCAGGCGGGGCGCTTCCGACTGCCGATAGCGTGGTCATCGGCACCATGCGGCTGCGGGATGTTCTCGAGATCGATACCGCAAATCGTTTCATCAGGGTTCAGACGGGCGTCACCAACCTCTCCGTCAGCGCGGAGCTGGAGGCGGAAGGGTTTTTCTACGCACCGGACCCGTCGTCGCAGCTTGCGTGCACGATCGCCGGGAATATCGGGATGAATTCCGGTGGCGCCCA
The DNA here is from genome assembly GCA_036678505.1 of Alphaproteobacteria bacterium. Classification (GTDB taxonomy): domain Bacteria; phylum Pseudomonadota; class Alphaproteobacteria; order Rhizobiales; family Rhizobiaceae; genus Mesorhizobium. Next base: position 48,180 of record JAZIHP010000021.1, read on the forward strand.
CTGCCTGAAATACGGCGTCACCACGAACAATCTTCTCGGCGTCCGCATGGTGCTTGCCACCGGAGAGATCGTTCAGCTTGGCGGTCCCCAACTCGGCACGGCGGGTCTGGACATCTTGGGGCTTGTCTGTGGCTCCGAAGGGCAACTCGCGATCGTGACCGAGGCGACGTTGCGCATTCTGCCGCGGCCCGAGGGCGCACGGCCTATGCTGATTGGCTTCGACAGCGCGGAAACGGCGGGCGAATGCGTGGCCCGCATCATTCGCTCGGGCCTCCTGCCGGTGGCGATCGAGTACATGGACGATGTCTGCCTGCGCGCCGTCGAGGCCTTTGCAAAAGTGGGCTATCCCGATTGCGCCGCTGTCCTGATCGTCGAGGTCGAGGGCTCGGAAGATGAAATCGCCGATCAGATCGAGCGCATCAAGGCAATCTCATCAGAACTGAACCCCGCGGAATTCCGCAGCAGCCGCAATGCCGACGAGTCGCTAGCGATATGGAAGGGCCGCAAATCGGCCTTCGGGGCGATGGGCCGCTTGGGCGACTATCTGTGCCTCGACGGCACGGTGCCGGTGTCGAAGCTGCCCCACACCCTGAAACGGATCGGCGAGCTCTCAAAGGAACACGGGCTTGAGGTCGCCAACGTCTTTCATGCCGGCGACGGAAACATGCACCCCCTGATCTTGTTCGACGCCAACAAGCCCGGGGACCTGGAGCGTGCCGAGGCCTTCGGAAGCGACATTCTTCGCCTGTGCGTGGATATGGGCGGCTGCCTCACCGGCGAACATGGTGTGGGGATCGAAAAGCGTGATCTTATGACGAAGCAATATGCGCCGGACGATATGGCGATCCAGATGGAGATAAAGGGCGCGCTCGATCCTCATTGGCTGCTCAATCCGGCGAAGGTCTTTCCTCTCGAGATCAGCCGGCCTCATCGGGAGGCGGCGAAATGCACATGACGAAGGGGACTGGAAGCCGGAATCGCAACGCTGATACGACGGCTCCAAGGAGCGAAGCCGAGCTGGCGGCATTTGTCGCGGACAGCTTCCGTCAGAAGCGGAAACTGCATGTTTGCGGGGGCGACACCCGCAGCCGCGCCGCCGTTGCGGCTAATACGGTGCTAACGACGCGCGAGATCGGCGGGATCGTCTCCTACGAGCCGGGCGAACTGACTCTGATCGCCCGTGCCGGCACGTCGATCGACGAGATCGAGCAGCTGCTGGCGACCGAGGGCCAATCGTTAGCCTTCGAACCGATGGATCATCGCGCGCTACTCACGACAGACGGTACGCCGACCATCGGGGGCATGGTTGGCGCCAATGTCTCCGGCCCAAGACGCATTCAAGCCGGCGCGTGCCGCGATCACCTGCTCGGCGTCCGCTTCGTCGACGGGCAAGGCCGGATCATCAAGAATGGCGGTCGGGTGATGAAAAACGTCACCGGGATGGACCTCGGAAAATTGCTATGCGGCTCGCATGGGACGCTCGGCATTCTGACGGAGGTGGCTCTGAAAACGCTTCCTCTGGCCGAGGCCCAGAAGACGCTGGTCTTCAGCGGGCTGTCGCCGCGCGAAGCGGTCGCCATATTCTCGGCGGTGCTGGCGACGCCTTTCGAAGTTTCCGGCGCCGCATTCATCGACGGCACGGCCTGGCTGCGCATCGAGGGGCTGCCGCGCCAGGTCGAGTATCGGTGCGACCAGTTGAAAGCCCTATTCCGCGGAAGGGAAATCGCCACCCTGGAGGATGGGAACAGCCGCCATCTGTGGCGAAGCCTGAGGGATGTTCGCCACTTTGCCGACCGTTCGGATGCCGTCTGGCGCATCCTGGTCAAGCCGACCGACGCGCCCGCTGTGGTGGAGACGCTCGAACGTTTGGGCGGCGAAGCCTCGCTCGACTGGGGCGGCGCGCTGATCTGGTATCGCGGGAGCGCGGATCCCACTGCCGTGCTTGCCGCCGTCCCGTCAGGCGTGGTGACGCTCGCGCGTCCCGGCCTCGCTATTGCCGGTCCAGCCTTCGAGACCGAAGCCCCGGGCGTGGCGGCCCTCGCGGCGTCGCTTCGTAGGGTCTTTGATCCCACCGGGATTTTCAACCCGGGCCGAATGGGAAGCTGAGATGCAGACGACCTTCACGGTAGAACAACTTGCCGACGCGTCGACCGCGCGCTCGAACGAGATCCTCAGATCTTGCGTTCACTGCGGTTTTTGCACAGCGACATGCCCTACCTACATGGTTCTCGGTGACGAACTCGACAGCCCACGCGGCCGCATATACCTGATCAAGGACATGCTGGAAAATGGCAAGGTCCCGGACGGGCAGACGGTGAAGCATATCGATCGCTGCCTCAGTTGCCTGAGTTGTATGACCACCTGTCCTTCGGGCGTGCATTACATGCATCTGGTCGACCACGCACGGGAATATATTGAGAGAAATTATAAGCGCCGTTGGGACGATCGCGCATTGCGTTGGCTTCTGGCGGGAATCCTGCCTTATCCCGGCCGGTTCCGTCTGGCATTGATCGGCGCGAAATTAGCGAAGCCGTTTCGTAAGCTCTTGCCGGATGTCCGTCTGCGGGCGATGCTAGACAT
>JAZIHP010000022.1:0-49566 GCA_036678505.1 Alphaproteobacteria bacterium
GCAGAAGAACGAGCTGCTAACAGGCCCGATTTAATATTACGAAGCTCTTCTTTCGTAAACGAAAAATCAACATGACGGTCTGCAATAAATTTCAGATCGTCCTTATCGATCAGCCTCTCATGCTTCAGTGCAAAAAGATCTAAAATCGCTTCAACTTTTCTGGAATTTGACCTTAAAGCCAAGAAGGGGGTCCCCGTGACCAAACACAAACAAACACCATGAAAACGACCGGTCACATGAAGACTGCTTCGTTCAAGAAACCCCATGAACTCGTCATGGTTTTTAGGTATAATCAATTTACCATCGAATATAGAAAATATTTTGTCATATAAATCTGTATAAATCCTCCTAACACCACGTAAAAAAGGTGAAAGGTGAGCTTTTGGTGATTTTAATTGACTCTGAATCGATAAAATTTTTGCATCTGGAGCAATATGGGCATATTTATACAAGGCGGACCGAGCATCTTTCAGAACACTGTCTCCAACAGTGAGAAGCATACGTGCATCATTATTTACGTAAAAATTTGGCCTCTCCTCCACCAGTGAAAGATCGGGGCAAAATAACACTCTTTTCCCAGAGGCGACCTCCAGCTCCTGCCTGCTCACCTCATCCCTGGCGGACAGCAGGTCGAAGCGCTCAAGGTATTTATTCCAGTGGCTGGGATTTTCCTGATAAAGGGCATTTATTAGAGCTATTTTTTTACCCCTGCTAGCAGGATGACATGCCACTTCCAGCAATCGCTCACCATGGTGCGCACCGTGATGAAGAGTACCTTCCCCATTAATTACAATCAGATCGCACGCCGCTAAGGCATTCAGGAAGTTAACGTCACGCTGCCAGTCGTTACGAACAACACTGGTAGATATGATGGAAACTCCACGTTGGGCAAGCTGCGACTCTATACACGACATAACACGCATACAGCCGAAGTGAGCATCTCCGCGGGTATCATTTAGGATAACCGCAGTAGTATACTTTGCATCCTGCCCGGGCGTCGATTTTTTCAAGATTGACCTCATCGATCAAGACGACCTAGAAAAGGATAACCCACCGAAGCCAGCAGCGATACAGGGGAATAATTCTCAACCGCGATACCGAGGTGGGCCGCCTCTTGTCGTATAAGATCGAACATTTTCAATATCTTGCCGACGGCCGCATCCAGCCGTGACATCGCCTGATCTCCAGCCTCCTCGTAAAACCGCGGCGTCTGGGTCGAAGTCAGGTCGATGCCGGCCAGCCCGATCTTTCGCGGCCGCATGGCCAGGGCAATCTGGGCCGCAGTAACGGCTACCGACCCCGCAGGAACGATTCCCGACCCTGGCCGAAGGGAAATCGCGAACTCGGCATCGTCTGACCACGCAAGGAAAGGCAACTCTTTTATCTGCCCCATGTCAGGGCGCGGAGCCAGATAGGGCTTGTGAATGAAATCGATATGGCGAACCCTCTGCTTCGCCAGCCAATCCGGTGCGACTTCGCAGAGGCTGCGTATGACGCCGGTCGAAAGGTAGACATCGGCTGGCTCCGACACCAGACGGCGCAGGTCGCGCCAATGACGCCAGATGAACCTCTCGTCTTCGATCACGATCGCAAAGGGCTGCCGGTCACCCTCTCCCATCAGATGGATGGCGCCATTAAGCAATATAGCCGATGACATTGGAATTTTGCCGGTTGCCTGCCCTGCGAGCGAAGGTCCAGACCCGACAATGACCAGTTCGTCGAGCCTGGCCAACACCGGAAAAGAATGCAAAGGCGCCAGCGCCTGCCCCTTGTACTCGATGCATCCTGCCGAACCGTCCGAACCGGGCATTTGCAGGCGCAGTCCCGGCCACCATTCCTCGAAATGCGTGCGTCCGGCCCCATAGCGAAGGCGGCAATAGATGCGGGCAAGATAGCGATGGAGCGGGCGATTTCGCATCGGATAAGCCATACGCCAGATTATCCTCCTGTCAGAACATCTGAATAGAGGTCGATCAGGCTCCGGACTTCCCCGGCAAGGGGGAACCGGTCTCGAACATGTTTCAGCGAGGCTTCTCCAGCTTTTTCCAGCCTGACCTCATCGTTCATCCAGTGCTCTGCCGCAACGGCCATCGCGTCAGGATCGCCTCGGGGAATAAGCGTTCCCGTCATGCCCTCTTCTATCAGTTCAGAAAACGCACCAACGTCAGCCGCGACAACCGGCACACCGCTCGCCATCGCCTCCAGTGGAGTAAGCCCAAAACCTTCCCAGCGCTGCGGGGCGATGAACAGCGACAGTGCGCGATACCAGCGTTCGATGTCCTTGTGCTCTCCCACAAAAAGGATCCGGTCAGCAAGACCGGCTTTCTCCACGCGCGCGCGCAAATCAGCCTCAAACCCTGCATGTTCAGCAGTGGCACGACCGGCTATGATTGCCGACCAATGGGGATACTTTGGCAGCAAACCGATCATGGCATCGACGAAAAGGTCGGTACCCTTCTGATGTCGCACACGGCCAAAGCAACCGACATAAAGCTGCTTTGGATCAAGGCCGAGTTCACGCGCGGCCTCGCCACGATCCGCGGGCGGGTGAAAGCGTTCCGTGTCGATGCCGTGCATGATCACGGAATTCGGCACTTCCAGATAGGCAGCGGTTTTACGGCTGGTCGCGATCACGGCATCCATGCGACGGATGAGAAATTTCGTCCAGCGTTTGTGATGGCGCTGCGAAGCCGAAGTGAACACGAGCTTCAGCGGCGCGCGGAAAATATCTCTCAGCACCACACCCGCCAGCATCTCCGGATTGCGACGTGCATGCCACACGCGAACCCGCGCACCTTTCGGTCGCCGCAACAATCCGGGCACCTGCCACCAGCGCAACTTTGGCAGGTACTCCGGCAAGCCCGGCCCCAGCGTTGCGATGCCGATCTCGCGGGCCTGCAAAGGAACGAGTTGAATAATGGTGCTGGTAACGCCGGAAAGACGCCGCTTGAAATTGGGCGCCACCACATGAAGCCGAGCAAGATCGACCCGCGTTTTGCCCATGGCCAAAAGCTTCCTATCCGGCGGTCGGCTCAGGCCCAGCGCAGTTGGACGATTTCGTAACCACGCGCGCCACCCGGTGCATTGACCTCGATCGCGTCGCCAACTTCCTTGCCGATCAGTGCACGCGCGATTGGGGACGAGATGGAAATGCGTCCCGCCTTCACATCGGCCTCCTGATCGCCAACGATCTGATAGGTCTTTTCTTCCTCGGTGTCCTCGTCCACCAGCACGACCGTAGCGCCGAACTTGATCTTGTCGCCGCTCAGCTTGCTGATATCGATCACTTCAGCCCTTGCGATCAAATCCTCAAGTTCGCCGATGCGGCCTTCATTGAGGCTCTGCGCTTCCTTGGCGGAATGATATTCGGCATTTTCCGAAAGGTCGCCATGCGCGCGGGCTTCGGAAATCGCCTCGATGATGCGTGGCCGCTCATCCTGCTGACGCCAACGCAGCTCCTCCTTGAGAGCCTCGAAACCACCGCCCGTCATCGGCACCTTATTCATAGCCTCACCTTTCCTGCCGTCCGCATTTCCCTGCGGGTTTTCGACAAAAAGAAAACGGTCCGCCAGAAAGCCGACGGAACCGTCAAATCTTGGATTCTCGTCACAATATAGCAAGTGCTGAAGGTTTTTCACGCCCTAAAAAAGCGGAAGACGTTTTCCCGGCCGACGCTCAGGCTTTAAAAATCAGCGCAGCGCCACAGGCAATCAGCGCAAATCCCGCAAGATGGTTCCATGTCAGAGCCTCCTTCAGATAAACCGCGGAAAACACGGCGAATACGCCGAGCGTGATGACTTCCTGGATCGTCTTTAGCTCTGCGGCTGAATAAACCGCCGCGCCAATACGGTTGGCCGGTACAGCCAGCCAATATTCGAAGAAGGCGATTCCCCAGCTCACCAGCACAACCGCATAGATTGCCGCACCTTTGAATTTCAGATGCCCGTACCATGCGAAGGTCATGAAGACGTTCGAGGCCAGCAGCATCAGGACAGGCAGAACCTTGGGAGACAGGAGCGATGCCAACGGGATGATCCAGTGAGACGGAAAGAGATTGCGCCATTTCAATTGCACGGCTGGCCCTGTCAATCCCGCCTCGACTGGCCAAAACTCGGCAGTCTGAAAGCAATGGGCTCATGCAGCGTCGTCCTGAGCGATGCATGACACAAACAGGAAGAATTCTGATTGCAGGAAAGCAAAGATATCCGGGCGGGCTACGCGACATTCGATCAGCCGGCCGCCATTTTTCCAACCGGCTTTCGATAAGGACAGAAAAGTGCTTTCGCAGAAAAATGCCGTATCTGAAAAAGAGGCAGCCATTACCGTCGTTGAAGCGCTCTTCATCGGTGAATTGGCTCCACTGGGTCCACGACAGGTTCCAAGCGGCATCGACAAAAAACCGGTGGCTGGACAGATAGCCATAACGCGCACCGGCTTACAGGGGGATAGTCAAGGCGATACCCGCCATCATGGTGGCCCGGAAAAAGCAGTCCATCACTATCCGGCCGACCACTATGTGGCCTGGAGCGCAGAGGGAATAGCGGCAACGGCTCCGGCATTTGGGGAAAACATCACTACGCTTGGTTTGTCGGAAGCGAATGTCTGCATCGGGGATTTGTTCCAGCTTGGATCTGCTCGGCTTCAGGTCAGCCAGGGACGCCAGCCTTGCTGGCGGCTCAATGCACGCTTCGGACAGCCCGACATGGCGGTGCGCGTGCAGAAGACAGGCCGCACCGGGTGGTATTATCGGGTGTTGAAGGAGGGTCGCGCGGCGGCTGGAGACACCCTCATTCTGCTAGAACGACCACAGCCGCTCTGGCCTTTGGCCCGCATCGTCGATCTTCTCTACACGCGAACCATGGATTTCGACGCTTTGCGGGAACTTGCGTCCTTGCCGGAACTGGCATCGTCATGGCGTGAGCTTGCTGAAAGGCGCATCGCCAGCCGACAGGTGGAAGACTGGAAACGCCGCCTGCACGACAGCGAAGCCTGATCCTCCCCGAAAAGTCTTTTTCGACGAGTTGGACCCGCATGATACCCAAGGCGGTCGCGTCTGGCGGCCCCCGCGGGCCCCGATCATCGAATGCATCCGCATGCGGATCTTGTTCCGCGCCGAAAGGGCTTCACCCCCAAAAAAAATCTGCCGCAATCCTGTCACAGCCGTAAACGTCGGCGCTGATCTTTCCTTTACTCTTCGACGTTAGGCTTCGTCGTCCAAGGGAACAGAGTTTAATCTACCATGGCCGGGAAATTTGGCAGCGCGATGCCCGGCGCCCCTTATTTGCGGCGCCTTGTCCGGCTTTTTGCCGGCATCGCCGCTTTTTGTGCGGTCGCGGGCGTTTCAGCCTGCAACACCGGCAGCGTCTTCGATCTTCAGCCCGCCGTCGATGTCGGAACTCAGACTTCGGCCGTACAGGCAGGTGTCGGCATGCAGGCATTGGTTCCCACAAACCCTTATCTGACGGCCGCCTATCCTCGCCTGGATCGCCCGATGCCGCCGACCAGCCAGCTTCCAAAGGAGGAGGTGGATTGTCGTACGGAACTCAAACGGCTGCGTGTTGCCTATATCGACCTCTCGCCGATCCGCGATGGAGGCCAGTGCGGCATTGACCACCCCGTGAAGGTGACCGCAATCGGCGGTATAGAAATGAAGCCGGCGGCTACGCTGACCTGTGAAATGGCTGTCAGCTTCGCCAGATGGACCCGCAACGAACTGACCTCGGCTGCACGCTGGCGCTACCTGTCCGGCGTCAAATCGATACGGCAGGGCTCCAGCTATTCCTGCCGCAAGATTCGCGGCGAAGGCGTTCTGTCCGAACACGGCAAAGGCAACGCGCTCGATGTCATGGCCATCGAACTGAACAATGGCAAGCTCATCGATGTGCGCAAGCCTGGTCTGTTCGCATTCCGCGAACGCGGCCTGCTCAACACGGTTCGTTCCGACGGGTGCTCCTATTTCACTACCGTCCTTGGTCCCGGCTACAACTACGACCACCGCGACCATTTTCATTTCGACATAAAAGACCGCAGAAACGGCTATCGAGCCTGCAGATAACGCATCGTCGATGCGCATGACAACCGGCATGGCCGATTTGCTCTCTTTTCCAGAAGGCATCATGAATGCTAATGAGCATGCATGCTATACACTGAAATCGCCATTGTGGTCGTACTCATCTGCGTGAACGGCCTATTGGCAATGTCTGAGTTGGCGATCGTCTCTTCTCGTCCGGCACGTCTCAAGACGATGATCGATCGCGACGTAAGGGGCGCGGCTCGCGCGCTGGAGCTGGGGGCTAACCCGGGGAAATTCCTGTCGACCGTTCAGATCGGGATCACGCTGGTCGGCGTGCTCTCCGGCGCCTTCTCCGGCGCCACTTTGGGTGATCGCCTCTCGAAGCTCCTGGCCGCTTCCGGCATGTCGGCCGGCCTCGCTCAGCCGCTCGGCGTAGGAATCGTCGTCGCTGTCATCACCTATGCCTCCCTCATCATCGGCGAACTGGTTCCAAAGCAGATCGCGCTGCGCGATCCGGAACGCATCGCCTCGAAAGTTGCCGGGCCGATGTCGGTACTGGCGATGGTTTGCGCGCCCCTGGTGTGGCTTCTCGACCTGTCCGGACGTTCAATCCTCTGGCTTCTGGGCCAGCGTGGGGAAAGCGAGGAGAAGATCACTGATGAAGAAATCAAGATGATCGTCGCCGAAGCGGAGCATCAGGGCACGATCGAATCCGACGAGCGTCGCATGATTGCCGGCGTCATGCGGTTAGGTGACCGTGCGGTGCGCGCGGTGATGACCCCACGCACCGACGTCGACTGGCTCAATATTCAGTCTGACGAAGCCGCGATTCGCCGCGTGCTTATGGAAAGCCCGCATTCGCGCCTGCCGGCCGCCGACGGCAATGTCGACAACATGATCGGCGTGGTCCAGACACGCGATATCCTCGCCACGCTTCTGGCCGGAAAGCCTCTCGATGCGCGCAAGCACGTCCAGCAGGCACCGATCGTTCACGATCAGGCCGATGCGCTCGATGTGCTCGCGAAGCTGAAGGAGGCCGACATGCCGATGGCGCTTGTCCATGATGAGTACGGCCACTTCGAAGGCGTGGTCACGCCGGCTGATATTCTGGAAGCCATCACCGGCGTCTTTCGTTCCGATCTGGATGAAGACGACTTCGATGAAGCCGCGGTCCGGCGCGAGGATGGCTCGTGGCTTCTGGCCGGTTACATGCAGGCTGACGAAATGGCGGACACAATCGGTATCGATCTGCCGGAAAATCGCGACTACGAAACGGTTGCCGGATATGTGTTGTCGCACATGCACCATCTGCCGGCCACCGGCGAGGCGGTGGATGCTCAGGGCTGGCGTTTCGAAGTGGTCGATCTCGACGGTCGCCGGATAGACAAGGTTCTGGCCACAAAACTGACCACTTCAAACTGACGATAAAAAAGCTCCCGAAATAACGGAAGCTCCTATCATCGAAAGTCCTCAGACGGTTTTGGCCTGATCATCTGTGACGTGCGCGACGCGCAGGGCGTTGCGGTGGGAACCGGTTTCGGGACAATGACATGCGTAAAAACAAGAGCTTAAAGCGCAGGGAGCGAATCTGAAAGATCGCGACACGCTTTAGCGGACGGATCAGCGGACGCGCCTCGATGCAGCGGCGAAGTGGCAGGCGAAGTTAATGAATTTTACTCGCCGGGCACACGGGTCGGCTTGCCCTCGTCATCCAGCGCCACCATGACGAAATCGGCATGGGTGACCATTTCCATGAGTTCCGACAGATAGCGCTGGGCCCACGCCTCGACTTTCAAAGTCATCGAACTGCGGCCAACCCGTTCTATATGCGTGTAGATACAGAGCGTATCGCCAATCTTGACAGGTTTTGCAAAAGACATTTCCTTTACCGCCGCCGTTACCACGCGGCCGCGCGCGCGTTCGGCGGCACGAATACCGCAGGCAAGATCCATCTGCGCCATCACCCAGCCGCCGAAGATATCGCCGGCCGCATTGGCATCGGCAGGCATGGCCAGCGTGCGTAATGTAAGCTCTCCCTGTGGCTTACCGTTCACATATTGCACCATGGCCGCCCTCCGGATCTTTCACCGTCATTGCCTATCCATCCGATGCCGATGCGTCAACGAGGTGGGAAATAACCTGCACAAAATCAATCGACTGCCTGAATTTCCCGAATCAATTTGCAAGCTGATTGAATTGACATTTCAACGTTAAGGCAGGTCGCCCGGAATTAGGAACCGGTTTCGGGGCAACGACATGCGTGAAAACAAGAACTTGAAGCGCAGGGAGCTGATCTGAAAGATCGCGACACGCTTTAAAGCATGTCGCCCGAAAGTGGGAACCGGTTTCGGGGCAACGACATGCGTAAAAACAAGAACTTGAAGCGCAGGGAGCTGATCTGAAAGATCGCGACACGCTTCAGGGCCGTTCATGGTTTCACGTAAGCGCCGAACGGCTGCAAGTCTTGTTTTGTCGCGTTTGCGAACCGGAAAAGCGTTTCCACTTTTCCTGGAAACGCTCTAGCTGCCGCCGCAAACCATCCGGGTCAGCGGAATTTCCTGCGATGGCGATCTTCATTTCCACGTCGGGAGGCCGCGCCCCGTGCCGACAGTGAAAAGCCGGCCCCGGAGGGACCGGCCTTAAATTCTTGCCGGCGCCGGATTGCTACGAAGCGGGCTCGATCGCTGTGACCAGCCCGGTTGTGTCGTCCACCGTCACCACGACATTGGTTCCGACGGCGAGTTGGTCAACCACGGCCTCGGGCGGCAACTGATAGATTTTGCCATCATCCAGCGTAATCGATTTCGTGTCGGTATCCACGGCCTGAATCGTGCCCTGTACAGTAGCTGCATAGGCAGTGCCCAGCAGTGCAAGAAGGGCACCGGCAGTAGCGAGAGTCGTTTTCATGTCGGATACTCCGTTTTTGGCGGTCTTCCTTAGGCAACCCCGTAAGCAGGCCACCCTGCGACAGGCAAAATCTATGTGGACCGCCTTCGATTTCAAATCACGAAGGATGACATTTCCAAATATTATCAATGACTTAATTATGACACATTGATCTTTTCATCGAATTGATACCCAATCTCCTCCATGCTTCCGCGCCAGGCTTCTTCCTTTAAAAGAGCCGGTTAGGCTGCATCCCGGCAGAAAACAGGCCAATCATACCGATGCCGCATTGCACCGTCTCAAACGGTCACGGGAGCTGGTCAGAAAAATATCGGCAACACGTTTTGTTTCGTTGGTCCAGCCAGTGGGCCAACTTTCCAGCAAGCATCAAATCTGCCATAGCAGAGACGGCGCGAGTTGGAGCCCTCACCTTGTTCTACTGGATCGAAGCAATAGGTACATGCGCCGCGCTCATCACGACGCTCGGCTGGGTTCCACAACTCGTCAAGCTGGCGCGGGAGCGTAAAGCGGACGACATTTCACTGGCCGCAACGAGCGCCATAGCCATAGGCGTTGCCCTGTGGGCCGTTTACGGCGTTCTCATCGGCTCCTGGCCGGTCATCGTCGCCAACATACTGACGCTTCTGTTTGTCGGAGCAATCGTGGTGATGAAGCTGCGCTTCGGCTGAGGATTGCTGACAACCTCCGGTCAGCAGGACCTTGCGGCTAACGCCGCTTGTAGCCTTCTGGCCCTTTCCATTTGCGCTAAGTCCACCCATATTCGGCCTATGTCCAGATCCTCGCCAAAACCGGTGCAGCCCAGGCGCAGCCCGCTGACAGATTTCCACGATGCCAGCGAGCCGCTGCGAGATGGCGGCTTTGCCGAGGCTCCGCAGGCCGGGCTGTCCGGCGCGCCCTTATCGGGTTCCATAGCCGATTGGGCGGAGCAGATCGCCCGGGAAGCCGAACGGCAACAGACCCGCAAGGGTACGGATAAAGTCACAGGCAAACAAACGAAGAAGATAGCTGCGCGCTCCGCCGCTCCGACCCGCACCTCTCGCGGCACCTCGATGGGCGGCGCCGCTTCCGCCAAAGATCGGGCCGCGGCAGGCCTCAACCCGGTCGCGGGACTCGATATTTCCCTGGAAGACGCCGCCTCTCTGCCGAAATCTGCCGTCACCGCTACGGTGCAGGCCTTGTCCGACCTCATCGAAAGCGGCAATCCGCTTCACAAGAACGGCAAGATCTGGACACCGCATCGTCCCGCCCGCCCCGACAAGTCCGAGGGCGGCATCGCGATCCGCATGGAATCCGAATTCCAGCCAGCGGGAGACCAGCCGACCGCCATCAAAGATCTGGTCGAGGGCATAGCCAATGAGGATCGCACCCAGGTTCTGCTTGGCGTCACCGGTTCCGGCAAGACCTTCACCATGGCCAAGGTGATCGAGGAGACCCAGCGCCCCGCGCTCATCCTCGCGCCCAACAAGACGCTGGCGGCACAACTTTATGCCGAGTTCAAAAAATTCTTCCCGAACAATGCGGTAGAGTATTTCGTCTCCTACTACGATTACTACCAGCCCGAGGCATATGTGCCCCGTACGGACACCTATATCGAGAAGGAATCCTCCATCAACGAGCAGATCGACCGCATGCGCCACTCGGCCACGCGCTCGCTGCTGGAGCGCGACGACGTGATCATCGTCGCCTCGGTATCGTGCATCTACGGTATCGGCTCGGTCGAGACCTACACGGCCATGACCTTTCAGATGCAGGTTGGCGACCGGCTCGACCAGCGCCAGTTGCTGGCCGATCTCGTCGCACAGCAATACAAGCGGCAGGATGCAAATTTCGTTCGCGGCTCGTTCAGGGTACGCGGCGACACTATCGAGATTTTCCCGGCCCACCTTGAAGACCGTGCCTGGCGCGTCTCGCTGTTCGGCGACGAGATCGACGCGATCACCGAATTCGATCCGCTGACAGGAAACAAGACCGGCGATCTCAAGAGCGTGAAGATTTATGCGAATTCGCATTATGTCACTCCGCGCCCAACGTTGAATCAAGCCATCAAGTCCATCAAGGAAGAGTTGAAGCACCGGCTGCAAGAGCTGGAAAAAGCCGGTCGCCTGCTTGAGGCGCAGAGGCTGGAGCAGCGTACGCGCTTCGATCTTGAAATGCTGGAGGCCACGGGTTCCTGCGCCGGCATCGAAAACTATTCGCGCTATCTTACAGGGCGCGCACCGGGCGACCCGCCGCCAACCTTGTTCGAATATGTACCGGACGATGCGCTGGTTTTCATCGATGAGAGCCACGTCACCATTCCCCAGATCGGCGGCATGTACCGCGGAGACTTCCGCCGCAAGGCGACGCTGGCGGAGTATGGCTTCCGCTTGCCCTCCTGCATGGACAACCGGCCTCTGCGCTTTGAAGAGTGGGATGCCATGCGCCCGCTCAGCGTGGCCGTCTCCGCGACGCCTGGGGGCTGGGAAATGGAGCAATCCGGCGGCGTGTTCGCCGAGCAGGTCATCCGCCCCACCGGACTGATCGATCCGCCGGTCGAAGTGCGCCCGGCCAAATCACAGGTGGACGATGTTCTCGGCGAAATCCGCGAGACCACGAAAAAGGGCTATCGTACGCTGGTGACGGTGCTGACCAAGCGCATGGCCGAGGACCTTACGGAATATCTGCACGAACAGGGCGTTCGCGTGCGCTACATGCATTCCGACATCGATACGCTGGAGCGCATCGAAATCCTGCGCGATCTGCGCCTTGGAGCCTTTGACGTTCTGGTCGGCATCAATCTCCTGCGCGAGGGGCTCGACATTCCCGAATGCGGTTTCGTAGCCATCCTCGACGCGGACAAGGAAGGCTTCCTCCGCTCGGAAACCTCACTGATCCAGACCATCGGGCGGGCCGCGCGCAATGTCGACGGCAAGGTCATCCTCTATGCCGATCAAATCACCGGCTCGATGGAACGCGCGATGGCGGAAACGAACCGCCGCCGTGAGAAGCAGCTTGAATATAACCAGGCCAACGGGATCACGCCGGAATCGGTCAAGTCGCGCATCGCGGACATTCTCGATTCGGTCTATGAGAAGGATCATGTCCGCGCCGACATCTCGCAATTCACCGACGATGCCGGCCAGATGATGGGCAATAATCTCAAGGCCCATCTGGAGCACATGCACAAAAAGATGCGGGATGCGGCCGCCGACCTCAATTTCGAGGAGGCCGCCCGCCTTCGCGACGAGATCAAACGGCTGACCGAACTGGAACTCCAGCTTTCCGACGACCCGCTGGCAAAATATGTCGAATCGGAAAGCCCGGTTTCCGGTCGCGAAAAAGGCAAGCACAACAAGGGACGCGCTCGGCACAAAGCCATTGGGGAGGATGCCGGCGGCAGCTCCCTGTTTGTGAAGCCTTCATTGGATGACATGGGGCCAGGCACAGACATGCCAACACCGGCAGGGGCCATTTCGAGGTCCCTGTTCAAAAAACAGTCGGCTCAGGAAGCGCACGGCTCCGATTTCGGCCTGCCTGAAGACAAGAAATCCCTGTTCCGCAAGAACACGCTGGACGAGATGACCGTTGGCCGGACCGAAAAACCGGTAGAGGGCAAAAAGCCGATCAACCCGGAGGATGTGAAACCCGTCCGCCGAGAGCGTATCGGTATCGGTTCCTATGAGGATCCAGCCGATCTGGCAAAGAGCAGAAGGCGCCCGCCGAAAACCGGAAAGCCCGGAAAGTGAGATCAATGCGGCAAAACCAGCACGGCCGCAAAGTAAGCATGGCCACTGTAACGCATAGTCTCGCGGCAGATGAGAGGCAAAGGGAAACCTAGAGCGTTTCCAGGAAAAGTGGAAACACTTTTCCGGTTCGGAAACGCGACAAAACAAAGAGTTAGAGCGATTTTGCAATTCGGAAAAAGCAGGAACGCTCTAAAGCATGTCGCCCGAAGGTGGGAACCGGTTTCGGGACGACGACATGCGTGAAAACAGGGACTCAAGGCGCAAGGGACGAAGCTGAAAGATCGCGGCGCGCTTTAGATGCGTCATGCAGCTTTAACAGCTGCCAAAAAAGATGGCGGAATGATCCGCCATCTCTTCCGTCAGCCTGACGCGGCAATCAGTTGCAACTTCCCGCCCTGACTATGCGCCAGTCGGCCGCCCGCGCCTCGCATGAGTTCGGGAAAGTCCTTGTCCTGCCCCCGCTCGAAGCGCACACAGGTGCATATTCCCGGGTACAAGCGCCTTGCGGGCGGTCGGGACGGGGGGGACGCGTTCCCGGTCGGTGACCCGACCATCCAGAACCGGGGCGACCATCCCAGCCAGGTCTGTTTCCACCCGGGCGGCATGCGCCCTCATGGCTGATCCGATACCCCTTGGCTCTGGCTTCACAGCTATTGCCGAACGTTAGGATGTCCGAGCCTCGCACGCCGCAAACAGGCGCATATTCCATCGTGCAGGCTTGTGCGGGTGGCCGTGGACGGGGCGGCGGAGGCCTGTAGCCGGGGCCCTCGTCGACGACCACGCAACCGGCCAGCATACCGGACGCCAGAAAAACGGCCGCTCCCGCCAGAAAAATGCTTCTGAACCTCATCTGTGCCCTCTCCTGTTTTGCCAATGGCAGCGTAAACAACGCATGGCGATGCTTGCAGTTCCGCATAAAGGCAGTTCCGTATAAAGGCAGTTCCGTATAAAGGCGACAAGTCATTGAAATCCATCGGCCTGTTCATATCGTGTGCTGGCCGTGAAATGGAGCGGTCTTGCCACACTCACAAAACCATGCGATAAGTCCAACGTTCGGGTATTTGCATCCCGGAGAATGGAACGTTTTGGACGACTCTATCCCCGATATCGTGAATCTCTGACAACCCCGTTCTGGCGGGGGGTTACCCGTGCGCGAATGCATGACCGCCGAGCAACCACCGGACCTCAGAACGCCCCGGCTAACGAGGTCCTGAATGACGATAGGGCGAAGGAGTTCTCCCAATGTCTCAGACCGGAACTGTAAAATTCTTCAACGGCACCAAAGGCTTCGGCTTCATCACGCCCGATGATGGAGCCAAGGACGTTTTCGTCCATATCTCGGCTATCGAGGCTTCTGGCATGCGCACTCTCGTAGACGGTCAGAAGGTCACTTTCGACGTCGAGCCCGATCGCATGGGCAAGGGCCCCAAGGCGGTTAACCTCCGCGCAGCCTGATTTCGACTGCAAATGCAGTGACAGCAAAGGCGCGGCAGCATAGCCGCGCCTTTTGTGCTTCATGGCAGGAAACTATGCTGAACAGTTGCCTGGAAAGCGGAGCACTCAAAGTTTCTGTTGCCGTTTAGGTCAAAATAAAGGACAAATTCCGTCTTCGGGTATTTATAATCCCGACGAGCAAGACTATGGGACTTATAAGGGAGCATCCCATGCCGCAGACCGGCACTGTAAAATTCTTCAACCACGCCAAAGGCTTCGGCTTCATCACGCCGGACGATGGCGCCAAAGACGTTTTCGTCCACATCTCGGCCGTTCAGGCCTCGGGACTTCCCGGCCTGGAGGATGGGCAGAAAGTGACGTTCGAGACTGAGCCGGACAAGCGCGGCAAGGGTCCCAAGGCCGTCAATCTCACCGTCGGCTGATACGCGGCGGAACATCTGGCCGGCGGCCACGTTTAACGGTTCATACACCGTTTCGTTCAGCCGCCGTTCAGGCACGGTCCCTTATCTGTCGGGGCAACATCGGATTGACACGTCGGTGGAGCTTTGAACAGGAGACCGTCATGAACAGATTCTTTAAGGCTTGCATGCTGTCGACGGCAGTTGTCGCCACCACATTGAGCGCCCTGCCCTCCGCTGAGGCTCGTGACTGGCGGCGCGGTGGTCACGGGGGCTATTATGGCCATGACTACAATCGCCATCACAACCGCTCCAAAGGTGACGCTGTCGCAGCCGGCGTCATTGGCCTTGCCGCAGGCGCGCTGATCGGCGGGGCACTGGCTTCACAGCCCCGTTACTACGAGCCCGAACCTACCTACGTCATCCGTGAACCGCGGCCGGCTCCATACCGCACATATCGAAACGACGCTTATCGTGCTTCCTACGAGCCTTGGAGTCCGCAATGGTACAGATATTGTTCGGATCGTTATCGCAGTTTCGATGCACGCTCCGGCACCTTCCTTGGCTATGATGGCCAGAGGCACTTCTGTCAGGCCAATTGACGCAAAGAAGACGATTTTACATGGAGCCGTTCAGGATTTCGCGGAATCGCCGAACGGCTCCGGTCTTTGTTTTGTCGCGTTGCCGAACGGGTGTTTCCACTTTTCCCGGAAACGCCCTAAAGCGCGTCGCGATCTTTCAAGTTCGCTCCCTGCGCTTCAAGCTGTTGCTTTTACGCATGTCGTTGCCCCGAAACCGGGTCCCGCTTTCGGGCGACATGCTTTGACCGCCTCACACCGTCGTTAAATTGAGCATATGATAAGGAAGCGTCTCCGGACGCTCCTTTTTTCTTTATCGGTCGTAGGCACATCACACGAGAAAGGGATTTGAGCGACGCTCGTCCCCGAAACGTCCACCCGGACCATGGCCACAGATGAAGTCGATGTCGTCTCCCAGCGGAAGCAGTTTTTCCTTGATGGAACGGATCAGCGCGGCATGGTCGCCGCCCGGCAGATCGGTACGCCCTACGGATCCGTGAAACAGCACGTCGCCGACATGGGCGAATTTCGCCACGCGATTATAATAGACGACATGGCCGGGCGCATGCCCGGGGCAATGCAAAACCTCGAATTCATGCGCTCCGAATGAAACCCGGTCTCCTTCCGCCAGAAAGCGATCCGGCACACAGTTGCGCACGGCTCCCGTCAACCCGAAGCGATGCGCCTGATTTTCCAGATTGGCCAGCAGCGGCCGGTCAGCCTCATGCGAACCTAGAATCTCGACGCCAAGTGCGTCTTTGAGCTCCATCGCTCCGCCGGCATGGTCGATATGTCCATGCGTGATCCAGATGGCCGTGGCTGAGATCGCATTGTCTTTCAGCGCCGCAAGGATCCGCTCCACATCTCCGCCGGGATCGACGACGACGCCGACTTTGTCTTCCTCGTCGAACAGGATGGTGCAATTCTGCTGGAACGGCGTGACGGGAACGATGCCGGCACTAATCTGACCCATGATGATCCTTTCCTTGTCGGCATATCCACGGCCGATATATCCCTGCGATGTAAGATCGCGATTGACCGGCGTCCACCGCATTCATGAACAGCACAAACACGAAGGGCGGCCGAAGCCGCCCTTACGCCCGGAAAAATGGCCCCGGCTATTTCTTCATGGCATTTATCACCGCCCCGACAATGCCGGTGAGGATCGCACCGCCACCAGCCCCGCCGAGGATATTGTTCAGGTTGAGAGCACCGCCCAAACCTTCTACCGCCGCTGCCGGATCGATACCTCCTCCCCCCAACAGGCTTCCGAGGATTGCGGCACCGCCGACACCTCCGATCGCACCGCTGAGAATTTTGGGAAGCTGGCCCATTGCGGCTTGTTTGACTGCCGCGCCGACAGCCTGACCCCCGATAATACCCGTGACGATCTGCACGATGATAGGAAGAAGCGTTTCCATCCGTGATCCCTCTCGAAAATCCCGACTCGCCTGAGCCGGATTTTGCAATGAGACTCTGATTTCAGAGAATGTCAAACCTGGACAAACAAAGGGGAATGGCGATGAACCATTCCCCTTTGAAAACGAAATAACCGGATTTTTATTCCGCAGCGATCGCCTGCTTTGGCTGAACGGCAGCCGAATAGTCGTTCATGAGCGTCCTGGCGATCTCGCCCACCTCGAAACGATAGGGACCGATTTCCGACACCGGAGTGACCTCCGCAGCCGTGCCTGTCAAAAAGCACTGCTCGAAACCTTCCAGTTCTTCCGGCTGAATCGCACGCTCGACGACCTCGTAACCGCGATCGCGGGCAAGACCGATAACCGTGCGGCGGGTGATGCCGTCGAGGAAGCAATCGGGGGTCGGCGTATGAATCCTGCCATCCTTGACGAAGAAGATGTTTGCGCCGGTCGCCTCCGCAACCTGTCCGCGCCAGTCGAGCATCATGGCGTCGGCATAGCCCTTCGCTTCTGCGGCATGCTTGGAAATCGTGCAGATCATGTAGAGGCCGGCAGCCTTGGATTTCGACGGAGCCGTACGCGGATCGGGACGACGATATTCGGCGATGTCGAGGCGAATGCCCTTGAGCTTCTGCTCCGGATCGAAGTAGCTCGGCCACTGCCAGATCGCAATGGCGACGTTGATGCGGTTGTTCTGGGCCGAAACCCCCATCTGCTCGCTGCCGCGCCAGGCGATCGGGCGCACATAAGCGTCCTTGAAGCCCTGCTTCTTCAGCAATTCGGCGCAGGCTCCGTCGATCTCCGCAACAGAATAAGGAATCTTGAAGCCAAGGATACGGGCCGACTCGTGCAGGCGCTCGGTGTGTTCCGTCAGCTTGAAAATCTCGCCGCCATAGGCGCGCTCACCTTCGAATACGGCGCTGGCATAGTGAAGCCCATGCGTGAGTACATGAATTTTGGCGTCCGCCCATTTGACGAACTCACCATTCATCCAGATATAGCCATCGAGCTGGTCGAAGGGAACGGATGCCATGACATAACCTCCCGCGAGCAACCTGCTCGCATAAGTCTGTGTGTTGAAATTTGATCCGGCAGCGACGCAAGCCCGCCAAACCGAAGCCTAGGCCCATATTGCGGCCATGACAAACTCAGGAAGTTCCGGATTTCCGGCTCAGCCTTGCGTTTTCGGTCGCAATAAGCCCTAAAGCTTGTCAAAAATTATCATTGGGCGCAGAATGCGTCAATAGTGCTGACTTAATTCTTTCTGGAGAGACATGCTGAAGGAAATTACCGCTGAAGAGGCACCGATCCGGGATGCGGTGGTCAATGAGGACGGCATCGATTTCACCCTGATCGAGCTGTTCTTCTTTGCCTATCGTGACTTCACCTCGGATCCGGATCAGATGCTTGCGGAGTATGGCTTCGGGCGTGCTCATCACCGGGTGCTGCACTTCGTCAACCGCAGGCCCGGCCTTACCGTGGCCGAGTTGCTGGATGTTCTCAAGATCACCAAGCAGTCGCTGGCGCGGGTTCTGAAGCAGTTGCTCGACACGGGGCACATCATGCAGTTGCAGGGGCCGCGCGATCGCCGTCAGCGCGAACTTTATCCCACGGCCAGGGGGCGGGACCTTGCGCTTGCCCTTTCCCGGCCACAGTCCCGCCGGATACATGACGCATTGACGGAAGTCGACGGCGAGGCGAGAAAGTCTGTCGAGCAGTTCCTCAAGGCGATGGTGAATCCGGAGCTCAGGGCGCAAATCGACGCCGATCCCTCGCATCGCGGGGCAGACGACGAGGAGTAACGGCATGGAAGGCACCGACAGGCTGGACCAGCAGACCAATGCGCCGGATGACGATGCGTTTCATCTTCTGGTCGTCGACGACGACACCCGCATCCGAAACCTGCTCAGGCAGTTCCTGAGCGAAAACGGCTTTCGCGTTACGGTGGCCGGCACCGCAGCAGAAGCGCGACGCAAACTTGTCGGGCTCGACTTCGATCTTCTGATCCTCGACGTCATGATGCCGGGCGAAACGGGCGTCGATCTGACCAGATCGCTGCGCGCCGAGCGCGATGTTCCCATTCTGATGCTGACCGCGCTTTCGGAAACCGACAACCGCGTCACGGGACTGGAGGCCGGCGCGGACGATTACCTGCCCAAGCCATTCGACCCGCGGGAACTGATCCTGCGTATCAACAACATACTGCGGCGTGGCGGGCCGGCAACGACGCCCAAGGTAGAGCAACTCGTCTTCGGCCCCTACACCTTCCAGATATCGAAGCGCGAACTGAAACGCGGCAGCGAAGTGCTGAAGCTGACGGACCGCGAGCAGGAAATCCTTGCGATCTTCGCAGAACGCGCTGGCGAGACCATCCCGCGTCACGAACTGGTGGGCGAGGATTCGGAGGTGGGCGAGCGCACCATCGACGTGCAGATCAACCGGCTGCGCCGCAAGATCGAGCGCGATCCCTCCAATCCCGTGTGGCTGCAAACGGTGCGCGGTATTGGGTATCGGCTCAGCGTGGAATAAAGTGCTGACAGCGGCCATTACCAGGGCCGATCAAAGCCAGGCGCGAGCCGAGACAGAATGACCACGGAAAACTTGCAGGGTTCGCCGCCCGACGGCTTTCGCGCCCGCTTCCAGCGCACTGCCGCCGCAGTGCGGAAAGCCTGGCGGCGCTTTTGGCGTCTGGTTTCTCTCTATATGCCGAAACGGCTCTATGCCCGCTCGCTCATCATCATCATCGCACCGATGATCCTGCTGCAATCGGTCATCGCCTTCGACTTCATGGAGCGGCACTGGCAGACGGTAACACAGCGCCTGTCGCAGGCGGTGACCCGCGACATCGCGGCTATAATCGATCTCCTGGAGACATATCCGAACGAAGCGGATTACGCCAATATCATCCGCATCGCCCAGGATCGCATGCAGCTCAAGGTGGACCTGCTGCCGCCCGAGCCGTTGCCCCCGCCCGGTCCCAAGCCCTTCTTCTCGATTCTCGACCAGATCCTGTCGGAGGAGATCACCCGCCAGATCAACCGGCCGTTCTGGCTGGATACGGTCGGCAACTCCAATATCATCGAGGTCCGCATCCAGCTCGAAAGTCGGGTGCTGCGTGTGTTCGTACGCCGCAGTCAGGCCTATGCCTCCAACACCCACATCTTCCTTCTATGGATGGTCGGCACCTCGCTGGTGCTTCTGATGATCGCCATCCCGTTCCTGCGTAACCAGATCCGGCCGATTCTCGCGCTTGCCGAAGCGGCCGAAAGCTTCGGCAAGGGCCGCCCGATGCCGCGCGATTTCCGCCCGAGGGGCGCGGAAGAAGTACGGCGCGCGGGCTTTGCCTTCATGCAGATGCGCGAACGCATCGAACGTCAGATCGAGCAGCGCACGGCCATGCTCACCGGCGTCAGCCATGACCTGCGCACCATTCTCACCCGGTTCAAGCTGCAACTGGCGCTGACCCGCAGCAAGGCCGACATAGAGGCGCTGGGCAAAGATATAGACGACATGCAGTCCATGCTCGAAGGCTACCTTGCCTTTGCGCGCGGGGAGGCCGCGGAGGATGCGGGACCGTTCGATCTGGCCACCTGCTTCCGGAGGCTGGAGGATGAAGCGAGGCTGCGCCGGTGCAGGCTGGAAACCTCCATCACCGGTTCTCCCAATGTCCATGTCAGGCCAAACGCGTTTTCCCGGCTTATCGCCAATGTGGTCGGCAATGCATTCCGCTACGCTCAGGTGGTGGAAATCAATGCCGTCCACGGGAACGGCTGGCTCACGCTCGCCATAGACGACGACGGGCCGGGCATTCCGGAGGAAAAGCGCGAAGAGGTTTTCAAACCGTTCGTGCGGCTTGACGAAGCCCGCAATCTGGATGCCAGCGGCACTGGCTTGGGTCTTCCGATAGCCCGCGACATTGCGCGCAGCCATGGCGGCGACCTCACCTTCGAAGACAGCCCGCTTGGCGGCCTGCGCGCAACGATCAGGATACCGGCGTGATTTCAGTCACGCCGAACGCCGGTCGAGACGCTGCACCAGACGGTCGCCGACCCATTGCAATGCACACACCATGACGATCAGCACGGCGACAACGGCAACCATCACTGTGGTTTCAAACCGCTGATAACCATAGCGTATGGCAAGGTCGCCAAGCCCACCCGCCCCGATGGCGCCAGCCATGGCGGACGCGCCGACCAGCGTGACGAGCGTGACCGTAAAACCGGCCACGATGCCCGGCATCGCTTCCGGCACGAGCACTTCCTGCACGATCGTCCAGCGGGACCCGCCCATAGCGCGGACAGCCTCGATCAGGCCGGGATCGACCTCGCGCAGCGACACTTCGGCAATGCGGGCGTAATAGGGCGTGGCTGCAATGGACAGCGGCACGATCGCCGCCCAGGTGCCAATCGATGTGCCGGCGATCAACCTTGTCACAGGGATGAGGGCCACCAGCAGGATGATGAACGGCACGGAGCGAAACCCGTTCACAATCGCTCCCAGTATCCGGTTCAGCCAAAGATTTTCGGAGATGCCGCCCCGGTCCGTCACCACCAGAGCCAACCCGAGCGGCAGCCCGAAGACGAAGGAAATCACGCCGGACGCACCGGTCATCAGAACCGTTTCCCAAAGCGAGCGCAGGAACAGATCAATCATTGCCGACGACATGGCCCAGCACCTCGACCCGGGCTCCACGGCCCGCAAGAAATTGAACGGTTCGGGAAAGATCCGGCTCGCCGGCAGGCACCCCGAGGAACAGGGTGCCGACCGGATGCCCCTGGACACGGGAAATTCCGCCATGAATGAAGCGGAACGCGCCTGTCGTTGCCGCAAGGTCCGCCAACAGGGGTTCGAGCGCGGCTTCGCCGGCCAGGTCCACACGCAATACGGCCTCCGGGCCGCGCGCCGGCGAAAGCCGCGCCGCAATCTCCTCCGGCAACTGGGGCCGGATACCCTGCAAGAGGCTTCTGGCGACCTCCGATTGCGGATCGGCAAAGACCTTCCACACAGCCCCTTCCTCAACGATGCGGCCGGCATCGAGAACCGCCACCCGATCGGCGATCGAATGCACGACCTCCATCTCATGGGTGATGAGAATGATGGTCAGCCCAAGTTGACGGTTGATGTCCCTGAGCAGTGTTAGAATCGAGCGCGTCGTCTCAGGATCGAGCGCCGATGTTGCTTCATCGGACAAAAGAAGGGCCGGCCGCGCCGCCAGGGCGCGGGCAATGCCGACACGCTGCTTCTGCCCCCCGGAGAGCGCGGCGGGATAAGCCCTGGCCTTGCCGGCAAGCCCCACCAGATCCAGCAGTTCCGCTGCGCGCCGCAGTCGCTCGCTTTTCGCCACGCCCTCGATTTTCAGAGGCAGGGCGACATTTTCCTCCACGGTCTTGGCCGACAGAAGGTTGAAATGCTGGAAGATCATGCCGATGCGGCGGCGCAGCGGCTGCAATTGTTTTTCGCCCAGCCCGCTGATCTCGCGGCCTTCGATATGGACCTCGCCGGAATCGGGCCGCTCCAGCCCGTTCAGGCAGCGGATCAGAGTTGATTTGCCAGCACCGCTGCGACCGATGATGCCGACGATCTCGCCCTTGCCGACCTCCAGAGAAACGCCGTCAAGCGCTGCGGTCTGGCCGAAATGACGCCTGACATCCACCAGCCGCGCGATAGGCCCGGCAGAGCCGCTCCGCCGCTCATCGGCGGCGAGCGTCCGCATATGCTGGCTCATCGTGTCGTCTTTCTTATGCCGGGATATCATTTTCACCCTGTTGCCCGACCTGATGCATGCGCGGACGCGGCCCGCCGCATATTCTGCGGGCCGCCTTTCCTTGCGCCAAATCCGAAGGCCGGGCAATGGCCGTTCGATCATTTCCGATCGAGCGGCGTTTGGGCAACAGCCGTGCCGTCTCGTTCAGGTCAATAAGCGGAAACGCCCGATCCTTTGTAAATACTGTCGAAAACGGCCCTGACCTCGTCATTCTGGTAGGAGGCGACAAGCTTCTTTACCCACGGCGCATCCTTATCCTCGGCACGCACCGCGATGAAGTTGCGATAAGGGTTGTTTTCGATGGTTTCCTTGGCGATCTGAATGTCTGCGGTCAGTCCGCTTTTCAGCGCCCAGTCGGTATTGACCACCGCTCCGTCGAGATCATCGACGGCACGCCCGACAATACCGGCATCCAGTTCCTTGATATCCAGCTTCTTGGGGTTCTCGGCGATATCGGTCACCGTCGCGAGGATGCCGGCGCCGTCGCGCAGTTTGATCAGGCCCGCATCTTCAAGAACCCGCAGCGCACGGCCTTCATTCGAGGGATCGTTCGGCACTCCGATCACGGCGCCGTCGGGAAGATCGGCGAGCGACTTGTGCTTCCTGGAGTAGAGGCCGACCGGCCAGAGTGCCGTATAGCCTGCAACAACGATCTTGTAGCCCTGCGTGGCGATCTGGTTTTCCAGATAAGGCTCATGCTGGAAAGCATTGGCGTCGATCTCGCCGCGAGCCAGCGCCTCGTTGGGTTGAGTATAGTCGTTGAAGATAACCGTCTCGACGGTCAGGCCCTGCTTGGCGGCCTGCGCCTTCACCGCAGCCCAGGTATCTTCCTCTTCGCCGGCCATGATGCCCACTTTCAGGGAAGTTTTGTCCTGTGCATGCATCGAAGGAACCAGCGTCAGCGTTCCCACGGCAAACACGGAGGCGGCTAGCGCAAGCAGAGCGGCGCGGCGGCTGGTAACGGCGACTGCGCGTGAAGTGGTCTTAAAGATTGTCATGGCGAATCTCATAGCCCTGGAAAGGATGACTGGCAGCATCGCATTTTGCGAAACCTGCCTCATCCTCGACAATCGCCGCGCCTTTCTCAAAGAATTAAATTCCTGAAAATTGATATTCCAAAGATTTTATGTTTAAAATTATACGGTATGAAGAAATTTTTCCCAATCAAAAGCGAAGTCGGTAAAGCCGCGAACAATCGCGTCATATAGCTCCGGAATTGCGCAGCGATATCGGGGCAATTTCAAATCGTCAGTGCAGGCGGCTTCCATTGGGAACAGGGCGCTCGACCGCACCCAGAACGATATCGCCATTTTCATCGGAGAAGCCGAGCGTAAGCACTTCCGACATGAAGGGCCCTATCTGGCGTGGAGGAAAATTCACGACGGCGAAAATCTGGCGGCCGACCAGTTCCTGCGGCGTATAATGACGCGTGATCTGGGCGGACGACTTCTTTACGCCGATCCCGGGGCCGAAATCGATCTTCAGCTTGATGGCGGGTTTGCGCGCTTCGGGAAACGGTTCGGCCTCGACAACAGTTCCCGTGCGGATATCGATCTTGTCGAAATCGGCGAAGGTGATGTCTGGCTTGCGCACCGCTTCTGAACTCATGTCAACCTGAAATATATACAGCCCGAAAATGGGAACCGGCTTCGGGACAACGCCATGCGTGAAAACGGGAACTTGAAGCGAATCTGGAAAGATCGCGACACATTTCAGAGCATTTTTCAGCCGAATGGAATCACCTGACGTCGCATAAATGCAGCTAAACCAAGCAGATGGAGCGGCAGCCCGAACTTGTTCGGGCGCATGCCGCTCCAGGCGCTACGCATTCCCATGTGTCTCGAACAGAACGCTGGCCAATGCATCCTTGGCTGACGTTCCCGACCAGACGACGAACTGAAACGCCTGAAAGTAGCATTCACAGGCTTCGAGAGCCGATGACAACAGCACCTCGACCTGCTGGCTCGAAGGTTCCACCCCGCCGGCGAGCAGAAGGGACTGCCGGAACATGATGGCGCCTTCCTGCTCCCACAAGTCGAAATGTCCGAACAGCATCTGTTCGTTGATCAGAGACAACAGGCGCATCACCTCAAGCGCCCGGTTCTCGGGCACCTTGACGTCGAAAGCGCAGGCAAGATGCAGCGCCTCGAAATCCTCCATCCACGAGAAGGAGACGTGGTATTCCGTCCAGCTTCCGGCAACGGAGATCGAAATCTCGTCGTCGCCGGCCCGCTCGAAGGACCAGTCATTATTATGGGCGACCTGCTCGATCACATCCACCGGATGTATTTCGCGCGAAATTTCGAGTTCGAGGAGTTCCATATGCTGCTTCCCGTCGTTCGCGCGAAGGCAGCCACTCTCTCCATGGCCGGCACCACACCGAACTTTATAATTTTTAGAACTCGGACGGCCTGGACTGCTCGACGCAACAACAACCCATGACCGGACCCCACCGCCCGGCGCATGATCGCCTTCACGAATCATGCAACAAATTCAGTGTATTGATCCGGAGAGTCGTGACCAGCCCAATTTTGGGAAAACAAGCATTCCCATGTGGACAGCCACGCGGCGCGGGATTCCATCCCGGCGGGTAAGCGATTCATGACAAAGAGCTTTTCCAGAAAAGCCCTTTGTGGAAAACTTTTGAAATTATTTCTTTGAACGGGGCCCCGAGGCGGCCGCAGGCTTGCCGGCAGATGCCGTGAGTTCGGTAATTCTTGCCTCGAGTGCATCGATACGGGCGGAAAGCTTCGCATTTTCATCGCGAGCCTTGAGCGCCATGTCGCGAACCGCCTCGAATTCTTCGCGCTGCACGATGTCCATGGAATTGAGAATGCGTTCCGTCTGCCCGCGCAAGGCAGTTTCCACTTCACGCTTCACGCCCTGCGCAGCTCCGGCCGCATCGGTCATCAGCTTGGCGAATTCGTCCAGAATTCGGTTGGATCCGTTTGACATGGCTGCACCTCGTTCAACGGTTTTGACGTAGTGCCCGCCGGCTCTGAATGCAAGTGCATCCGCGCATCCGCGCGCAATAACCATAGCCCTGCAATGCCCTCTTTCCTTTGTCTTGACCGTGTTGAAACACTGCCGCATGGTCCGCGCCAATTCAAATCATACGAGGATGCCTCTTTGAGCTTTCCTTCCCTGTTGCCGGCGGCAGCACTGCCGTTTCCCGAGATCGACCCCGTGCTTGTGCAGATCGGCCCGCTCGCAATCCACTGGTACGGCCTCGCCTATGTGGGCGGCATCGTCTTCGCATGGTGGTATGCAAAACGGCTGGTTTCCAACCCTCGCCTGTGGCCAGACGGCGCACTGCCCATCAAGCCTCTGGATATCGACGATTTCGTCATGTGGGCGGCTGTCGGCGTCGTTCTTGGCGGACGCATCGGTTACGTCCTATTCTACGATTTCGCTCGCTATATCGCCAATCCGGCGGACATTTTCGCAGTCTGGCAGGGCGGCATGTCCTTCCATGGCGGCATTCTCGGCACCACGATCGCCATGTTCCTGTTCGCGCGCTCGCGCAGCATCCGCCCCTGGTCACTGTTCGATGTGGTGGCGGCGGGCGTTCCCGTCGGCCTTGGGCTCGGCCGGCTTGCCAATTTCATCAATTCGGAACTCTGGGGCCGCACGTCGGACGTGCCGTGGGCGGTGCTGTTTCCGAATGGCGGTCCATTGCCGCGCCATCCGAGCCAGCTCTATGAAGGGCTTCTGGAAGGCGTCGTCCTGTTTCTCGTTCTGCGCTTCCTCACCCACTCGCGGCTGAAACTGAAAGCTCCGCGCTTCATCTCCGGCGCATTCATCTGCGGCTACGGCCTGTCGCGCATCCTTGTCGAATTCTTCCGCGAGCCCGATGCCCATATCGGTTATCTCGCCGGAAACTGGCTCACCATGGGCATGATATTGTCTGTGCCCATGGTTCTGCTCGGCATTTGGGCAATGGCAACAGCAAGGACATTGCCTGCGGCTGCGCGGGCATGACGGCGCTTGGCACGCGCATCGCCGGGCTGATAGCGGCGGACAGCCCCATCCCGGTCAGCGAATATATGGCGCTTTGCCTGTTCGACCCTCAGCATGGCTACTACACCACGCGGGAACCCTTCGGCTGCGATGGCGACTTCATCACCGCCCCGGAGATCAGCCAGATGTTCGGCGAGCTGGCCGCCGTCTGGCTATATGAGGCATGGGTAGCGAATGGCCGCCCTGTACCCGCCACCGTAGCCGAGATCGGCCCCGGACGCGGAACGCTGATGAAGGACATGCTGCGCACATGGTCGCGGCTCGACCCGACGTTTTTCGAAGCCGTCAATTTCGCGCTTGTCGAGACCAGCCCGCGACTTGCCGAAATGCAGCGCAACACCCTCGGTCCGATGGCGGCAAAGGCCACATGGCATGAGACCGTGGCAGCCCTTCCCGCCATGCCCCTTTTCATCGTCGGCAACGAATTGTTCGATGCCCTCCCCGTCCGGCAGTTCGTCCGGACCACGGCCGGTTGGCGCGAACGCATGGTAGGCCTGAACGACCATGGCGCGCTTGCCTTCTTTGCCGGCATGGCGGCGCCCGACCCTAAACTGTTGCCACCGGACGCCGCCTCGGCGCCGGAAGGCGCCATTGTCGAATTCGCTCCGGCGCGGAGCGCCCTGATGGCGGAAATCGCTGGCCGCATCTCATCGCATGGCGGAGCGGGTCTGTTCATCGATTACGGCTATCTCCTGTCCGGCGTGGGCGACACCCTGCAGGCGCTGAAGAACCATGCGTTCGATGACGTTCTCGCTCATCCGGGCGATGCCGATCTGACCAGTCACGTGGATTTCGCAGCTCTTTCAAAGGTGGCGCAAGCGCAAGGCTTGAAAACAATGGCCACAACGCAGGGCGCTTTTCTTCTTTCCATGGGCCTGCTGGAACGTGCCGGAAATCTGGGAGCCCATGCGCATGAAGCTGGCCGCGACGCAATCTCCGCTCAGGTGGAGCGGCTTGCCGGCCCCGATCAGATGGGCGAGTTGTTCAAGGTTCTGGCCGTGCTGCCGAAGGACGCGGGCGAGGTGACTTTTCCGATAATGCCGGCCGCCTGAAAGCAGGAACCGGTTTCGGGACAATGACATATTGGAAAACAAGCGCTTAGAGCGCAGGCAGCGAATCTGGAGGATCGCGACACGCTTTAAGCAATTGACTTTCGCCCGCGTCCGGCCTCACTCTCGATCACTGTGGCTCGGGCGGGAACCAGCGCAGCCCCGCTTGACGAAACGGTCCGGGGAGACAACAAAGCCGCAATGCTGAATCAGAAAAAACCGGAACCGATCCGCTCTCATCTGCTGGACAAGGCAGGAACAGGCGGCATCCGCCACGGCTACTTCACCCGCACGGGCGGCTTGTCCGAAGGCATCTATCGCGGCCTCAATGTCGGCACGGGATCGCAGGACGATCAGGCCCTGGTGGCTGAAAACCGTCGCCGCGTAGCCGACTGGATGGGGATTGGCTCCGACCATCTGCTGACCGCCTGGCAGATCCATTCGCCGGACGTAGTTGTAGCCCGCGAGCCATTCGCGGCTGAGCGTCCAAAGGCCGATGCCATAGTCACCGACCGTCCGGGCATCGCTGTCGGCGCGGTCACGGCTGACTGTGGCCCGGTTTTGTTTGCGGATCCGCGCGCGGGCGTGGTGGGAGCCGCGCATGCAGGCTGGAAAGGCGCCCTGACCGGCGTTCTGGAAAACACGATTATCGCCATGGAAAATCTCGGCGCGCGGCGCGACTCGATCGTCGCCGTGCTGGGCCCCTCGATCAGCGGCAGGAATTATGAGGTCGGCCCCGAATTCCGGGATCGCTTCATCGCCGCCGCTCCCGTCAATGAACGCTGGTTCACCCCTTCCAACCGCAGCGAACATCACCTGTTCGACCTCAACGGCTACACCGTGGAGCGTCTGCGCAATGCGGGCGTAGCCGCAGATGCGCTTGGGCGCTGCACCTATGAGGAAGAAGACCTGTTCTACTCCTATCGCCGCACCACTCACCGAAACGAGCCGGATTATGGCCGGCAGGTCTCGGTGATCGTTCTGGAAAGGTAAGCAATCCATGGCGCTGCATTTCGAACGTTCCGAATTCGATGCCCGCCGCGACCGGCTGATGATCGAACTGGCCGAGCGCAAGCTCGACGCCGTTCTGCTGTTCGCACAGGAAAGCATGTACTGGCTGACCGGCTACGACACCTTCGGCTTCTGCTTCTTCCAGTGTCTGGTGGTGAAGGCGGACGGCTCGACCACGCTGCTGACCCGCTCCGCCGATCTGCGTCAGGCCCGCAACACCTCCATTATTGAAAACGTCGTCCTGTGGACCGATCGTGAAGGCGCCAATCCGGCCATCGACCTGCGCAACCTGCTGAACGAACTCGACCTGCTGGGCGCGCGCATCGGCGTCGAATATGACACGCATGGCCTGACCGCCTACAATGGCCGCCGGCTCGATGAGCAATTGCAGACCTTCGGCCAGATTTCCGACGCGTCCGGCATCGTCGGCCGGCTGCGGCTGTTCAAGAGCCCGGCGGAAATCATCAAGGTGGAAAAGGCGGCCGCACTGGCCGATGAAGCACTCGATGCAGCCCTGCCCCTGATCAGGCAGGGCGGCGACGAGGCAGCCATTCTGGCGGCGATGCAGGGCACGATCCTTGCCGGCGGCGGCGACTACCCGGCCAATGAATTCATTGTCGGTTCCGGTCCGGACGCACTGTTGTGCCGCTACAAGGCCGGCCGCAGGAAACTCAACAAGAATGACCAGATCACTCTGGAATGGGCCGGTGTCTTCCACCACTATCACGCCCCGATGATGCGCACGGCTCTCACCGGCAAGGTATCGAAACGCCATCAGGAATTGTTCGATGCCGCGCACGCAGCCCTGCTCGCCATCGAAAAAGCGCTTACGCCCGACAATACCTTCGGCGATGTTTTCGATGCCCATTCCCGTACCATGGAAGCGCATGGGCTGACACGGCACCGGCTCAATGCCTGCGGCTATTCGGTCGGCGCGCGCTTTTCCCCGTCATGGATGGACATGCCGATGTTCTATCAGGGCAATCCGGAACCGATCGCGCCCAACATGACGCTGTTCGCTCACATGATCATCATGGATTCTGAAACCGAGACGGCAATGACGCTCGGCCGCACCTATCTGACCACCGAATCTCAGGCCAGGCCGCTGTCCCGCCATGATCTCGACTTGATCGTGAAGTGATACATTCCGCGCCGGGATATGTATGATCCCCGCCGTGTATGGAGTGTCGAGGCGTATGAAGCGAGCGTCCGCGTCGAGCGTGCTTTTTGTGGCGCTGGCTGTTTCCGCCTGCAACGGTTCAGCCGCGCTTGATCCATCGGCGGCGGCATCCAGACCCACGACCCCGGCAGCCGCAAACGATGCGTCGCCGGTGCAGGCTCAGGCCGGAACCGCCAGGGTCCGGCTTCAGGTGGCGCCGATCGTCGGGGCATCGGTGGAAGCCGCAAGCCCGCTGATGGAAGCGCTCCAGCAAAGGGCGCGCCAGCGAGGCATAACGCTGGCTGGCAGTTCCAATCAAAGCGCGACCCACGTCCTGAAAGGCTATTTTTCGGTTCTGACCGAGGAAGGCCAGACCACAGTCATCTATGTCTGGGACATATACGACCCGACCGGAAGCCGCCTTCATCGCATCTCCGGTCAGCAAAAGGCTCCTACCGTGAAGGATGCCGAAGGCTGGCCCGGCGTGGCGCCGGTCACGCTCGCCTCCATTGCCGACACGACCATCGACCAGCTCTCCGGCTGGTTTGGCAACCTGCCCACGCCGGGATGATCTGATCGGCTGCGACATTTTCCCTGCGCCGCACTGGCTATATATGCCCGAAATCTTGGGATTTGTGCGGAGAATCCGGCTCGCAGCGCTTGCAATACTGACCAAGGCGGCTAAAAACCCCCATAAATTTCTCTCCGGGAACAAGACATGAAACTCTTTGCGGGCAATTCCAACCGGGTGCTGGCCGAGGCGGTCGCCCGCTATCTGAACATTCCACTCGGCAAGGCCAGCGTGCGCCGTTTCGCCGATCAGGAAATTTTCGTCGAGATTCAGGAAAACGTGCGCGGCGAGGACGTATTCGTCCTGCAATCCACCTCCTATCCCACCAACGATCATCTGATGGAACTGCTGATCATGATCGACGCGTTCATGCGCTCTTCAGCGCGGCGCATCACGGCTGTGATCCCCTATTTCGGCTATGCCCGTCAGGACCGCCGCGCATCCGGACGCACGCCGATTTCGGCCAAGCTGGTTGCCAACATGATCACCCGCGCCGGCGCCAGCCGCGTGTTGACGCTCGACCTTCATGCCGGACAGATTCAGGGCTTTTTCGATATCCCCACCGACAATCTGTTTTCGGTTCCGGTGATGGCGCGCGATGTGAAGGCCAAGTACAAACAGCTGAACAACGTCATGGTCGTATCCCCCGACACGGGCGGCGTGGTGCGCGCCCGCGCGCTTGCCAAGCGGCTCGACGCACAGCTGGCCATCGTCGACAAGCGCCGCGAACGGCCGGGCGAATCCGAGGTCATGAACGTCATCGGCGACGTCCATGGCAAGGATTGCCTGCTCATCGACGATATCGTCGATTCCGGCGGCACGCTTTGCAACGCAGCAGACGCTCTCCTCGAAAAGGGCGCAACCAGCGTCACCGCCTATATCACCCACGGCGTGCTCTCCGGCGCCGCATCCGCGCGGATCGCCGGATCCCGCCTGCAGGAACTGGTCATCACCGATTCGATCGAGCCCACTCAGGCCGCGCTCGATGCATCCAATATCCGCACCATCACCATTGCCGATCTTCTCGGCGAGGCGATCTCGCGCACGGCTTCCGAGCAGTCGGTTTCCAGCCTCTTCGACTAAAGCGTGTCGCGATCTTTCAGATCAGCTCCCTGCGCTTGAAGCTGTTGTTTTCACGCATGTCGTTGTCCCGAAACCGGTTCTGCTGCGCCGGGCGCTCACCTTCCCCCGAACGGCGCAGATGGCTGCGCGGGGAAGCGCCCAGCATGCGCTTGAACATGGTGATGAAGGCCGGAACGCTGTCATAGCCCAGGTCGAGGGCGACGCTCGTGACCGGCTCGCCATCGGCCAGCCTCGGCAACGCCGCAAACAACAGCGCCTGCTGCCGCCAGGTTGAAAGCGACAAGCCCGTT
Organism: Alphaproteobacteria bacterium; assembly: GCA_036678505.1. Classification (GTDB taxonomy): domain Bacteria; phylum Pseudomonadota; class Alphaproteobacteria; order Rhizobiales; family Rhizobiaceae; genus Mesorhizobium. The sequence goes on from JAZIHP010000022.1 coordinate 31,445, forward strand.
TGCCTGTGAAAGCTGCGCGTGAACGACCGCCGGCTCATGCCGAGCAACGCCGCCCAGTCATCGATGGTCGTGTGAGGCGACGGCTCCGCGAGGAAGCGGCGGCACAGTGCCGCAATACGCGGATCGGACGGGAAAGTAAGCCCCAGCGGGCGCTCCGGAAGCCGCGGAATCTCCAGCAGAAGCAGGTTCAGCAGCAAGATCATCCGTTCGGATGGCGCGGACCGCGCGGGCATGCGCACCGCCTCAACGATAAGGCTTCGCATCAGATCGCTGACGGCAACGACCCGTAACCGCGACGGCAATCCCTCGATCGCATCCGGGACCACATAGACGGAGCGCATGCTGACATCGCCAAGCATCTCCACCGAGTGCGCGATGCCGGCCGGAACCCACATGGCGTGGTCGGGCGGCACGATCCAACGCCCGAATTTTGTCTTGACCAGAACAACGCCGTGCAGCGCATGCAGAAGCTGGGCCCGGTCATGATCATGCTCCGGAACCCGATAGCCGTCCGGATATTCGCAAGGCAGAGCGACAATATGCCCGCTGGCCTCTTCCAGCCGCCGAAGCCGCCGCATATGCATTTCGAACATCGAAACGTCATGGTTGCCGGCAGAAGTTTTTTCCTTCAGCATTATAATTGGCCCACTTGCGAAAGTAATGGACCAAACCACGAAAGAAACAACGATGCAACAGGACTATAAGCCCGTGCTGACCCTGCTTATTGCCTGAGTGCACGGAGCCTTGCCTTGACCGACACAGCCATCCCTGCCCCAGGCGTCTCCGGAACCGGCACCACCCTGACCGTGATCCTGGCGGTGAGCCTGTGCCACGGCATCAATGACATCATGCAATCGCTGCTCTCGGCGACCTATCCCCTGCTGAAGGGCAATTACGGCCTCGATTTCTGGCAGATCGGCCTTCTGACCTTCACCTTTCAGCTCACGGCATCGCTGCTTCAGCCGGTGGTGGGGCTGATCACAGATAAAAAGCCCATGCCGTTCTCCCTGTCCTTCGGCATGACCGCATCGCTGTTCGGCCTGATCGTCGTCGCCTATGCGCAACATTACTGGGTGCTGCTGGCAGGCGCCTCGCTGATCGGCATCGGCTCGGCCATATTCCATCCCGAATCCTCGCGCATCGCCCGTCTTGCCTCGGGTGGCCGCCACGGCCTTGCGCAATCCCTGTTTCAGGTGGGAGGAAACGCCGGTCAGGCTATCGGCCCTCTGCTGGCGGCCTTCGTGGTGGTGCCATATGGCCAGCACAGCATTGCGTGGTTCGCTCTCGCTTCACTGCTCGGCATCGTCATTCTCTACAGGGTCGGCAACTGGTACAAGCGGTTGCAGGCAAGAACGGCCTCCGCCGCGAAGTCGCACGCTCCCATCATGACGCTGCCCCGCAGGCGCGTTGCCTGGGCGCTCACCATCCTGACCGTTCTGGTCCTGTCCAAGAATGCTTATATGGCAGGCCTTTCCAGCTACTACACCTTCTATGTGATCGAAAAATTCGGCGTGTCCGTGCAGACGTCGCAGATCCTGCTCTTTGCCTTCCTCGGCGCCTGTGCGCTCGGCATTCTGTTCGGCGGCCCGTTCGGCGACCGTCTCGGACAAAAGGCCATGATCTGGTTCTCGATCATTGGCGTGATCCCCTTCACGCTGGCCCTGCCCTACGCCAATTTCGAATGGACGATCATCCTCACCATCGTCATCGGCCTGATCATGTCGTCCGCTTTCTCCAACATCGTGGTGTTTGCGCAGGAACTGGTTCCGGGACGCGTCGGCATGATTGCCGGCATCTTCTTCGGCTTTGCCTTCGGCATGGGCGGCATTGCGGCGGCTCTTCTGGGCATCGTCGCAGACGCGAAAGGCATCGAATACGTCTACCATGCCTGCTCCTACCTGCCGCTGATCGGCCTTCTGACCGTCTTCCTCCCCGGCACGAAGACAAAGCAGGTTTCCCGAGGATGAAAACAGCGCAGGACCGCGGGGTTTTCTCCGGCGGTCTTGCGTGAGAACGCCCCTTCCGTTATAGAGCCGCCAGCCGCGTAGACACCCTTGGAGGCAACGCGGTCGAAGCCCGTCTTCCCGCTCTGCCATTGCCTGTCGCGCAGGCGAAGACAAAATTCGGGACGCCGCGCTTCCCGTCTGTTTCGGGTACGCCCATCGCAGACGCTCCGCACATTATGAAAGGAAATGCCATGAGCACCAGCTACGAGCTCAAGGCCGAGACGCGCGAAAGGGTCGGTAAGGGGTCCGCCCGTGCCATTCGCCGTGACGGCAAGATTCCCGCAGTTATCTATGGCGACAAGCAGCCTCCCCTGGCGATTACCTTGTCGTACAAGGATGTCTTCTACAAGATTCACGGCGGCGGCTTCATGACCACCGTTGCCACGATCAACGTCGACGGCAAGAAGATCCGCGTCCTGCCCAAGGACTATCAGCTCGACGCCGTTCGCGACTTCCCGCTGCATGTCGACTTCCTGCGCGTCAGCGCCAAGACCGAAGTCAACGTCAACATTCCGGTCCAGTTCATCAACGAAGAGAAGTCTCCGGGCCTGAAGCGTGGCGGCGTTCTGAACGTCGTGCGTCACGAGGTGGAGTTCCTCTGCCCGGCCGACAAGATTCCCGATTCGATCACTGTCGATCTGGAAGGCACCGAAATCGGCGACGTGATCCATATTTCCAAGATCGCCGTCCCGGCAGGCATCACGCCGGTGATCGCCGACCGCGACTTCACCGTGGCCACCATTGCCGGCTCCGCCGCCGCCAAGTCCGACGCCGATGGCGAAGAGGCTGCGGCAGGCGAAGAGAAGTAATTCTCAGCGCCTGGAGACTGACGATGCTGCTCTTTGTGGGCCTCGGCAATCCGGGCGCGAAATATGCGAACAACCGGCACAATGTCGGTTTCATGGCGGCGGACGCAATTGCCCGCCGCCATTCCTTTTCGCCCTGGTCGCGCAAGTTTCAGGCGGAAATCGCCGAGGGCAGGCTCGAAGGCGAAAAGGTTCTGCTCGTCAAGCCGCAGACTTTCATGAACCTGTCCGGCCAGTCGGTCGGCGAAGCCCTGCGCTTCTACAAGCTCGATCCTTCCGCAGTCACCGTATTTTACGATGAGATCGACCTCGAACCCGGCAAGATTCGGGTCAAGAAAGGCGGCGGCGCCGGCGGTCACAACGGAATCCGCTCGCTCGACCAGCATATCGGCAAGGATTATCGCCGCGTTCGCATCGGTGTCGGCCATCCCGGCCCCCGGGAGATGGTGCATGGCCATGTGCTTGGAGATTTCTCCGGAAGCGACCGCGAATGGCTGGATGTGCTGATCGATGCGATTGGCGACAATGCAGGCCTTATCGCAAGGGGTGACGACAGCTCCTTCATGAACCGGGTCACGCTGGCCCTGCGCGACAAGCTTCAGCCGACCGGTGAGGACGACGCGCCCCCGCCGAACAAACCAGCGCCGAAAGCACAGAGCCATATCCGGCAGGCCCGCCAGAATTCGCCAGCCGCCAAGCTTCCGGAAGGCGGCCCCATGGCCGCCATGCTCAGGAAGCTTCTCGGCAAGGAATAAGCGGCGCGGCCTTGACGAGCGGCCGCCCTATCGACCATAGCCGGGATTACTTTCCCCGCAGGACAGGATCAGAAAATCATGGGTTTCAAATGCGGCATCGTGGGTCTGCCGAATGTCGGCAAGTCGACGCTCTTCAACGCGCTGACCAGAACCGCCGCCGCGCAGGCAGCCAACTATCCGTTCTGCACGATCGAGCCGAACACCGGCGAAGTCGCCGTTCCCGATTCGCGCCTGAAAAACGTCGCCGCGGCGGCAGGCTCGAAGGAAATCATCCCGACCCGCATCTCCTTTGTCGACATCGCCGGCCTCGTGCGCGGCGCATCCAAGGGTGAAGGGCTTGGCAACCAGTTCCTCGCCAATATCCGCGAGGTCGATGCGATCGTGCACGTGCTGCGCTGTTTCGAGGACGACGACATCACCCATGTCGAAGGCCGCATCGACCCCGTAGCCGACGCCGAGACGGTCGAAACCGAACTGATGCTCGCCGATCTGGAAAGCCTTGAACGCCGCATCGTCCAGACGCGCAAGCGCGCCAGCGGCAAGGACAAGGAATCGCTCGCCGTTCTTCCCATGATGGAACAGGCTCTCGAACTGCTTCAGAACGGCAAACCGTCGCGCGTCCTGCTGGACAGTCTTGCGGTTGAGGACCTGCGCATCCTGCAGGGGCTGAACCTGCTCACCTCGCACCCGGTTCTCTATGTCTGCAACGTCGCCGAAGGCGCTGCCGCCGACGGCAACGAACACACCAGGGCCGTAGAGAAGATGGCCGAAGCGCAAGGTGCGCGCGTGGTGATCATTTCCGCTGCGATCGAAGCCGAAGTCGCCCAGCTTCCCGACGAGGAGGCGCAGGAATTCCTGTCGTCCATGGGCCTTGAGGAACCGGGACTGGATCGCCTGATCCGGGCCGGCTACGAGCTTCTTCACCTCATCACCTATTTCACCGCCGGCCCGAAGGAAACGCGCGCCTGGACCATCGAGCGCGGCACCAAGGCTCCGCAGGCGGCCGGGGTCATCCACACCGATTTCGAGCGCGGCTTCATCCGCGCCCAGACCATCGCCTATAACGACTTTGTGACGCTGGGCGGTGAAGTGGCGGCCAAGGAAGCCGGCAAGGCCCGCGACGAAGGCAAGGAATATGTCGTTCAGGACGGCGACGTGATGATGTTCAAGTTCAACACCTGACCAGACCGGCGCGGCATTGCCTATCCGGCCTTGCCGCCCTTTTTGCCCCGCGTCTGCGGCCTCGCCAGCCAGATGCCCCACAGGATCGCAAGGCCTCCAAGCCCCTGAAGCGGGGTTATGGCTTCACCGAAGACAAGCCATGCGAGCGCCGAGGCCACCACGGCTTCCATGAAGATCACCAGTGACGAGAACATCGAAGGCAGCGTTCCGAGCGCGTAGGACAGCAGCCCCTGTCCCCCCACATGGCTGATGGCGGCAAGGCAGACCAGCACAAGCCAGCCGGTGGCGTCGGATGGGAACATTTGCTGACCATAGAGCAAAGAGGCGCCTGCGGCCGTCACCGCCAGCAGGGCAGCCGTTATCAGGCTCATATGGAAAGTGATCCAGGCCGCTCCCTCGGTTTCCCGCGCCCTCTCCACCGTGAGGAAGTAGATACCGAAGAACAGGCCGGTGAGCGCCCCGAAAAGGTCGCCAAGCAAATGATCGGGAGAGAGTTCGAAAGAACGCCAGACCAGGGCTCCGCCCCCGACAAGACAGAAGAGAAGCCCGAGAGCCGTGACCGCCGTAACCCGGCGGCCAAGAACGATCCATCCAAGCAGTCCAACCCAGATCGGCGCGGTGGTCGCAAAGAAGGTGGAATTGGCGATCGTCGTGTTCAAGATCGCCAGATGCCAGAAAAAAAGATCGCCCGTGAAGGCGAGGCCGGTTGCAATCACCGCAGGCGAGAAACGTCTTGCCGGCGCGGGCGTCTTGCTGCGCCTCCGTTCAATCCGCATCCATGCGAACAAAAACGGCAGCGCCAGGAACACCCGGTAAAAAGCGCTGGCGAAGGGACCGACATCCGACAATCGCACCAGAATGGGAGAGATCGCCATTGCCAGCGCCCCGGCCACAAGGGCGATGAGTGCGGGCCAGTTCGAACCGGCTGCCGGAGGGGCGCTATCGACCGAAACTGACATTTTTCCACCGATCCCTGTTGCAGAAAGCAGATTTACCATCGCGGCATCGCTCGCCCCGATGATCAATCAAACAAAACGCGATCCCTTCCGATATCAGGGAAATTGAAGCCTGGCCTGTATTACCGGCCAGATAGGCTTGTGCCAGATAAACCGCCTTGCCGGCGCAGCCTTGCCTATATGCTGCGGCTTCATTTACACGATTGCCATGGAAAAGGCGTTGCAAAGCCGCTTGTGCGACAAAGAGCCGACGTCCATGATAATCGTACAAACTTGAACGGGGTTGCACGCATGGCAGGGAAGAAATGGGCTTACGAGGATTTCGAGGTCGGAAGCTCGCTGGAACTGGGATCGAAGCTGGTGAGCGCCGGGGAGATCGTCGAATTCGCGTCCGAGTTCGATCCCCAGCCCATGCATCTGGACCGGGCGGCCGGCGAAGCGAGTATTCTGGGCGGGCTCTCCGCATCGGGCTGGCACATTTGCGGCATGTTCATGCGCATGCTGTGCGATGCGTTGCTACTCGATTCCACCTCGCAGGGTTCACCCGGCATCGACGAGGTGAAATGGAAGAAGCCCGTGCTTGCGGGCGACCGTCTGACGGCGCGCTCAACCGTGCTTGACAAGCGCATGTCATCGTCGAAACCCGGCCTCGGACTGGTGTCCATGCGCGCCGAAATGGTCAACCAGCGTGGCGAAAGCGTGTTCGAGCTTCAGAACACCGGCATGTTCCTGAGCCGGGAGGCCGCGCAATGAGCCTGGATGAATTTTTCAAGATCGGCGTCAGCCGCACACTTGGCGCCCACACCTTTCACGCCGATGAAATCAAGGCGTTCGCTGCAAAATTCGATCCACAGCCTTTCCATATGGATGAAGAGGCAGCCCGCAAAAGCGTGCTTGGAGGACTTTGCGCATCGGGCTGGCATACGGCGTCCATGTGGATGCGCTTCAATGCGCAGCAGCGCGATGCGGCCAAAGCAGACTGGAACGGAGAAGGTCCCGCGCCAGAATTCGGCCCCTCTCCCGGCTTCCGCAATCTGAAATGGCTGAAGCCGGTCTATGCCGGCCAGACCATAACCTTTACCCGCACCGATATGGGATACCGCCCCCTCGCCTCTCGACCGGGCTGGATACTGCTCAACGCCAAAGGCGAGGCTTTCAACGAGACCGGCGCCAGGGTGCTTGAGTTCGATAACGCCGTGCTTGTGAAGGCCGGTGGCGCGTCCGCCTGAGACGCGCGCGACACCGCAATAGAGCCGTTCATGGTTTCACGGAATCGCCGAACGGCTCCAGGTCTTTGTCTTGTCGCGTTTCCAGGGCCGGGCCCTCAGTTGCCGGCGCTACCGACACGCTTTAATCTGCGGATTATTCGCCCTCGAATGCCATCAGCGTCCGCACCGGAACACCGAGCGCTTCGATCTTCTTGCGTCCACCGAGATCGGGCAGATCGATGACGAAGCAGGCAGCCACGATATCTGCACCGATCTGACCGAGCAGCTTGACCGCCGCCTCTGCCGTACCCCCGGTGGCGATCAGGTCGTCGATGAGAATCACCTTCTCGCCGGGCTTTACGCCGTCGCGGTGCATCTCCATCTCGTCCAGGCCATATTCCAGACTGTAGGCTACGCGCACCGTGTCATGCGGCAGCTTTCCCTTTTTGCGGATCGGCACGAAGCCCGCCGAAAGCCGGTGCGCGACCGCGCCGCCGAGGATGAAGCCGCGCGCCTCGATACCTGCAATCTTGTCTATGCACTGGCCGACAAAAGGCTGCGTCAGCCCTTCCACGGCCATGGCAAAGGCATTGGCGTTGCCCAGCAGCGTGGTGATGTCGCGAAACTGAACGCCCGGTTTCGGATAATCGGGAATGGTGCGGATGACGGCGAGAAGTTTTTCCGTGACTGAAGACGTCATGAGCGGTTTCCGTTTTCAAGCCGATGTCGCAGCGTTCCGGCCAAAAGAAAAGGGCGCCAAGCAGCGCCCCTTTCCGGATCACCGGCCTGCCGGTTCAATGGGGAACGCTGGCCCACACCCGGCGCTTGGTGGCGTACATCAGGCCGGCGAACAGGACCAGGAACACCATCACCCGGAAGCCGGTCTTCTTGCGGCTTTCCAGATGCGGTTCGGCGGCCCACATGAGGAAGGCGGAAACGTCGCGCGCATACTGGTCGACCGTCTGCGGCGCACCGTCGTCATACGTCACCTGATCGTCGGACAAGGGTGCGGCCATGGCCAGCGACTTGCCTCCGATGAAATACGGGTTGTAGTGCGTTCCCTCGGCGATCTCCATGCCTGCCGGCGGCTCTTCATCGTAGCCGGTCAGCAGCGAATAGATATAGTCCGGACCGTTCTCCGCATACTGCGTGAAGATGTCGAAAATGAACGTCGGGAAGCCGCGCTCCACGCCGCGCGCCTTGGCGATCAGCGAGAAGTCCGGCGGAGCCGCGCCGCCATTGGATGCCGCAGCCGCCTGATGGTTCGGGAACGGCGGCGTGAAATAATCGGACGGCAGTCCCGGGCGCTCGAACATGTCGCCGTCATCGTTCGGGCCATCGCCGATGGTGTATTCGGCGGCGAAGGCCTTAACCTGCGCTTCCGAATAGCCGAGGTCCTCAAGGGTGCGGAACGCGACCATGTCCATGGAGTGACATGCGGAGCAGACCTCCTTGTAGACCTTGAGACCGCGCTGCAATTGCGCCTTGTCGTATGTGCCGAACGGGCCGGCAAAGCTCCATTCGGCCTGCTTCGGCTTGTGGATGGGGAAATGCGCCGGCTCGGCGGCGGCATTGTGCCCTTCCTGGGCGATGGCGGTGCCTGCGGCTATCGCCATGCCTATCGCGGCCAATGAAGCGAGAATCTTCTTCATACCCAAATTCCTCTCGAAAGACTCGTCGCTCAACCGCGGGTTTCAGGCGACGCAGCAGCGCCTTCGGGGTGGACGGTTCCGCCAGCCCTGTTCTTTTCCAGAACAGCCTCGGTGATCGAGTTGGGCAGACGCCTCGGGGTCTCGATCAGCCCCAGAACTGGCATGATGACGATGAAGAACGCGAAATAGTAGAGCGTCGCGATCTGCGCCATGATCACATAGGAACCTTCCGCCGGACGCGAGCCGAGCCAGCCCAGGAACACGCTGTCCGCCAGGAAAATCCAGAAGAACAGACGATACCACGGGCGGTAAACTGCGGAGCGAACCTTCGACGTATCGAGCCACGGCACCACGAACAGAACCGCGATCGCGCCGAACATGGCCAGAACGCCGCCCAGCTTGGAGTCGATCGGGCCGATATTGAAGGTGATGGCGCGCAGGATCGCGTAGAATGGCAGGAAGTACCATTCCGGAACGATGTGAGCGGGCGTCTTCAGCGGATCGGCCTGAATGTAGTTGTCCGCGTGACCGAGATAGTTCGGCATGTAGAAGATGAAATAGGCGAAGACGATCAGGAACACGATCATGCCCAGCGCATCCTTGATGGTCGCGTAAGGCGTGAAGGCGACCGTATCGGTCTTCGATTTCACCTCGATGCCGGTCGGGTTGTTCTGACCGGTCACATGCAGGGCCCAGACGTGCAGCACGACCACGCCGGCAATCATGAACGGCAGCAGGTAGTGCAGCGCGAAGAAGCGGTTCAGCGTCGGATTGTCGACGGCGAAGCCACCGAGCAGCAGTTCCTGAATCCACGTCCCCACGACCGGGATGGCGGTGAAGAAGCCGGTGATGACGGTAGCGCCCCAGAAGGACATCTGACCCCAGGGCAGAACGTAGCCCATGAAGCCCGTCGCCATCATCAGCAGATAGATGATGCAGCCCAAAATCCACAACAGCTCGCGCGGCGCCTTGTAGGAGCCGTAGTAGAGACCGCGCATGATGTGGAGATAGACGGCAATGAAGAAGAACGATGCGCCGTTGGAGTGCATGTAGCGCAGCAGCCAGCCGGAGTTCACGTCACGCATGATCTTCTCGACCGAATCGAACGCGATGCCGGTGTCGGACGCATAATGCATCGCCAGCACGATACCGGTGACGATCTGCGAAACCAGCATGATCGACAGGATGCCGCCGAATGTCCACATGTAGTTGAGGTTACGTGGAACCGGATAGGCAACGAAGCTGTCGTAGACGAGCCGCGGCAGCGGCATGCGGGCATCGAACCAGCGGCCAAGGCCGGTGGTCGGCTCATAGGTGGAGTGTCCCTCGCTCATCGAATTGTCCCCTGCCTCAGCCTATGCGGATCTTGGTATCGGAAATGAACTCAAAGACCGGCACGGTCATGTTTTCAGGCGCCGGGCCTTTGCGGATACGGCCGGCCGTATCGTAGTGCGAACCGTGGCATGGGCAGAACCAGCCGCCGAAATCGCCCTGCTGACCAAGCGGAATGCAACCGAGATGGGTGCAGACGCCGACCATGACCAGCCAGTTTTCCTTGCCTTCACCGGCCGAGCGATCGATGTCGTTGGCAGGCGCGTCACCGGCGATATTGGCGTTGCGGGCGACCGGATCCTTCAGCTCGTCGAGCTTGACCGCCCTGGCGGCCTCGATTTCCTGCTCGGTGCGGTTGCGCACGAAAACCGGCTTGCCGCGCCACTTGACGGTAAGCGACATGCCCGGCTCCAGCGCCGCAACGTCGACTTCGACCGAGGAAAGCGCGCGCGTCGATGCGTCGGGACGCATCTGATCGATGAACGGCCAGGCGACAGCGCCGGCACCAACGACGCCGGCCATGCCGGTGGCGATGTATAGAAAATCTCGCCGGGCTGGATTTTCGATATCTGTTTCGCTCACGGGTGACTGATCCTTTCGCCTCATCCGTGCCGAAAGATCGAGCTTTATCCCCGCTCGAACGCCAGCCCTTTACGCATGGCGACAGGCTAGCGAACTCCTCCGGCATTTTGACTTCGGTTTATGCGTGAAGGCAGCGCTTGTCCAGACCGCAACATAAAGATGGGCAGATTGTCGCGGGCAGCGAAAAATGCCGGTTTTTTCCGGCTTTTAGCACCTCGCGCACCGGCCCGGGACGGCGCCCCGGCCCGATGCTCAGCCCAACGCTCAGGCCGATGCTCAGGCCGTTGCTCAGGCCGGCCGGGTTTCCGCCAGCGGGCTTTCCTCATTGAACAGGAAACCGCCGGATTGGCGTTTCCACAACCTTGCATAGAGGCCGTCCAGCGCAACCAGTTCGTCATGCGTGCCCTGCTCGACAATGCGCCCCCGATCCAGCACCACGAGGCGGTCGAGCGCCGCGATGGTCGACAGGCGGTGCGCGATGGCAATGACGGTCTTGCCCTCCATGAGCCTGTGGAAATTCTCCTGGATCGCGGCCTCGACATCCGAATCGAGCGCCGAGGTTGCCTCGTCGAGGATGAGAATCGGCGCATCCTTGAGGAAAATCCTGGAGATCGCCACGCGCTGTCGCTGTCCGCCGGAAAGCTTGACCCCACGCTCGCCGACGAAAGCGTCGTAGCCGCTGCGTCCCCGATTGTCGCGCAGGGCAGTGATGAACTCATGCGCTTCCGCCTTGCCGGCGGCGGCGATCACGTCCTCTTCCGTCGCATCCGGGGCGCCCAGCCTGATATTGTCGCGCAGCGAGCGGTGGAAAAGCGCCGTTTCCTGACTGACGACACCGATGCTGGAGCGCAGCGAGTTCTGGGTAACGGTTCGTATATCCTGCCCGTCGATGCAAATGGCGCCTTCTTCCGTGTCGTAGAGACGTAAAATAAGATTGATGAGCGTCGTCTTGCCGGCTCCGGAGGGACCGATCAGGCCGATCTTCTCGCCCGGCCGCACGACAAGATCGATCCCGTCGAGAACGCTTTTTTCCGTGCCGTAACGGAAACTGAGGTTCCTGACCTCTATCCGCCCGCCGCTGACGACCAGCTCTTTCGCATCGGGCGCATCGGCCAGCCCGAGCGGCTGCGAGATCAGTTGCTTGGAATTCTCCAGCACGCCAAGGTTTCGCAGGATGCCGTTAAGCTGCATCATCAGGCGGCCGAGCAGCATGTTGAGACGCAACACCAGCGACAGCGTGAAGGCGACCGCCCCGACACTTATCGCTCCCTCCACCCACAGATAGACGGAAAACCCGGCGATCAGCGTGATCATCACCCCTGAAAGCGCCGTCAGGGCCATGCGCACGCCGGTCAGCCGCCGCGTAAACGGTCGCAATGCGCCAAGATAGATGTCGAAGCCGCTGCGCAGATAGCGGTCGTCGCCATCGGCTGCGAACAGCTTCAACGTCTGCACGTTGGAATAGGAATCGACGATGCGTCCGTTGATCATGGAGCCGGCTTCCGCCGTCGCCTCCGCATGGAGGCGTATTTCCGGCAGATAGACGCGCGCCAGCCAGCCGAATGCCATGATCCATGCGACGACAAGCGCCGCCAGCCGCCAGTCGAGCCCCGCGACCAGAACGAGGGTGGTGACCGTATAGACGATCATGAACCACACGACCTCGATGAAGCTTTCCATGAGGTCGCCGGTCGCCTGCCCGGCCTGCCACACCTTGGTGGCAATGCGGCCGGCAAAATCGTTCTGGAAGAACGAATAAGACTGGCGCGACACATGCCGATGCGCCTGCCAACGCACCAGATTGTAGAAGCCGGGAGTAATCGTCTGCTCGTCCAGCAGCGCCGAAAGGCTCACCACGACGGTGCGCCCCGCCAGCACCACGGCGACCATGAACATCAGTTCCCAGCCCGCCGCATCCCATAGCGCGGCCCAGCTTCGCTCCGGAGGAAGCTGGTCGAGTATGTCGACCAGCCTGCCGACAAAATAAAACAGGCCCGCCTCGACCAGCGGCGCCACGCCGCCGATGACCAGCATGGCGAAGAATGCGAATTTCGCCTGACCCACATAGTGCCACAGGAAGCCGCCGACGGTGGCCGGCGGCCTCAGATTCGCAGGTTCCCGGAAGGGGTCCACGCGCCCCTCGAACCAGTTGTATATGGCTTTCATCATCGCGGGCGCTCCGCCGCTTCGGCTCTGAAGATTTGCCGTCCGGCGCAGCCTTCATCGATCATTCGGCCGGGTCTTCTCCAAGTTCGAGCTTCATGCGGGCGGCCGGCTCATGCTGGCCCTCGTCAACGAGAAAGCCTCCCGATTGCCGCTGCCACAGCTGCGCATAGAGGCCCCCCTTTGCAATCAGTCCATCATGGGTGCCGTCCTCGATGACACGGCCCTTATCCATGACGATCAGCCGGTCCATCGCCGCGATGGTCGACAAGCGGTGCGCGATTGCGATGACGGTCTTGCCCTGCATGAGCCTGTAGAGGTTCTCCTGAATGGCCGATTCCACCTCGGAGTCCAGCGCGGACGTCGCCTCGTCGAGAATGAGAATCGGTGCATCCTTCAGCATAACACGCGCGATGGCGATGCGTTGCCTCTGGCCGCCAGACAGCTTCACGCCCCGCTCGCCGACATGGGCATCAAGACCCTTGCACCCCCTGGCGTCGGAGAGCGCGCCGATGAAGTCCAGCGCCTCGGCCCGCCGCGCCGCCTCGATCACCATCTCCCCGGTCGCATCGGGACGACCGTAGAGAATATTGTCGCGAACGGAGCGATGCAGGAGCGAAGTGTCCTGCATGACCATGCCGATATGAGCCCGCAGCGAATCCTGCGTCACATCGGCGATGTCCTGACCGTCGATCAGGATATGTCCGCGTTCGAGGTCGTAGAAGCGCAGCAGAAGATTGACGAGCGTGGATTTGCCCGCCCCGGAACGGCCGACGATGCCCACCTTCTCGCCCGGTTTCACGGTCAGCGAAAGGTGCTCGATAATGCCCCTCTTCTTGCCATAGTGGAAACCGACGTCGTCGAAGCGGATCTCGCCCTCGTTCACGACCAGTTCCTTCGCGCCGGGCTTGTCCTCGACCTGGCGCGGTATGGAAATCGAGCCGATGCCGTCCTGAACCGTGCCGATATTCTCAAACAGCGCCGAGACTTCCCACATGATCCACTGCGACATGCCCCACAGACGCAGCACGAGACCGATGACCACCGCGACCGCGCCGATCGAAACCTGCTCGCCCAGCCACAGCCAGATCGACATGCCGGCAACGGCGACCAGAAGCATCGAGTTGAGCAGATAGAGAACCCCGTAAAGCCCCGTTACCAGCCGCATGGCCCGATAAACGGTGTCGAGGAACAGGGCCATGCTTTCGCGTGCATAGCCCGCCTCCCGCCTTGCATGCGAGAACAGCTTCACCGTCTGGATGTTGGTGTAGCTGTCGACGATGCGGCCCGTCATCAGCGAGCGCGCATCGGCCTGTTCCTTGCCGACCTTGCCCAGGCGCGGCACGAAGTATTTCAGCAGGAACAGATAGCCGATCAGCCACGCCAGCAGCGGCGCGACCAGCCGCCAGTCGGCCGAGCCGACGATGAACAGCACGCCGAGGAAATAGACGATGACGTAGTTGAGGACATCGACCAGCTTGATCACGCAATCTCGCACGGCCAGCGCCGTCTGCATCAGCTTGGTGGCGATGCGGCCGGCGAACTCGTCCTGATAGAAGGTCATCGACTGCTTCAGCAGATAGCGATGCACCTGCCAGCGGATGCGCATCGGGTGGTTGCCCATCAGCGTCTGCGTGTGGATCAGCGACTGGAACCACACGGTGCCCGGCAACAGCACGAGCACCACCAGGGCCATGCCCGCCAGCTTCCAGCCTTCCGTCTGCAAAAATGTCTCGCGGTCATGCGCCGACAGCCAGTCGACGATCGAGCCGAGAAACTGGAACATCCACACTTCGGTGATGGCTATGGCCGCGATCAGCAGCGCATCCATGACGATGTAAGGCCAGGCGCCGCGCGTGAAATGCACACAAAAGGCAATCAGGGTTTTGGGCGGCTCTGCCGTCTCCTCAATGGGAAAGGGGTCAAGTCTTTTTTCAAACCAGCGAAACATTCTTGTTCTCTTGCGTTCAAATTTCGGTGTCCGCGCAACGACGCCGGAAAGCGGCGGCAAATATGGCCATGTGCGGGAGATATAGAGCCGCCTTGCCGGACACCCATGGGCGGATGGAAAACAAGGCGGGAGCCTGAAGATCGGATGAGCGGGACAAGCCGAGAGCCCTGCCGGAAACCAGCGATGGTTTCAGGAGAAATCGGAAACCAGCGATGGTTTCAGCGGAAATCGCGCCTGCTTTTTCGATCAGATAAAGGTCGAACCGGCTGCCGCTATCGAGCGACTGGCAGGCGACTGGCTATCAGGCGAATGGCGGGAGACGGTACGTGATCGTGTGCATCAGTATCTGCATATCCGCCTCCTTTTGTTCCAGTTGACAATCCGGTTTCTATATATCCATTCGCTGGTCATTGCCAGACACCATCCTGGCCGGCAGGAAATGCCGGGGCCGCCTGTGGCCGAATTGCAACGGAAGCCCGACCGACATGCATCTCGCCAACCGCCCCCGCATCGCCCTCTACCAGCCCGACATCGCCGGCAATACCGGCACCATATTGCGGCTTGCCGCCTGCCTCGGGCTCGGCATCGATCTGATCGAGCCGGCGGGTTTCGATATTTCCGACCGCGCTCTGAAACGCGCCGGCATGGATTATCTGGAAATGGCCGCCCTTACCCGGCATGTCGACTGGAACGCCTTCGAGGAAGAACGCCGCGCCGGGGGCCGGCGTCTGGTGCTGCTCTCCACCAAAGCCGCGATTTCCTATGCGGATTTCGGCTTCAGCCCTGCGGACACGCTGCTGTTCGGGCGCGAATCGGCAGGCGTTCCGGCCCATGTGCATGACGATGCGGATGCGCGGCTGCTGATTCCGATGGCCGATGGCGCACGCAGCATCAACATCGCGCTTTCGGTGGCCATGGTTGCCGGTGAAGCTCTCAGGCAATTGCGCTGAGCAGTCTCAATCGGCGGCGGGCAGCCGGCGTATGGTGAATTCGATCACGTCGCCCGGCCGCTCGAACCAGCTTTCGATTTCGGTCCAATAGGCCTGCTTCGGCCAGCGTTTGAACCATTCCTGCGCCTTGGCGCGCGCTTCGGGGCGCGACAGCACGAAAGTCTCCCGAAGGAAGCCGTCGCGCGACCTGCTGCCGCGCTCCAGCCGGCTGCGTTCCAGCTGCTTCTTCAGCCCATCCAGCGGCGGTCTTGCGGGCGTTCGCAAAAAAGCCTCCTTGACGCTTGCCCCACAGAGATTAGGGATCACGGCAACAAAAGACGAGTCATTTTACGGACCGCGGGGTCCGCAAGTGGAGATGCCAGTGCAGCAAAGACCCGATATTCCGGCAGGACTGCCGGCCGACATCGAAGAAAAGAAGCAGACGGCGAAGATCTGGTTCGAGGAATTGCGCGACCGCATCTGCACGGCTTTCGAGGCTCTGGAAGACGAATTGTCCGGCCCGCAATCCTCATGGGCGCCCGGCCGGTTCGAGCGCACCCCCTGGGATCGCGACGAAGGACGCGGCGGCGGCGGCGTCATGTCGATCATGAAGGGCCGCCTGTTCGAAAAGGTCGGCGTCCACACCTCCACCGTCCATGGCGAGTTTTCGCCGGAGTTCCGTCGCAACATTCCCGGCGCGGAAGAAGACCCTCGTTTCTGGGCCAGCGGCATCTCGCTGATCGCCCATCCGTGGAGCCCCAACGTTCCGACCGTGCATATGAACACGCGCATGGTCGTCACCTCGCGCCAGTGGTTCGGTGGCGGCGCCGACCTGACCCCGGTGCTCGACCGCCGGCGCAGGCAGGACGACCCCGACACCGTTGCCTTCCATCGCGCCATGCAATTCGCCTGCGACAAGCATGCCGGCATCGTCGATTACGGCCGCTACAAGGACTGGTGCGACGAATATTTCTTCCTGCCGCACCGCAACGAGGCGCGCGGCATCGGCGGCATCTTCTTCGACTGGCTGCATTCGGACGACGACAAGGGTGGCTGGACGTCCGATTTCGCCTTCGTCCAGGATGTCGGCCGCGCCTTCCTCGTCGCCTACCAGCACATCGTACGCAGGAATTTCAACGATGGCTGGACCGAGCAGGAGCGCGAGGAGCAACTGATCCGACGCGGCCGCTATGCGGAATTCAACCTGCTCTACGACCGCGGCACGACGTTCGGCCTGAAGACCGGCGGCAACGTCAACTCCATCCTTTCAAGCCTGCCGCCGGAAGCGAAATGGCCCTGATGCGTCCTGTCCGGCGCTAAAATTTCCGTGAGGAGAGCCTGCGCCACAATCCCCGCCCAGATTGGGAAAGCGGGCAGGGATTGTGGCGCCAACGCCCCGGAAAAATTTCTTTTTAGTCTAATATCCTGCTGAAAGATCAGGGATAAATTTCATGACGGACCGGGAAACGCCGGCGGTTCGTCAAGCCTCGAACCGCGACCCGACGTGTCCGGACGGTCCGCTCAGTCCGGACCCTGCAAGATGATCGGGGTCCGCGATCTCACGGAGAGCCTGCCATGCGCACGCTTGTTGTTTCCACCGTTGCAACCCTCCTTCTCGCCGGCGGTTCAGCGGCATTCGCCGCCACCCACCAGACCACCGGCAGCATCAAACAGTTCACTTCCGGCAAGAGCCTCGTCCTTCAGGACGGTTCGGCCTTCCAGCTGGCGAAGACATTCAAGGACCCCGGCCTGAAGGTCGGGGAGAAAGTCTCGGTGATCTGGGATTTGAGCGGAAAGAACAAGATCGCCGAATCCGCCACAGTGGTGAAATAGCCCTTTTCCCGCCGACGCATATCGGACGGAGCATGCCGCTTCGCCCGATATGCGCATCGCCCGCCATCAAATCCGATCTCCGGACGAGCGGCTTCGCGCCTGTTGTGTTATGCTGGCGCCCCAGAAAGCATGGCGCCCGAAAGCGGGAACCGGTTTCGGCACAACCGCATGCTTCAGAAGACGAGGAAGGAGGCACCGATGAAGGAATTTCACTGTGGATCGCTCGTCCCGGGCTGCGAATGGCATACCCGCGCCGGCGAGGAAGCGGAAGTGATGCGCCGCGCCGTGGAACATATGCGCCAGACCCACGGCGAGACGGTGATCCGGGAAACCATGATCGAGGCCATACGCTCCCGTATCGAAAGGGTCAGGAACGCGGCCTGACGGCTTCCGCCGCACGTTCCAGCAAAACGTCGCGCCCGAGTGCGAAGCCGCTTGCGATCCAGTCCTGCTCAAGCTGCTTGAGCAATGTCCCCAGCATCGGGCCGGGCGTGACGCCGAGTGCCGTCAGGTCGGCGCCCTTGAGCGGGAATTCCGGCTTTTTCCATTTCCGCACGAAGCCGAGTTGCCGGGCAAAACCCCCGGCCGCCCCGGCCGCCCCGGCCGCCATGAGGGCCTGGTCATCTTCCACCGCGCGGGCGCGAGCCGACGAAAGGGCAAGCGCAAGCCGGTCGGTCATCGCCCGGGCATCGCCTTCGTAGAGCTGGCGGGCAAGCGCGCCTTCCGTCACCTCCGGCCGGACGGCCGGTGCGAGCGCCCAGTTCTCC
>JAZIHP010000023.1:0-49188 GCA_036678505.1 Alphaproteobacteria bacterium
GCTACGGCTTCCTCTCCGAAAATCCCGATTTCGTGGATCGCGTGACCGATGCCGGGCTGGTTTTCATCGGCCCTTCCGCCGCCTCGATCCGGGCCATGGGCCTGAAGGACGCGGCCAAGCGGCTGATGGAGCAGGCAGGCGTGCCGGTGGTGCCCGGCTATCACGGCGAGGCGCAGGACATCGTGCTGCTTGCCTCCAAGGCCACCGAAATCGGCTATCCGGTGCTGATCAAGGCGCGCGCCGGCGGCGGCGGGCGCGGCATGCGGCGCGTCGATCATCCTGACGATTTCGCCGACGCGCTCTCGTCGGCGCGGCGCGAGGCCAAGGCCGCTTTCGGCGACGACCGCGTTCTGGTCGAGAAATATGTCGAGAAGCCGCGCCACATCGAGGTGCAGGTGTTCGGCGACAATCACGGCAATGTCGTGCATCTGTTCGAGCGCGACTGCTCGGCGCAGCGCCGCCACCAGAAGGTAATCGAGGAGGCGCCTGCCCCCGGCATGACCGGCGCGATGCGCGCGGCCATGACCGAAGCGGCCATCAAGGCGGCGAAGGCCATCTCCTATTCCGGGGCCGGCACCATCGAATTCATCGTCGACGCCTCGCAGGGGCTGAAGGTGGACCGCTTCTGGTTCATGGAGATGAACACGCGCCTTCAGGTCGAGCATCCGGTGACGGAGATGATCACCGGGGTCGATCTGGTGGAATGGCAGTTGCGTGTCGCCCACGATCAAGCTTTGCCGCTGCGCCAGGACGAGATCGAGCTCGACGGCCACGCCTTCGAGGCGCGGCTTTATGCGGAGGATGCCGCGCGCGGCTTCCTGCCGGCCACCGGCACGCTCCACCATCTGTGGTTTCCCGATGAGGCGGCGCCCGGCACGTCGCTGCGCGTTGAAACGGGCGTGCGCGAAGGCGATACGATTTCGCCCTTCTACGATCCGATGATCGCCAAGCTGGTGGTTCACGGGCCGGACCGGGAAACGGCGCTCGACGGGCTCCGCGACATGCTGGCGGAGACCGAGATCGCCGGCTCGACGGTGAACACCGCCTTTCTTGCCGCCCTTGCCGCAGACTCCGATTTTGCCGCCGGCGACGTCGATACCGGGCTGATCGGGCGCAGGCAGGATGAACTGACGGCAATCCCCGCCCCCTCCGGTGCAGTGACGGCCGCGGCGGTTCTGGCCGTATCCGGCCTTTCAGGAAGGGAGGCTTCCGACGATCCGTGGTCGGCGCTCTCTGGCTATGCGCATTTCCACGCGACGCCCCGACGCGTCACGCTCGGCCATGGCGAGGCGCCTGCAAGGGCAAGAGTGGGCGTCGAAGCAGGGCAGGCTTTCGTCGAGCTGGATTCCCATGACGGCGAATGGCTTCGCCTGCGGCCGCCAGCAATCAGTCTCGCGCTCTGGCCGGGCCATGTCAGCGTGTTCGACGGGCCGGTCAGCTACACGTTCACGGTTCCCGACCCGCTGGATCGGGCAGACGAGGCGGGCGGCGGGTCCGACAGCCTGCGCGCGCCGATGCCGGGGCTGGTCAAGCTGGTGCGCGCC
This sequence comes from Alphaproteobacteria bacterium, assembly GCA_036678505.1. Classification (GTDB taxonomy): domain Bacteria; phylum Pseudomonadota; class Alphaproteobacteria; order Rhizobiales; family Rhizobiaceae; genus Mesorhizobium. The sequence continues at coordinate 1,545 of JAZIHP010000023.1, forward strand.
GCCGCCGGCGACAGCGTGACGAAGGGGCAACCGCTGCTCATTCTGGAGGCCATGAAAATGGAACACTCCATCGCCGCCCCTCATGATGGCGTGATCGTGGAGATCACCGCCGAAGGCAGTCAGGTGAGCGACGGGACGGTTCTGGTCCGCTTCGCGGAACAGGCAGGCGAATAACACGCAGCCTGACGAAAGGCATCTAGAGCGTTTCCAGGAAAAGTGGAAACACTTTTCCGGTGCGGAAGCGCGACAAAACAAAGACCTGGAGCCGCTCGGCGATTCCGTGAAACCTTGAACGGCTCTATTGCCTTTACCGCCTGCGAGCTGAGGACGGTCTCCGGTCGCGGCACGCTGGGAAAGCCGAAAGCCGCGCCGATCTTGTTCCGATCGGTCGCGGCCCGGCCTTGCGCGGCGTTTTTGTCGGCATCGCATCGCCCCCTGTTGAGGATCCGATGCTGATAGCGCGCCCCCGCGCCTTTTATTTCCCACGCTTTCCCTGTGTTCTCGCCCTGTTGCCGGCGGCTTGCCGTTGGAGCGGCGGCCGCCTGTATTCCGGCCGCGTTCTGCGCGCGGCTTATTCTTCCGGATCAGTGCATCGTCATCCATTCACGCGCTTCACGCAGCGCCCGTGCCAGTTCGGTCTTCGACATGCTGGCCGAGATTTCCGAGCGCAGCTCGGCAGCCCTGGCCGAACCCTTGATGGCTGCGATGTTGAACCATTTATGGGCTGCCACCTGATCGACCTCGCAATCGCGTCCGATGGCGTACATCATGCCCAGTTCAACGAACATGTCGGCCTGAGCCCGCGTGCCCATGGTGCCGAAACCAGCGTCGTGCATTTCAAAACGTGCCATTTTCAAACCCCTGTCCCGTTGCGAGAGCGCCCCTTTCTTTGAACCTGTGGGGCTGCCCTTCGATGCTTCCCAGAATGAAGCAGGCGCTTGAATTCGCCGTAAAAAGACGTGCTTAATTTGAGGAAAACAAAGCTGAAACAATAGGTAAACGTGACCATTCGTTAACGATGGAAAGCCCGGCAATCGCTGGCTTTTGTCTCGAATTTTACGAAAAATCCGGAATTGAAATTCAACGCTTCGCTAACCAAGCCGAAGCATCGCTTTTCCGGCACCGGCCATTTTCAGCCCCGAAAGCCCCTGGATATTTCTTGACATCCTTCCCCAACGGCACGGCTTTCGCTTTTCAAAAGACTGGATTAGCTTACGTTTGCGTAAGAGCAATGCAGTGCTCAGGGAGGAGACATGTTTCGCATTACCAGCATGGCGGCGCTCGCCATCATCATGACGGCCGGCGTTGCAGTCGCCGATCCGATCGAAGGCTCGTGGAAACGGCCGAACGGCACCGTGATTTCCTATTCCGGCGGCGGAGCCAAATATTGCGGCACGGTGCTGACCGGAGAATACAAGGGCAAGTCCATCGGCTGCATGGAAGGCGTCAACGGCGCCTATAAGGGCACCGTGAACAAGCTGGACGAAGGCAAGACCTACAATGGCAAGGCCAGAGTTTCGGGCAACACGCTGTCGCTTTCCGGCTGCGTGCTCGGCGGGCTGATCTGCAAGAGCGAAACGCTCACCCGCCAGTAAAGAAGCGGCGCATCAACGGGAAAGGCCACCGGTCGGAGCGCCTCCAGCCGGTGGCCTTTTCGTTTCGGCCAAGGTGTTTTCAGCCGCGCGCCTTCTGCCCGAACAGAATTTTCTGCGCGTCCTTGTCGTCCGCCAGATTGTTGCGGCGGTCCTGGCCGACCTCCACCGCCTTTTTCACCGCTGGCCGCGCGGCAATCGCCTCGAACCAGCGCTTCAGGTTCGGGAACTCGTCCAGATCCTGCCCCTGATTGCGATAAGGCCGCACCCACGGAAATGACGCCATATCGGCGATCGAATAGTCGCCGGCGAGATATTCACGATCGGCAAGGCGCTTGTTCATGACGCCGTAGAGGCGGTTGACCTCATTGGTGTAGCGCTCGATGCCGTACTGGATTTTCTCCGGGGCATATTGGCGGAAATGATGCGCCTGGCCGGCCATGGGGCCAAGTCCGCCCATCTGCCAGAACAGCCACTGGTCCACTTCCGTGCGCTGTCGCTCGTGTGCGGGGTAGAAGCGGCCGAACTTGCGGCCGAGATATTGCAGGATGGCGCCGGATTCGAAGACGGAAATCGGCTCTCCGCCCCATTTTCCGTCCGATGACGGCCCCTCGGGATCGACGATCGCCGGCATGCGGTTGTTGGGCGCGATCTTCAGGAAGGACGGCTCGAACTGCTCGCCGCGGCCGATGTTCACATAGCGCACCTCATAGGGGACGCCCGCTTCCTCCAGGAAGATCGTGATCTTGTGGCCGTTCGGCGTCGGCCAGTAGTACAGTTCCATGGGGGCGATCTGTGTCGTCATTCGTCCTTCTCCGGCAGCTCGATGACCTGTTCAACCAGATAGGCGCTTCACCGGCCGGCGCAATGAGCCGGCATGGTTAAGGAGCGTCAATAATTTTGAACCTCACATGAACGGCCCTCTCAGAGAGCGTTCAGCCGGGCGATGCGATGCTGTTTCCAACATCAAGGGAAACGAGACATGCTCGCTCGCCGCTTCACCATCGTCTGTCTGCTGGCCACGCTCTTCGGCATCGCCTTTGCCATGATCGTCGCGGAAACCGGCCGTCAGCCCCGCCACTGGGAACAGGTGCGAGCCGGAAAATGCCTCTTTGGCTGCACCGGCATCGGCCGCTGAAGCAGGAACGGAGACCAGGACGATGAACGCCATTACCGAAAACAGCCTGGGTTTCCTGCGCATCCTGCCCCGCGCGTTGCTCATCCTGACCATGCTGGCCGCTCCGGTTCTCGCCGTTCCGATGGTGCGCGGGGATATGGGCCAGACCATCGAGGCGCCGTCGCTGAAGAAGAAGGGCGTGGGCTTCGTGCTGCTGGTCAGCCTGCAACGGAACTGACGGCAAGCTTTGTGGCAATTCCAGCAAAAGCGCACAGTCGTTTGCGTTCGTAAACGCGACAAGACACAGACCTGGAGCCGTTCGGCGCTTCCGTTAAACCATGAACGGCTCTGGAGAATTTGCGCGGTCCGGAAAAAAGCAGGAACACCCTAACCGCGTCGCGCTCTTTCAGAGCGGTTCCCTGCGCTTCAAGCTGTTGTTTTCACGCATGTCATTGTCCGAAAAACCGGTTTCCGCCTTCGGGCGACGTGCTTCAACTTCCCCTCTTCCCCACCCTCCTTTCCCGGCCATATAGTGGGCCATGGAAAACAGAATCTACCCGCAAGCCATCGAAACGATCATCACCCCGGAGCCGGTGAAACCGCAGAGTTTCGACGATCCGGCGGCCATCGTCGCGGCGCTGCGCCGCATCTATGAGCGCAACACCCGGTTCCTGAGGGATTCCTTTGCCGCGCTGGCCTCGGGCGGCGATACGGACAAGCGCTACCGGGCGTTCTATCCCGAAGTCGGCCTGACCACGACCTCTTTCACCCAGGTGGATTCGCGTCAGGCCTATGGTCACATGCCGCTGCCAGGGCATTTCTCGACCACCATCACGCGACCCGATCTGTTCGAGACCTATCTTACCGAACAGTTCCGGCTGATCATGCGCAATCACGGCGTCGCGATCACGGTGCAGGAATCGGCAACGCCCATTCCCCTGCATTTCGCTTTCCTCGAAGGCACCTATGTCGATGGCGCCGCCGCCGAACGCATCCGGCGTCCGATCCGCGACCTGTTCGACGTGCCCGATCTCGACGGCATCGACGACCACATCGCCAACGGCACCTTTGAACTCGGACTGGGCGAGATGCGCCCGCTCGCGCCCTTCACGGCGCAGCGTATCGACTATTCGCTGCACCGGCTGCCGCATTATACCGCCACCAGCCCGGAGCATTTCCAGAACTTTGTGCTGTTCACCAACTATCAGTTCTACATGGACGAGTTCGTGGCGCTGGCGCGCAAGCTGATGGCGGAGGGCGGTGGCGGCTATATGGAATTCGTGGAGCCGGGAAACGTCGTCACGCACCCCGGCGAGCGGACCAGCCCGCAAAGCAATCCGGTGCGGCTGCCGCAGATGCCGGCCTATCACCTGAAAAAGCCCGGCCACGCGGGCATCACCATGGTCAATATCGGCGTCGGCCCTTCCAACGCCAAGACCATAACCGATCATATCGCGGTGCTGCGCCCGCATGCCTGGGTGATGCTCGGCCATTGCGCCGGCCTGCGCAACACGCAGGCTTTGGGCGACTATGTTCTGGCTCATGCCTATGTGCGCGAGGACCATGTGCTGGACGACGATCTGCCGGTGTGGATACCGCTGCCGGCGCTGGCCGAAATTCAGGTGGCGTTGCAGGAAGCGGTGGCGGAGGTGACGGGCCTTTCCGGCTACGACCTGAAGCGCATCATGCGCACCGGCACGGTCGCCACCATCGACAACCGCAACTGGGAATTGCGCGATCAGCGCGGGCCGGTGCAGCGGCTTTCGCAATCGCGCGCCATCGCGCTCGATATGGAATCGGCCACCATCGCGGCCAACGGCTTCCGCTTCCGCGTGCCCTATGGAACGCTGCTGTGCGTTTCGGACAAGCCGCTGCATGGCGAACTGAAGCTGCCCGGCATGGCCAGCGAATTCTACAAGCGGCAGGTGGCGCAACATCTCACCATCGGCATCCGGGCCATGGAAAAACTGGCCGAAATGCCGATGGAGCGCCTGCATTCGCGCAAGCTGCGCAGTTTTACGGAAACGGCGTTCCAGTAGGCCCGAACCGTTTATTCGCCGTTGACCAGCCCCAGAATGAGGCGGTGGATATTGGCGCCTTCCGCCATCTCGGCCCGGTCGAAATCGCTGCTGCGCTGACGCTGGCGCTGTGACGCAGCACCAAGCGGCGACTGGATGTCCTGCCGGATCTTCTTGCAGCCAGGATCGTTTTCGGCGGTGACGCCAATCGTGTTCGCCTCGATCTCGGCCACCATTTCCTTCATATGAACGCCGTGGACTTCTTCATGAAGCCTGATGCCCTCGATGAAGCTGTCCCAGCGCTTTTTGGTCGCCGCCGGAAGCGCCTGCGCGGGTTTGGGCAAAGTATAGGTGACGACCAGGCGCGGCACGGCCGACACCAGCGTGCATGACGTTCCCTGTGGCCGATAGTCCCTGCGCCATGTGAGCCTGAAGGTCGTGTGGGCGATGGCGCGCCCGACGCCGCTTTTCGGGCCACGCTCGCCAATGGAACGGTAAAGCTCGATACCGGTGCGGCCCGAGATGGAATAGGTTTCCACCCGTTCGACGATCTCGCCGCCGGCAAAAGCCCGGCTGCCGGACACGGCGACAAGCAGGCAGACCATGAATAAAAATGCCGCGATGGTCGCCTTCAAGCGCTTTTCCCGATATTGAACGTGCTGTTTGCCGACCGTATCCTATTCGACGTTCCACGCACCATCAATGAGCCGCAATCAGAGCAACAAGAAGTCCGCATGAAAAGCAGATTGCGTTCCGCAGCCACAATCATCCTGTTCGGCGCCTCTCTGGCGCTTCTTCTGGGTTTTTTCAGCAGCGTTCACCCGGCATTCGATTCCTTCGCGCATTTTCGGGTGCATCTGGCGATCCTGACGGTGGCGATCGCGCTTCCCCTGCTTTTTGCGCCGGAAAGGCTGCTGGCTCTCTCGGCGCTGGTTTTTGCAGTGACGAGCTTTTCTTCCATCCTGCCGTTCATGCATGTACCGATGGCGCCGGCGGCCGCTTTTGCGCCAAAGCCTGCGGACGGCGCGGTCTATCGCCTGCTTGAAATCAATCTGCGCTACAACAACCCGACGCCTGAAAAGGTGCTGTCGCTGATCGGCCGGATCCAGCCCGATGTCGTGACGCTCACGGAGGTCGGCCCGATGTGGGAGGAAAAGCTGGCGCTGCTGAAGCCAGCCTATCCGCAGCAGCTCATCTGTCCGCGCATAAGGCAGCCCTTCGGCGTCGCCATCCTCTCGCGGCGCCCGCTGGACGAGAGCCGCGAGACGCGTTGCCCTCCCCGGCTTTCACTGGCGGTTGCGCCCGTCGATTTCGGCGGCACCACCATCGATGTCGGCGCCATCCATCTGGGCTGGCCGTGGCCGCTGCCGCAGGCGCGGCAGACAGGCCAGCTTGAGCCTCATCTCGAAGCTCTCGGCGGCGACGCCATCGTGGCCGGCGACCTCAACGCCACGCCATGGAGCGCGGCGGCTGCCGGCATCGCGAAGGCGGGCGGGCTCACGCTCATCCCTTCGCCCGGCCCGACATGGATACACAGAATACTGCCCAAGGCGCTGCTGTTCGCCGGCCTGCCGATCGACAACGTCTTCGCCAAAGGCGCGGTGATCGTGCACTCATCGAAGCGGCTGGAGGATGTCGGCTCGGATCACGTTCCGGTTCTGGTCGAATTCTCGGTCCGGCATTCAGCGGACGAACCGGAGGACAGGCAGGAAAGCGCCACGGTTTTTCTGGAGCAGCTACGCGGCTGAAAATCGGTCTTGCGAATAAAGGAGGTGGCCCGGCGGCTGCCGCCGGGCCACCAACGGCCTACATGTTCGCGTAGACCGGCCCCTCGCCGCCCTGCGGCGGCACCCAGTCGATGTTCTGGTTCGGGTCCTTGATGTCGCAGGTCTTGCAGTGAACGCAGTTCTGCGCGTTGATGACGTAACGCACATCTTTGGCAGCCGGATCGGCCGCGGCATTGCCGTCGGCATCGACCCATTCATAGACGCCCGCCGGACAATAGCGCGTCGAGGGACCGGCAAAAACGTCGTGTTCTGAATTCACCTGCAAGGCCATGTCCCGGACATGCAGGTGAACCGGCTGGTCTTCCTCATGATTGGTGCCCGACAGGAATACCGAGGAAAGCCGGTCGAAGGTCAGAACGCCATCGGGACGCGGATAGTCGATCTTGCTGTGTTTCGCGGCCGGCTCCAGCGATGCGGCGTCGCTCTTGCCGTGCCTGAGCGTGCCGAACGGCGAGAAGCCGAACAGCGTGTTCAGCCACATGTCCAGACCGCCGATGCCGACGCCGATGATCGTGCCGAACTTCGACCACAGCGGCTTGACGTTGCGAACCCGTTTCAGATCCTTGCCGATGTCGGAACCGCGCCAGGCTTCCTCATAGGAAATCAGGTCGTCATTGGCGCGTCCGGCGCGAATGGCGTCCACCACATGCTCGGCCGCCATGATCCCGGAAAGCACTGCATTGTGCGAGCCCTTGATGCGCGGAACATTGACCAGACCCGCCGAGCAGCCCATCAGCACACCGCCGGGGAACGACATTTTCGGCACGGACTGCCAGCCGCCCTCGGTGATGGCGCGCGCGCCGTAGCCTATTCGCTTTGCTCCTTCGAAGGTGCCGCGAATGGCGGGATGCGTCTTGAAGCGCTGGAATTCCTCGAATGGCGACAGATAGGGGTTCTTGTAGTTCAGATGAACCACAAATCCGACCGCGACCAGATTGTCCTCCAGATGATAGAGGAACGAACCGCCGCCGGTCTTCATGTCGAGCGGCCAGCCGAAAGAGTGCTGCACCAGCCCCTGCTTGTGGTTCTCCGGCTGGACCTGCCACAATTCCTTGAGGCCGATGCCGAATTTGCCGGGCTCGCGGCCGGCGGCCAGATCGTATTTGCCGATCAGTTCCTTGGCCAGCGAACCGCGCGCGCCTTCGCCGATCAGCACATATTTGCCCATCAGCGCCATGCCGGGCGCGAAATTCGGACCGTGCGTTCCATCGCGCCCGACGCCCATGTCGCCGGTATAGACGCCGGTGACGGCGCCTTCCTCATTATAGATGACGCCGGCCGCCGCGAAGCCCGGATAGATCTCGACGCCGAGCGCCTCGGCCCTGCCGGCCAGCCAGCGGCAGACATTGCCCAGCGAGACAATGTAGTTTCCGTGATTGTTCATCAGCGGCGGCATCAGGAAATTGGGCAGGCGGATCGATCCGGCAGGGCCGAGCACCATAAAATGATCGTCCGTCACCTGCGTCCTGAAAGGATGGTCCGCATCCTCGCGCCAGTCGGGCAGCAGCTTGTCGATGCCGATCGGATCGACGACCGCGCCGGAGAGGATATGAGCGCCAACCTCGCCGCCTTTTTCAAGAACGACCACGGAAAGATCGGGATCGACCTGCTTCAGGCGGATCGCCGCCGCCAGCCCGGCAGGTCCCGCGCCGACGATGACAACGTCGAACTCCATGCTCTCGCGTTCAATATCGCTCATCAATCCCTCCGCATCGGCTTGCTGATACCTTGCTGGCTCCCGCGCTCCATAGCGCATCAGTATGCGACGGGGAACAGCAGAAAAGATTACGCGCCGTTTTCCCTTGTAACGTAAGGTCGCAGATTTTTACGTATACGTAAACGTCAAAATTGTCGCGATGGCGCCCGGCACCGCTGGCCGGGCGCCCAGGCCTTTGCGGCCTGGCGCATCCTCCGTCATCTGCTTGCGCTCACTCCAGAGCCGTTCAGGGTTTCCCGGACATGCCGGACGGCTCCAGCTCTTTGTCTTGTCGCGTTTCGGGAAACCGCTCTAACCGGTGCAAGACCCGCACATTGCCCGGCCATGACTTGAAAACCGCCAGCGATGCGCCGATTGTAGAAGGATGAACGCCTCCACTCCCGAAAACACCAGCGATCTGCACGCCCTGCTTGCCTTCTATGCCGATGCCGGCGTCGATGAGGCGCTGGACGAGCTGCCCGCCAACCGGTTCGAGAAGCCGGAACATCCGGCGGCGGCTGCGCAGGCGGCCGAGCCGCAGGCCGGTCGGGACCGGATACGGCCGCAACCTGACCGGCAGGCTTCGCGGCAGGAGCCTGCCTTGCGCGCTCCTGCCCAGCCGGCCTCCGTTCCGGATGGCCAGCAGGTGGCGCTGGCCAGGGAACTGGCCGCGACAGCCTCCACGCTCGACGAATTGCGGGAGCGCATGGCTGGTTTCGAGGGATGCAATCTCAAATTCACCGCCAAGAATCTGGTTTTTGCCGACGGCAATCCGGAAGCGGACGTCATGTTCGTCGGCGAAGCCCCCGGACGGGATGAGGATCTGGAAGGCAAACCCTTTGTCGGCCGCTCGGGTCAGTTACTCGACCGCATGCTGGCCGCCATCGGGCTCGACCGCAACAGCGCCTATATTTCCAACGTCATTCCATGGCGGCCGCCGGGGAACCGCGCGCCGACGCCTCATGAAACCGAGATATGCCGCCCGTTCATCGAACGGCATATCGAGCTCGTCAGACCGAAGGTTCTGGTGAATCTGGGCGGCGCTTCGGCCAAAACCCTGCTCCACACCACGGAAGGCATTCTGAGGTTGCGCGGCAACTGGCGCGTCTACAGCGGGGCCGCAGGGCTGGAAATTCCGGCCATGCCGACATTGCATCCGGCCTATCTGCTGCGCACGCCGGCGCACAAGCGTCTGGCATGGCGCGATTTTCTGGAAGTGAAAATGAAGCTGCGCGCCGTTTCATAGGCCCTCGCCAGACATGACCCGCCGCCAGCTCAGCCCTGCGCGGGCGTGACCTTGACCGCCCTTGCCCGCTCCAGACCCAGCCGGCGCTCGCGGAAGATGATGAACAGCCCTGCCCCGACCACGATCGCGCCTCCGGCCAGCATGGAGATGCCCGGCAGATCGCCGAACAGTGCGTATCCGATGATGATGGCCAGGATGATCGAGGTGTACTCGAAAGGAGCGACCACCGAAATTTCGGCATGACGATAGGCCGCCGTCATGAAAATTTGTGCGACGCCGCCGCAAATGCCGCTGGCAATCAACAGCATGGCCTGATGAGCGCTGATCGCCTCCCATCCGAACGGCAAGGTGCCCAGCGAAATGATGCTGGCCATCAGCGAGAACCACAGCACGATGGTGGCGGTGCGCTCGCTGCCGACGAGATTGCGCACAAGGACCGCCGCCAGAGCGGAGGTCGCCGCTCCGGCCAGCGCTGCGATCACCCCCAGCGCCTGATCTCCCATCGCCTCGCCGGAGCGCAGCATGGTCAGCTCCGGCCACGAAATGATGATGACGCCGATGAGCCCGATGACGACGGCTGCCCATCTGTACATGCGTATCGCCTCACCCAGAAACAGCGAGCTGAACACGACGACCATGAGCGGCTGCGCATAGTTCAGGGTGATGGCATCCGCCAGCGGCAGCCGCGCCAGCGCGAAGAAGATGAGCCCCATCGAACAAACGCCGACAAAGCCGCGCGCCATATGTCCAAAGGGCCTTTTCGTTGAAAATGCGGTTCTGAGCGAACCTTTCATGCCCAGGAAAAGCAGGATCGGCACCATCGCGAAGAAGGACCGGAAGAAGACGACCTGCCCGGCCGGCAGTGCTCCCGCCGCCTTGATGAGAGCGGACATTCCGACGAATATGACCATCGAAGTGATTTTCAGGCTGATGGCTGTCAGGGGCCTGCTGTTTTCAGGCGTGGGATTGCTCAACTTGGCCCCGCATTCCTTGTCCGTGGATCCTCCTGGAGCCGTTCATGGTTTCACGCAATCGCCGAACGGCTCCAGGTCTTTGTCTTGTCGCGTTTCCGAACCGGAAAAGTGTCTCCGCTTGTCCTGGAAACGCATCCAGCCTGCCGCAGGCTTTCCGATGCAGGCGCACATCATGTAAAGAACACCGACCGGATTGTCTTGAGCCAAAAGGTGAAGGCAGACTGTCAGACGGGTGTCAGGGCGGGGAAGGAAAGAAAGCATATGCGCACAGATACAGGCCAGACTTTCAGGCTTGAGGATTACCGGCCGAGCGACTACCTGATCCCCCGGACGCAGCTGAGCTTCCGGCTCGATCCCGCCGAAACCACCGTCATCGCGCATCTGACAATCGAAAGGCGCGCAGGCGCCGATCATTCCGCTCCTCTGATCCTCGATGGAGACGGGCTGAAGCTGAAGCGCCTCGAACTGGACGGACGCGCCGAAACGGCCCATGAAGCGACGCCGGAACGCCTTGTGCTGACGGATCTGCCCGCCACGGCGACCTTCAGCCTGACGATCGAGACCGTGCTGGAACCGGACCGCAACAAGGCCCTGATGGGACTTTACCGCTCGAACGGCGTGTACTGCACCCAGTGCGAGCCGGAAGGTTTCCGGCGCATCAGCTATTTCCTGGACCGGCCGGACATCCTGTCCGTCTACCATGTGCGCATCGAAGCGCCCCGTGCGCAAGCACCGCTGCTGCTCTCGAACGGCAACCCCGTCGCCAGCGGCGAACTGGACAATGGCCGGCACTTCGCGGAGTGGCACGACCCCCATCCAAAACCTTCCTATCTGTTTGCGCTGGTGGCGGGCGACCTCGGCTGCCTGCGCGACAGCTTCATCACCATGAGCGGCCGCAGGGTCGACCTCGGCATCCATGTCGAACACGGCAAGGAGCGGCTTGCCGCCTATGCCATGGACGCGCTGAAGCGCTCGATGAAATGGGACGAAGAGGTCTTCGGCCGCGAATACGACCTCGACGTCTTCAACATCGTCGCCGTTTCCGATTTCAACATGGGCGCGATGGAGAACAAGGGCCTCAACATCTTCAACGACAAATATGTCCTGGCCGACGAAGCGATCGCGACGGACACCGATTTCGCCAATATCGAGGCGATCATCGCGCATGAGTATTTCCACAATTGGACAGGCAACAGAATCACTTGCCGGGACTGGTTCCAGCTCTGCCTGAAAGAAGGGCTCACCGTTTTCCGCGACCATGAATTCTCCGCCGACCAGCGCTCGCGCGGCGTGAAGCGCATTGCCGAGGTGCGCACGCTGAAGGCGCTTCAGTTCCCCGAGGACCAGGGGCCGCTGGCCCATCCGGTGCGGCCGCGCCGTTACCGCGAGATCAACAATTTCTACACGGCGACCGTGTATGAAAAAGGCTCCGAGGTGGTGCGCATGCTGGCCACCATTCTGGGCAGGGAAACCTTCCGGGCCGGCATGGACCTCTATTTCGAGCGCCACGACGGGCAAGCCTGCACGATCGAGGATTTCCTAAAAGTGTTCGCCGACGTTTCGGGGCGCGATCTTTCCCAGTTCAGCCTCTGGTACAACCAGTCCGGCACTCCGAACCTGACGATCAAGCCGAGCTACGAGGCAGGCACGCTGACGCTCGAAATCGAGCAATCCGTGCCGCCTACCCCTTCGGAAAGCCGTAAACGCGCCATGCACATTCCGCTGGCCTTTGGATTGATCGGCCGCGACGGCAAGGAGTTGCAGTGGAGTTCGGCAGAAGGCGGCGCGGTGGATGGCGGCATCATCCATGTGCGCAAGCGCAGCCAGAAATTCCGGTTTCATGGCATCGGCGAACGGCCGGTCCTGTCGCTCAATCGCGGCTTTTCGGCCCCGGTCACGCTGGCGGTGGAGCAAAGGCCGGAAGACCTGGCCTTCCTCGCCAGCCATGACAACGATCCTTTCGCCCGCTGGCAGGCCTTCAACACGCTGCTGGGCGATGCGCTCATCGCGGGCTACAGATGCGTTCTGGGCGGCAGGAATTTCGCTTTCGAGGATATGATCGCCGGGCTGGCGGGCAGCATGGCGACCGATGAAAGCCTGGAACCGGCTTACCGCGCGCTGGCCGTCACCCTGCCTTCGGAAGCCGATATTGCCCGCGAGATCGGCAAGGATATCGACCCCGACGCGGTGCTGGCCGCACGCAGGGCGCTGACCGGGTTCATAGCGGCTGCGAACCGCGACATCTTCCTTCCCCTGTATCAGGAACTCGAAGCCGCCGGGCCGTTCAGCCCCGATGCCGCGGCTGCCGGACGCCGCGCCTTGCGCAATGTCCTGCTCGGCTATCTCGCACATGGCGCAGACGGGGCCGAACTCGCCGAACGTCACTTCAGCCAGGCCACCAACATGACCGACCTGATCGCCGGCATGGGCACGCTGGCGCATGAGCATCTGTCATCGCCGCGCGCGCAGGCCGCGCTCGACGATTTTGAACGCCGCCATGCCAACATGCCGCTGGCCATGGACAAATGGTTCCAGATACAGGCTACCGTGCCCGGCGAGCGCGCGCTGGAGACGGTGCGCGGCCTGATGCGGCATCCCTCGTTCTCCATCGACAATCCCAACCGGGTGCGGGCTCTGATCGGCAGCTTCTGCGCCGGCAATCAAAGCGGGTTTCACCGGGCAGACGGAGCGGCATATCCGTTCCTTGCCCAGGCGCTGATGGATATCGACAGGCGTAACCCGCAACTCTCCGCGCGGCTCGCCACCGCGTTCCGGTCCTGGCGCTCGCTTGAGCCGGCACGTCAGGAAAAAGCCCGGCTGGCGCTGGTTTCCATGGCGAAGATGCCCGGAGTTTCGGTCGATCTCGGGGACATTGCGGAACGCTCTCTGGCGTAACCGTTCGCCTGCCGCCGCGATCTTTTTACGCCCTGCCTCTGGACAAGGCGAATCAGCTTTGATTCCTTAGGGACGATTCGGATGTTCGGTGTAGCCGGGTCGTCAAACGGGACAGAGTTGGGGAGTGCCATTTCATGGCGAAGGCGGACGCGTTCGGCGCGCCCGGTGGGATGTCTGTTGATCGGAAAGGCGGAGGCCTTGCCGGCAATGCGCAGCTCATCGCCCAACCGGCTTATCAGAAGCTGGTTGCGGCGGAGCCGTTCCTGCGCCGTCTCATTCCCGTGCTCATCGTCATATTCCTGCTAGTGGTGGCCGGCCTGCATTTCATCTCGCTGATGAACTGGCGCGACGACGTGGAAAACAACGCCCGCTCTGCTCTCGCCCTTGCCGCCGGCCAGCTCATTGCCGCCGATTTCGCAAGCGCCGGCCAGCAGGAACGGCTTGAGCAGGTAAGCCGCACCGCAGCCCTTTCCGAGGGCCATGTGCTTGCTTTCACCGACGAGAAATTCAACGTTACCGCCATCACCCCGCGTTCCCCGCGCTGGTACGGCCGCGCGCTGGACGAAATCCTGAGCGGCGGACAGCCGCTTTTCCTGTTCGGCGAACGGGCCGGCGTCCTGCCGGTGCAGATCGACGGTGCGGACTGGTTCGCGGCGGTGGCCATCAACGCCACCGACAAGCGCGCGGCCGCCGCGATGATGCCGCAGGACGCGGTTTTCGCGCAATGGCGCAGAACCGTCTCACTGAACGTTTCCCTGTTCGTGCTGACGGCAAGCGTGCTCATCGTCATCCTCTACGCCTATTTCAGCCAGGCGGCCCGGGCCCAGGCCGCCGACCGCGTCTATCTGGAAGGCCAGCAGCGCATAGACATGGCGCTGGTGCGCGGCCGCTGCGGCCTGTGGGACTGGGACATGGTGCGCGGCAAGATGTACTGGTCGCCCTCCATGTACGACATGCTTGGCTACGAGCCCTGCGACGCCATGCTTTCGTTCGGCGAGGTCGACCGCATCATCCATCCCGACGACGGCAATTTGTTCGAGATCGCCAATCGCGTCATGGCGCGCGAGATCGACCAGATCGACCGCGTTTTCCGCATGCGCCACGCCAATGGCCAGTGGGTCTGGATGCGGGTGCGCGCGCAGGTGGTCGATGCGGATGCCTCGGAAATCCAGCTCATCGGCATCTCCATGGACGTGACCGAGCAACGGCACCTGGCCCTGCGCTCGGAAGCCGCCGACCTGCGGCTGCGCACCGCTATCGAGAACATCACCGAATCCTTCGTGCTGTGGGACGCGTCCGACCGGCTGGTGATGTGCAATTCGAAATTCCAGCAGGATAACGGCCTTGGCGACCAGGACGTGGTGCCGGGGGCGCACCGGGCGGCGCTGGAAGAGCGGATGCAGGCCTTCGCCTCCGAACGCAGGCTGGCCAATGTCAACGGCCCGCGCGGCGGCACCACCTGCGAGCGCCAGCTTGCCGACGGCCGCTGGCTTCAGGTCAACGAGCTGAAAACGCGCGACGGCGGCACCGTGGCGGTCGGCTCCGACATCACCCAGATCCGCCAGCATCAGGACAAGCTGCTCGACAGCGAGCGCCGGCTGATGGCGACGATCCACGATCTCAGCCTCGCCCGCCGCGCCGAGGAGGAAAAAGCCCGGGAACTGGCCGAACTGAACCGCAAATACATGAAGGAAAAGGAACGGGCCGAGGCCGCGAACCAGGCCAAGTCCGAGTTCCTGGCCAACATGTCGCATGAATTGCGGACGCCGCTCAACGCCATCATCGGTTTTTCCGAACTGATGGAGCAGAAGCTGTTCGGCCCGCTCGGATCGGACCGCTACGAGGAATATGCCACCGACATCAATTCCAGCGGCAAATATCTGCTGGGCGTGATCAACGACATTCTCGACATGTCGAAGATCGAAGCCGGCCATTTCTCCATGGATCGCGAGGAGATCGACCTGTGCCCGCTCATTCGCGAAACGGTGCGGGTGGTTTCGCTGCAGGCGGCGGAAAAGAAGATCACGCTCGACACCAAGATTGCCGAGACCCTCAAGCTTTACGCCGACCGCCGCGCCATCAAGCAGATCGCGCTCAACCTGCTGTCGAACGCGGTCAAGTTCACCGGCGAAGGCGGGCGCATTTCGGTGCGTGCGCGCCATGCCTCGGGCGCGCTGATCCTCTCCATCGAGGACAATGGCTGCGGCATTCCCAAAAATGCGCTGAAGAAGCTTGGCCGCCCCTTCGAGCAGGTGCAGAACCAGTTCTCGAAGAACCACACCGGATCGGGGCTCGGCCTTGCCATCTCGCGCTCGCTGGCGGAACTGCATGGCGGCGCGCTCAAGATCCGTTCCACCGAAGGCGCGGGCACCATCGTTTCCGTGAGAATCCCGGCCACGACAAAGAAGAAGCCGGCCGGCCAGCCCATGAAGGCGGCGGCCTGACGAAAGCATGTCGCCCGAAAGTGGGAACCGGTTTCGGGGCAACGAGATGCGTAAAAACAAGAACTTAAAGCGCAGGGAGCTGATCTGAAAATTCGCGACGCGCTTTAGACCCGTTCAAGGTTTCACGCAATCGCCGAACGGCTCCAGGTCCTTGTCTTGTCGCGTTTTGCGAACCGGAAAAGTGTTTCCACTTTTCCTGGAAACACTCTGGAGCCGTTCACGGTTTCACGCAATCGCCGAACGGCTCCAGGTCTTTGTCTTGTCGCGTTTTGCGAACCGGAAAAGTGTTTCCACTTTTCCTGGAAACACTCTACCCCGCCTCGCCGCCAACGATACGATCGAAATCGTTGCGCACCGCTGCCGCCATATCCTTGAGCTGGGCTTCCATGACGGAGAAGTCCGGCATCGCGGTAACCGCCAGCAGCAGGTCGGAAAGTCCGGGCGGCACATCCTCCTTGTCGAAATGCCCGGTCAGGCACAGGCGGATGATCTGCGTCAGCGACAGATAGAAGGCGAAAGCCTGCATCAGATTTTCGCGCATGCCGGCATCCGCATAATCGGGCGCCAGACCCGCCAGAATATCGGCTGTCGCGGTGGCGCCCTTCTTTCCGGTGAATTTGCCGGTCAGCACCGCTACCTGCGCGATGAACTCCAGATCGATGAGTCCGCCGGGGATGAGCTTGATATCCCACAAATCGCGCGGCGGTTTTTCCGCGTCGATGATGCGGCGCATCTTCAAAGCCTCGCTGCGCACCTTCGCCGCGTCGCGGGGCTGGGCAAGGATGTCCGCGACTTCCGCGGCTATGCCGGCGCAAAACCGCGCGTCGCCGGCCACGGGGCGCGCACGGGTGAGCGCCATCTGCTCCCAGACCCATGCCTCCTGCCGCTGATATTTGCGGAATGCGTCCATATGGGTCGCCACCGGCCCCTTGTTGCCGGATGGGCGCAGGCGCAGATCGAGCTCGTAGAGAACCCCTTCGGCGGTCGGGGCCGAGACCGCCGCGATCAGGCGCTGGGCAAGCCGGCTGTAGTAATGCGCGGGCGCGAGCGGCTTGTCGCCATCCGATTCCTCCGCTTCCGGATCATGATCGAAGAGAAGGATCAGGTCCACGTCGGAACCGGCGGTGAGTTCCTGGCTGCCGAGCTTGCCCATGCCGAGCAGCGCCACCCTGCCCTTCGCAATGCGGCCATGGCGCCGTTCAAACTCCACCGAGACGGCATCGAGGGCGGCATCCAGGGTGAGGTCGGCGAGGTCGGAGAAGGCCCGCCCCGCCTTTCGCGCATCGATGGAGCCGGCGAGAAGACGCACGCCGATCAGAAACTTCTGTTCGGCGGCAAAAATGCGCAGCCGGTCGAGCAGTTCTTCATAAGGCCGCTCGCCATCCAGAAAGGCGGCGAGCCGGGCCGCCAGATAGGCGCGATCGGGCAATTCGCTCAGCAGCGCCGGGTCGAGCAGCCCGTCGAACACATGCGGCCTGCGGGTGATGATGGCGGCCAGACGCGGCGCTGCTCCCATGATCGTGGCCACCAGGCGCAACAGCGCCGGATTGGATTGCAGCAGCGAGAAAAGTTGCAATCCCGCCGGCAGGCCGGAGAGAAATTCGTCGAAGCGCATCAGCGCCTCGTCGGCGCGCCGCGTCCTGCCAAAGGCTTCCAGCAAGGCCGGCGTCAGCTCCGTCAGGCGCTCGCGCGCCTCGGCGGAACGCGTGACCCGGTAACGGCCGAAATGCCAGGTGCGGATGACGCGGCAGATGTCGCTGGGACGCTGGAAACCCAGCGTGTGCAACGTCTGCAAGGTATCGGGGTCATCGACATCGCCGGTGAAGACCAGATTGCCGACGCCGGACGACAGTTCGGGGGCAGCCTCGAACAGCGCCGCATAATGGCGCTCCACCTCCACCAGCGAGGCGCGGAACGCCTGCGAAAAATCATCCGCCGTGCCGAAGCCCAGCATATGGGCGATGCGCTCCAGCCCCTCATCGTCTTCCGGCAGCATATGGGTCTGCTCGTCGGCGACCATCTGGATGGCATGCTCGACACGCCGCAGAAACCAGTATTGACGGGTGAGCGCCTCCCGCGCCTCCTGCGTGATCCAGCCATTGCCCGCAAGCCGGGCGAGCATGGGCACGGTCTCACGGCCGCGCAGTTCGGGAAAGCGCCCGCCGGCTATGAGCTGCTGGGTCTGGACGAAGAACTCGATCTCGCGAATGCCGCCGCGCCCGAGCTTGACATTGTGCCCCTTCACGGCGATTTCGCCATGGCCCTTGTGAGCGTGGATCTGGCGTTTTATGGAGTGAACGTCGGCAATCGCCGCGTAATCCATATATTTCCGCCAGACATAGGGGCGCAACTCCTTCAGGAAGGCGTCGCCGGCCCCGATATCGCCCGCCACCGGCCGGGCCTTGATCATGGCGGCGCGCTCCCAGTTCTGGCCGCGCCCTTCGTAGTAATTCAGCGCCGCGCCGACCGGAATGGCAAGCGGGGTGGAGCCCGGATCGGGTCGCAGCCTCAGATCGGTGCGGAACACATAGCCGTGCTCGGTGCGGTCCTGCATGATGCGCACCAGACGCCGCGCCAGCCGCGAGAAAACATCCGTCGCCTCCATCGGATCGCCGGCCACCGCCTTGTGATCGAAGAACAGGATCAGGTCGATATCGGAGGAAAAATTGAGCTCATGCGCGCCGAGCTTGCCCATGCCCAGCACAATCAGTCCGCTGTCGCGCGCGGGCTCTTTCGGGTCCGGCAGCTTC
This sequence comes from Alphaproteobacteria bacterium, assembly GCA_036678505.1. Lineage (GTDB taxonomy): Bacteria > Pseudomonadota > Alphaproteobacteria > Rhizobiales > Rhizobiaceae > Mesorhizobium. Next base: position 20,064 of record JAZIHP010000023.1, read on the forward strand.
AGCTTTCCCTGCCGGTCGAGATCGGCCAGCAGGAAAGCGCATGCCGCGCGAACACAGCCTTCGGCCAGCACGCTGAGACGAAAGACGGTCGTTTGGGTGTCGGCTTCGCCGGCAAGGTCGGCCAGGGCGATCAGAAAATGCGCCTCGGTCTTGAGAAGGCGAAGCCGCTTCATCAGTGCGGCTTCCGCCCCCCCCTCGCCTTGCCATGAGCCATCGATTTCAGCGGCTATATCTTCCAGCCGTCCGGCGACGGTCCGGTCGAAGAGGGCATCGAGCATGCCCGGCCGGCGGCGCGCCAGATCGCCCAGGAATGGCGACAGATCGAAAGCGGCAGCGAGAAAACGGCGCTGTTCGCCGTCGCCCGCCAGCAACGCCGCAAGGCGGGGCAGATCACTTTCCGTGGCGCTGGCCGCGATCTCGGCGAGCACGGCCCCGGCATGGCTTTCATCGAGCGGCCTGAGTTGCAGCGAGGGGTTCAGCAGCAGCGCGCAAGCCGCGTGGCCGGCCAGGGTTGTTGAAGCCATGAGGGATCAGGACCTGTCCATGTCGGGAAACACCATGACCACGGATAATCCGGGATCGGCGGATAGAAGATCAAGCCTGCCGCCATGAAATTTCATCACCGCGCCAGCCAGGCTCAGGCCCAGTCCCGATCCCGGTTGAGAACGGCTCTTTTCCAGCCGCACGAAACGCTCGGTCGCGCGCACGCGATCCTCTGCGTCGGGAATGCCGTGGCCATTGTCCGTCACGGAAAGCCGGATCTCGCCATCGGCGCGTTCGAGCCCGACGCAGACGCGCGGGCCTGCCTCGGCATCCGCCGAATATTTGATGGCATTATCGACGATATTCGACAGCGCCTGGCCGATCAGCTCGCGGTTGCCGCTGATCGTCGTGGCCTGCATCGGCCCGGCTTCCAGCGCAACGCCGCTCTCCTCGGCAAGAGGTTCGTAAAGCTCGACGACATCGCGGATCGCCTGCGCGAGATCGACGCCGGTCATGCTCTCGGCGGAATAGCCTGCCTCCAGCCGGGAAATCATCAAAATGGCGTTGAAAGTTTTGATGAGCTGGTCCGATTCGGCAATCGTCGCCTCAAGCGCCGCCCGGTAATCGGCGGGCGTCTGCTTGCCTGCCAGAGTTGCCTCGGCCCGGTTGCGAATGCGTGTCAGGGGCGTCTTCAGGTCGTGCGCGATGTTGTCGGAAACCTGCTTCAGCCCCTCGTTGAGCGTATCGATACGCGCCAGCATGGCATTGAGGTTTTCCGACAGGCGATCGAATTCATCGCCGGCCCCGGTCGTCGGAAGACGGCCGCTGAGATCGCCCCCCATGATGCGGCGGCTGGCGGCGGAAATGCCATCGATGCGCTTGAGTGCCGCGCGGCCCACGAAAAACCAGATGACGATGCCGCCCAGCCCCATCATGCCGAGCGCCAACATCAGCGAATGGTTGACCACCTCGCGCAAGCGTTCCGGCTCGCCCAGATCGCGGCCGACGAGCAGGATCATCTGATTTGGCAGGCGCAGCACAAGGGCAAGTGCGTCATGCCGGCGCATCTGGGCGCGCTGCGTCTCGTCCTGGCCGCTTTCAGCCCGCTGCCGCTCCGTCTCCCTCTCGCCGAAGCGACGATAGTAGAAGGGGCGCGTCGTCCAGCCTTCCGTTTCCAGAACTCCGGGTTCGAGACTTTCGACATTTCCGGTGAGAATCTGGCCGTTGGCGTCGGCCAGCAGATAGAGATTGGCGCCGGGCTGGCGCGAACGCTGCTCGACCGCGCGAACCAGCGTCGGCAGGCCGCCGCGCTGATAGGCGCGGCCCAGGCTCAGCACCTCTTCATTGATGGTTTGCTGCGTCTGCGTGGCCAGCATGCGCACCGACAGCGAGGTCATATAGAAGATCAGCAGGATGGCGCACAGGGCAAACAGCAGCATGAAAAGCGCGGAAAGCCGCGCTGCCGTCGTTTTCATGATGGCTGGCATCGGCAGCGCCATGGGCCTCAGCCGTGCCTGAGCATGTAGCCGGCGCCGCGCACCGTGTGCAGGATCGGCTTGTCGAAGCCCTTCTCGATCTTGCCGCGCAAACGGGAGACATGCACGTCGATGACATTGGTCTGCGGATCGAAATGATAATCCCAGACATTTTCCAGCAGCATGGTGCGCGTGACCACCTGACCGGCATGCCGCATCAGATATTCCAGCAGCCGGAACTCGCGCGGCTGAAGGGTGATCTCCTGCCCGGCCCGTTTGACGGAATGGGACAGGCGGTCCAGCTCCAGATCGCCGACACGATAGACGGTTTCGCTTTCGCGGCTGCCGGCGCGCCGGTTCAGAACCTCGATCCGGGCCAGCAATTCGGTAAAGGCATAGGGCTTGGTGAGATAATCGTCGCCCCCCGCGCGCAGGCCGGTAACGCGGTCGTCGACTTCACCGAGTGCGGAAAGAATGAGAACGGGGGTCGTATTTCCCCGCGAACGCAGGCCTGCGATGACGGAAAGGCCATCGCGACGCGGCAGCATGCGATCGACCACCATCACGTCATAGTCACCGGCATCGGCCAGCGCGAAACCGGTTTCGCCGTCGCCCGCGACATGGGCGGTGTGTCCGGCCTCCGAAAAGGCCTTTTCAAGATAGTCCGCCGCTTCGCGGTCGTCTTCGATGACGAGAATCTTCATCGCATCACTATAGGTGATTCCAGCGGTCATGACGGCACATTGCTTGTTTCGGGGACGGTGCGAAGGAATTTCCGGCCGCGGCAGGAGAATGCGGCGGCCGGAAGCGGGATCAACCCTGATTGATGGGCAGCGCCACGAAGCGATTGGCGGCGTCGCGGCTGATCTGCACCAGCACCGATTTGCGCCCGGCCTTGGCGGCCTTGTCCATGGCGGCGGTCACGTCCTTCACGCTGCTGACATCCTCGGAATTCACCGCCGTGATGACGTCTCCGGCGCGGATGCCGCGATCGGCGGCATCGCTGTCCGGATCCACATCGGTCACGACGAGGCCTTTGCCATCGTCTGCGGTCGTGACGGTGAGGCCGAGATCGGCCAATGTGTGGGTGGACGGGGACGGCGAGCTGGAATTGTCGGCCGCTGCCTGCTTGTCCGCACCCGGAAACGCGCCAAGCTCCACCTTCACCGTTTCCGACTTTCCGTTGCGCCACACGCTGATGTCCACGGTGGTTCCCGGCGCATAGCCGGCGATCACGCGCGCCAGATCGCGGGAAGACGACACATCCTTGCCGTCGACCTGGGTGATGATGTCGCCGGAAGCGATACCGGCTTTCCTGGCCGGGCTGTCGTCCTGCGCCGTTGCAACGATCGCGCCCTTGTCGGACTGCAACCCGAGCGATTCGGCAATTTCCTTGGTGACCGGCTGAATTTCCACGCCGAGCCAGCCGCGGGAGACCGAGCCGTTCTTGATCAGGCCGTCGACGACCTGCTTCGCGGTGGAGGCGGGAATGGCAAAGGCGATGCCGACATTGCCGCCGGACGGCGAGAAGATGGCCGTGTTGATGCCGACAACCTGACCGTTGAGGTCAAATGCCGGACCGCCGGAATTGCCGCGATTGACCGCTGCGTCGATCTGGATGAAGTCGTCATAGGGACCGGCGCCGATATCGCGACCGCGCGCGGAGATGATGCCGGCAGTCACCGTGCCGCCAAGGCCGAACGGATTGCCGACAGCAACCACCCAGTCACCGACGCGAACCTTGGAGTCATCGGCGAAATCCACATAGGTGAACCTGGTATTGCTATCGACCTTCAGCACGGCCAGATCGGTGCGCTCGTCCTTGCCGATCAGTTTCGCGTCCATTTCCTTGCCGTCATTGGTGACGACGGTGAACTCGCTGCCATCATTCACGACGTGGTTGTTGGTCACCACATAGCCGTCCTCGGAAATGAAGAAGCCGGACCCCTGCGCGACAGGGCGCGGTCTGGACGGGCCACGGCGTTCAGGCCGCGCACGTCCGTCATTCTCGCCGAAGCCGTGGAATTCACGGAAGAAGCGGCGCATGGGATGATCGGGGGGGAGGTTGCCGAAGCCCTCATCGGGGAAGCCGAAGCTCTGGCCGCGATCGGAGGTCTGCTCGACATTGGCCTTGACGCGGACGCTGACGACTGCCGGCGTCACATTGGCCACCACATCGGCGAAACCGGGAACCTGGGGAGCTTCGACGCGAACGGCATCGGCAAGCACCGGAGCGGTGCCGGCGGTGACTGCGGTAAAGCCAACGGCGCCGGCAATGGCGAGGGAAGCAGCGGCAGCAGCGAGGCTCCTGCTCCTGCGGGAAACCACATGGGAGATTTTGGTCATCGATCTCGATCCTTCTTGCACTGGATGCTTATGAAGCATCATCGCATGCAGAGATAGGACACCGGACCTTACCGCGCCATTTCCGGGTGATGAAACTTTGTTAATGTTACGATGCGGGATCGCGGCGCAGCACCTCATCGAGCGCCGCACGCTCCTCGTCGCTCAGGTCGGTGACCTCGGCTGGCCGCCTGCGCCGCGAAGCGAACAGCACAAAGGCCCCGCCCGCAACCAGCAGGGCAAAAGGTGCGATCCACAAAAGCAGGGTCTGCGCATTGAGGCGCGGTTTGAGGAGCACGAATTCACCGTAGCGGGAAACGACGAAATCGATCACCTGTTCGTCCGTGTCGCCCTTCTCCAGGCGCTCGCGCACCAGCACGCGCAGGTCGCGGGCCAGATCGGCATCCGAATCGTCGATCGACTGGTTCTGGCAGACCAGACAGCGCAGGCCCGACGAAATTCCGCGCGCCCGCTGCTCAAGCGCGGGGTCCGCGAGTATCTCGTCTGGCGTCACCGCCCGCGCCGCCGGCGAAAGCAGCATGGCCGCACATACCATGGCAAAGGCGGCGCGACGCATCATGTCACGCCGCTCCCGCAATCGGGCCCGGTGCATTTTTTCTGCTGCGGCGCGCCGGCGCGCCGACGCGCAGGCGCCGGTCCAGCAACGACATCGTGCCTCCCGCCATCATCACGAGCCCGCCACCCCAGATCAGGGTGACGAACGGCTTCCACCAGATACGGACAACCATGCCGCTGCTGGTGTCCTCGCCGATGGAGATATAGAGCTGGCTGAAGCCCAGAGTGGTTATACCGGCTTCCGTCGTGTTCATCCGGCGCACCGGGTAGAAACGGCGCGACGACCAGATTTCGCGGCGAACCTCGCCCGCCGGGCCAAGCAATGAGAAATGCGCTCGTTCATCGTCGTAGTTGGGGCCGTGAACCTGGTCCACATTGTCGAAGCGCACCCGCTTGCCGGACAGTTCCGCAACTTCGCCGGGCTTCATGGTCAGCACGCTTTCCGTACCGAAACAGATGGTGCCCACCAGACCGAGCACGGTAAGGCCAAGACCGAGATGAGCCAGCGCGGTTCCGAACACGGAACGCGGCAAGCCGATGAAACGCCTCACCGCAACGGGAAGGCTTACGGAGCCGATCCCTGCCTTGATGGCGAGGTCCGTCAGTGCTCCCAGCACAAGCCAGACCGCCAGTCCGACGCCAAAGGCGGCGATGGCGGACGAGCCGTCGATCAGGAACGCGGTGACCAGCGCTGCGACCAGGGCAGCGCCGAAAGCGAACATCAGCCTCTGCGCGGCGGCCATCGCATCGCCGCGCTTCCATGCCAGCAGCGGACCGAACGGCACCAGAAGCAACAGCGGCACCATCAGGGGAATGAAGGTCAGATTGAAGAAGGGCGGGCCGACGGAAATCTTGTCGCCCGAAATGGCTTCGACCAGCAACGGATAGAGCGTTCCGATGAACACAGTCGCCGTCGCCGTGGTGAGAAACAGGTTGTTCAGCACCAGCGCGCCCTCGCGGGAAATCGGCTGGAACAGTCCGCCCTGCGTCAGCGACGGCGCCCGCCATGCAAACAGCGCCAGCGACCCGCCGATGAACAGCATCAATATGCCGAGAATGAACACGCCGCGCGAAGGATCGGTGGCGAAAGCGTGAACGGAGGTCAGCACGCCCGAACGGACAAGGAAGGTGCCGAGCAGCGACAGAGAAAAGGTGAGGATCGCCAGCAGCAGCGTCCAGATCTTGAGTGCCGAGCGCTTTTCCATGACGATGGCGGAATGCAGCAGCGCGGTTCCGGCCAGCCATGGCATGAAGGATGCGTTCTCGACCGGGTCCCAGAACCAGAAGCCGCCCCAGCCCAGTTCGTAATAGGCCCAGTAGGAGCCCATCGCGATGCCGCCGGTGAGGAAAATCCAGGCGACCAGCGTCCATGGGCGCACCCAGCGCGCCCAAGCCGCGTCGATGCGCCCTTCGATAAGGGCTGCAACCGAAAAGGCAAAGCAGATCGAGAAGCCGACATAGCCGAGATAGAGAAGCGGGGGATGGATCGCGAGGCCGATATCCTGAAGGATCGGGTTGAGATCCCTCCCCTCGATCGGCGCCGGGGACAGACGCGTGAACGGGTTGGACGTAATGAGTATGAACAGGAAGAAGGCGACCCCGATGCCCCCCTGCACGGCAAGGACAGTCGCCTTGAGGGATGCGGGCAGATTGTTGCCGAACAGAGCAACCAGCGCGCCGAAGAAAGTCAGGATCAACACCCACAGGAGCATCGAGCCCTCATGGTTTCCCCATACGCCGCTGATCTTGTAAAGCATCGGCTTCGCCGAATGAGAGTTTTCCCATACGGTTTGCAGGGAAAAATCCGACTGGGCATAGGCGATCGTCAGGACGGTGAAAGACAACGCCGTGAAGGCGAAACCCGCCAGCGTCACGGGCATGGCCGCCGCCATCATGCGCTCGTCGCCCACGCGGGCGCCGACCAGCGGAACCGTCATCTGAACCAGCCCGAGGGCCAGTGCCAGAATGAGCGCGAAGTGACCGATCTCAACCATGGCTCCGCCTATTCATCATGTTGCCACAAGCCCTTTTCCTTCAGGCTGTCGGCCACTTCCCTGGGCATGTAATTTTCATCATGCTTGGCCAGAACCGTATCCGCAACAAAACCGCCGTCAGTTCCAAAGGCGCCTTCGGTGATGACCCCCTGCTCCTCGCGGAAGAGATCGGGCAGAATGCCCTTGTAGGTGACTTTCACCGTCTCGGCGGTATCGGTGACGGCAAAGCTCACGGACGCATCCGCGCCACGGACGATCGAGCCCTTTTCAACGAGGCCGCCGAGGCGGATGCGCTGACCGGGCTGCAATTCGGCAGCGGCAAGATCGCCCGGCGTGTAGAAATAGGATGCCTTCTGCCCAAGGGCCATGAAGGTCAGCGCCGTGGCGGCGCCGAGAAAAGCCAATCCTCCAAGAATGACAGCCAGCCGTTTCTGCTTGCGGGTCATAAGCTTTATTCCGTCATTTTCAGGCCGTTTGCCGAGGCGAAAGCGACAAGCGCGCGCGCCTCTTCGCTTTCAGGTCCAAAAGCCGCCACCGCGCGCGCCAGCGCGTCTTGGGCTTTTTCTCCATCGCCGAGCACCAGATGCGAGCGGATGAGCTGCTTCCAGCCTTCGGCATCCTTCGGATTCTGGCGCAGTCGCTCGTCCAGCCGCTCCACCATGCCGGCGATCATATCGGCACGGTCGCCGGCCGACATCCCTGCGGCGGCCTCGACCTCATCCTGACCGGGGCCTCGCGCAACCGGTGCCTGTCCCGCCTGTGCGAGAGCCTGCTCGGCGGCATTGCGCCATGGGGAATCCGCAGGCAGATCGTCACGCATCCGCGTCCAGTCCGCCACGGCTTTATCCATCTGCCCGTCCTGCGCGGAAGCCATTGCCATGAAGAAGCGCGCTTTCGGATTGGCGGCATCGTGCTTCAGAGCCAGCGCGAAGGCAGCGCGCGCATCGTCCGCGATCCGGCCTTCCGCAATGTTGATCCTCGCCTCGCCAAGGCCAGCCTGCCGGTCGGCGTTCGAGCCAAGAAGCTTGATGGCATTTTCATAGGCCAATGAGGCTTCGGCAAATCTGTGCATGCGCATGTAGATGGGCGCCAGAACGTCCCAGCCTTTTCCGTCGGAAGGATTGGCCACCAGATGGGCCTCGGCGCGGGCGACCAGTTCCTCGACCGTGCTCTCGGCCGGGTTTCTGGACAGGCGCTCGCTGAGGGGCTGCGACGGCAGGTCAGGCGAGCCCAGATTGGCATAAATGCTCCAGCTGACCAGCGGGACGGCCAGCACCGCCACCGCCGGGACCAGACGAAGCCACGCGCCGCCTGTGGAGGCAGAAACCGGTGCAGACGAGATATCGCCGAGACGCAGAATACGACGCCCGATTTCGGCGCGGGCCTGCTCTGCCTCCGAAGCGAGGATCAGCCCCCGCGCCAGATCGCGATCCAGCTCCGCAAGCTGGTCCCGGTAGACTTCGAGATCGTGCCCGGTACCCGATTTGTCGGATTCGGGCCGTGCTGCAAGAGGCAGCAAAACCGCCAGACTCGCGCCCAAGGTCAAGACAGCGGAAAGGATCCAGAACAACATTCCGACTAAATAGCCTCAGTGCCGCAGACTGCCAACATGGCGGACCTGCGACCCTTTGGCGAATCCCGCGGAACTGACCCGAGTTCCGCAAGCTTCTCCGGCCGTTCAGGTCAGCGGCGTCCAGCTTCCGTCGGGATTGCGACAGGCTGTGCCTCGCGCGGTGACGCCGGCTCCTCCGGTGTAAACGGTGTGCGTATATTGCCGGCAGTCCTGCGACCCGACGCGATAAGGCTGCGCGGCCACCACCTCGCCGTAACGATTTGCGTGGGCGCCTTTCCAGATCACCGGCTGGCCGCTGGCCGTATATTCCAGCGCCTTGTACTCGGCTTCCAGCCCGTTGCGCCTTTCGACGCCGCTGAGTCCGGCGCCTATCGAACCGCTGACGAGACCGCCGCCCATCGCCGAAATCACAGTCGATGACAATTGCCCGCCGGGCTGCCCCTGACCGGCTCCGCCACCACGGCCTGCTCCTGTCGTGCCACAGCCAGCCAGCATGAGAGAGCCTGCAACCAGAATCAGACGAACGCTCATTTCATCCCCTGCCCGCCAACGCCACATTTCCGGACGTGATCCGCATCAATCATTTACCTTGGCTGAAGTTGGTTTGCCCAAAGCGCATGCATCATTCAATTTTTCGCAGTTGAATCGCAACCCTCAGTCCACCGAGACCTGCACGTTCCAGAAAGAGCTTTCCACCATATTCGTTGACAAGCTCCGTCACGATCGACAATCCAAGTCCGGTGCCGGGCTTGCTTTCATCCAGGCGGCGTCCCCGTTTCAGGGCTTCACGCGCCTTGTCTTCCGGAATTCCCGGCCCGTCGTCTTCGATGGCGATCTGGAGCAGATCGGGCTGGTCTTCCACCTCTGGCAATGACTTTACGGATATCGAAACCCTGCTTCGCGCCCATTTCACCGCATTCTCAAGCAGGTTTCCAAGCATCTCTTCAAGATCTTCGCGCTCGCCGGCAAAGACAATGTCCTCATCGGGAAGGGATACGGAAATCGTCATGTCCGGGTTGAGCTTGCCCATGACCCGTGCAAGCCGCTCTATGACCGGTTGCACGGGAGTGCGATAGACGACGCTGTCGCGCTGCGCCGCCATGCGGGCGCGCTGCAGATAATGCTCCACCTGCTGCTGCATCGAGGCGGCCTGCTCCGAAATCAGCCTGCCTTTATCGCCGCCAAGCGCCCGCCCTTCATTGAGCATCACCGCAAGCGGCGTCTTCAGCGAATGCGCCAGATTGCCGACCTGCGTTCGCGAGCGCTCGACGATACGGCGGTTGTTCTCGATCAGCGCGTTGGTTTCATTGGCCAGCGGCTCGATTTCCGCCGGAAACCTGCCGTCCAGTCTCTGCGCCGTGCCTTCGCGAACCATGGCAAGCGCATCCCGCACCCTGCGCAGCGGTTGCAGACCATAGAGAATGGCGATGGCGTTGATGGCGATCATGCCCAGGCCGAATATCGAGAGATAGACCAGCAAGCGCCGCTGGAATGCCGCGATTTCCTGTTCGAGCTCGCTTTCGTTGCCCATCACGCGGAACCGGGCGATCTGGTTGCCGGTGTCCAGAACGAATTCGCTCTCGAAAACGGCGAGGCGCTCGCCGGCAAGGCCATCGGTCATATAGCTGCGCTGGAATTCAACGTTGAATGGCACTTCCGAGGTGCTTGGCGAGGGGATGCTCCCCGTCATCGACGACGAATGCAGTTCCCCGGCAATCCCGTTCGATGCCGGCTCCACCGACCAGTACCAGCCGGATCGCGGCTCGGAAAAGCGCAGATCGCCGAGATCGGGCGCGCCGGTCAGGACCCCGGCGTCCGAGACGCCGACCGATCCGATCAGATTGAAAAGATGCGCGGAGAGAAGGCTGTCGAACCCCCGCTCGCTCGCCTGCCGGTACAATGTAGTGATGAGGGTGAACACGACGATCTGCGCCAGAACCGCCCAGATCGTGGAAAATGCTATGACGCGAAAGGTAAGAGAACGCGGCCAGAACCGCATCCGGCCGAAAAGACCGGAACGTTTGCCTGTGCAGATCCGTTGCGTGGCAGACTGATCGGTCGACTTCAAGCCTCGGGCTCTCGGATGCGGTATCCCATCCCGCGTACGGTTTCGATGAGGTCAGCGCCCAGCTTCTTGCGCAACCGGCCCACGAACACCTCGATCGTATTGGAATCACGATCGAAATCCTGGTCGTAGAGATGCTCGACCAGTTCGGTTCGGGAAACCACCTCGCCCATGTGATGCATCAGATAGGCAAGCAGGCGGAACTCCAGCGATGTGAGTTTCAGGGGAACCCCGTCGACATCGGCCTTGGAGGACTTGGTGTCGAGGCGCAGGGGACCGCAGACGAGTTCGGACGATGCATGGCCGGCCGCGCGCCGTATCAGCGCGCGAAGCCTAGCCAGAACCTCTTCGATGTGAAACGGCTTTGCGACGTAATCGTCGGCGCCGGCATCGATACCCGCCACCTTGTCGCTCCAGCGGTCGCGGGCGGTAAGCATGAGAACGGGCATCTTGCGGCCATCGCGGCGCCAGCGCTCCACGACGCTGATGCCATCCATCTGCGGCAGGCCGATATCCAGCACCACGGCGTCATAAGGCTCCGTGTCGCCGAGAAAATGGCCTTCCTCGCCGTCAAAAGCCTTGTCCACCACGTAGCCGGCATCGAGCAGCGCATCGGCAATCTGCCTGTTCAGATCCACATCATCTTCGACGACGAGCACACGCATGAAAACGATCCTGCCGGTAGTGGCCAGTCGGCCAAGGTCCTGTCAGCTATAGAGCGATTCCCAAATCATTGGGATGAAACGGGAATCATCCTTTTGGAACGACGATCTCGGTGCGGCGGGGCCGTTCGCCGTCCTTGCCGGGCACCAGCACGACAATGACGCAGACGGCCTGACCGCCCTTGCTGGCTTCGGATGCCTTGGCCAGCGTGCCGCCGTTCTGGGCCGCCACCTGCTGGCCGATCGAATAGCAATCGGCCGCGGCCGCCGGTTGCGCCAGTGCCGTGCTGGCGCAAAACGCCAGTATCGTTGCCCGGATTATGTCTCTGAACTTTTCCATGCCCAACGTTCTAACCCGCCATGGCTGAACGCGAAATGAATACCGAACCCACTGCGCGCCTCTCCCCAGCCAGGCATTTATACAACAAAGGCCTCCGCGGAGGCGCCGTTTGGCGATCCTAACCTATCCTGTCCTTTGCAGACAACCTGCCGATGATTGCGATCAGCCCGGCAAAGGCACTCACTCCCTGCAAAAATGTATCGGTGATCAGGGTGCCGTCGGCGGCATCGAGCGGCAACCCGGCAGCGCCGGCCGCCCCCGTCAGGACCGCCACAGCCGAAGCCCAGATCGTGCGCGAAAGATACCAGGGTTTGGTTGCAATCATCGATTGTTCCTTTCTCAGGCTGTTGTTTCAAACGATTTTCACACGGGAAGATCCGGGAATTCCCCATCCGGCCGGTCCACCGGCCTGACGAACCGTCACGTCCAGCGCTCCGGGGCGCACCCCGAAATCCGCGGCGATCGATGCCTGCGGGTAGAGCCAGTTCGGCTTCAGGGCAGACACGATCCGCACCGGATCGCCACCCGGACCGGCGATTGCGATCCGATATTCCTCATGCTCCTCGCCAAGCGGGATGTCGAGCGCATCCCAGCCATCGGCATCGAGGCGCCCCCGGCGCATCCAGGAAAGCATGATGTCGCCTCCGGCAAGGCGCGCCCTGATATGAACAGGCGACAGCGGCGTGCAGGCCCGCAATCCTCCGATCTGGCGGCTGGTCGCAAAGTGGAGATCGGATATGTCGGTGGCAGCCGGGCCAACCTTCCAGTTGAGTTCCAGCCCGCCTTCGGATGGCGTCAATCCCGCAGGCACGACCGCGTCATCCAGCATCACGAAGTCGGAACCTGAAGCCGCACCCGCCAGCATCGCATCGGTGGTCCCCAGTTGCCCACGCAACAGTTCGGAAAGCAGCCAGACATTATCGGCCGCCTGCTCGGCGCGCCTGAACTGGATCACTTCCCATGCACCGGTTGCCGAGCGCACGGCAGCGGCGTTGGCGCCATTGAGCATCCGTTGCAGGCTCACGCTCGCCGCTTGCGCATCAAACAATTCAACCCGGATATAGGAATTGCGCAAAAGCCGGCCTTCGACACCCGGTCCCAGTTCTTCAAGCAGCCGTCCCGGCGAGGCCTGCTGCGTCAGCAGCTGGCGGGAAGCGAAGCCCTCATTTTCGGGTGAAGAGAAAACGACCTGGCTTCTCCACGGCTTTTGCCAGACAGCGATCCGGAACTGATCCGCCGGTTCCGTCCCGCCGGCGCCTGCCGGCAGGTCGAGAAACAATACATGCGGCTTTCCGGCCACCAGCGGCGGCGCCTGCAATGCGGGCAAAACCGTCTCGCGCCAGGGCGCGGGTGCGGCGCGGACGATCTGCCGGGCCTCAACCTTCCGTGTCATCCCGTCATCGATGCCAGTGATGAGGAAGTCGGAATTGGCGGCGGACGCAGGCAGCCTGATCAGGGCGCCGGGACTGAAACCGGCATTGGGCTGCGGCACCGCGAAAGAAATGGTTTCGCGCTGATACCAGACACGTTTCAGCCAGTCGTCCAGCAGGGCGCCTGCCTGCCCCGGTTCCAGAACGCCCGGAAAATGAATCAGGTGCTGCCGCGCGCCGGGAACGCCCGCACGCGTGCGCCGCACTGTCGCAGTCTGATAGTCCTGCGCCGGATTGACGAAGCTGATCAGCGCTTCCGCCGGCAATTCGTGATCGGGAATGCGTATGGTTTCCAGTGCGGCTTGCGTATCTTCCACGACCAGATCGTCAACTTCGAGCACCGTGCCGGCGCTCGCCCCGGAGCGCTCGATTACCAGTCTGCCGTTTTCCTCGCGTGCGCTCAGATCGAACAGCTCGCAAAGCGGTTCGATCGCTGCGCGCGCCGTCGCGGGATCGGCAAGCACGTAGCCCTGAACCGATCCTCCCACCTCGCCAACAATGGCGTCGTGATATCCGTGATCGTCCAGAATGGCCGCGACAAGCGCGCCGACATCGGGATTGGACAGCCGTCCGTTCAGCCAGTGGCCCCGGCTCCAGTGTCCGCCATCCGACCAAAGATCGGCGCGCTGGGGGAAGGCAGGGAACGGGCGCGTGTCCCACGCCCACAGATAGGTCCTGTCGAAATCGACCATTCTGCCGCCATAGACAGGCGAAAGCGGATTGTCCGCTTCCCTGAAATCTCCAGATGCAGCATTCCAGTGCTTCATATGGGCTTCGAGGAAACGGAGCTGCGCCAGATCGGAGCGGCCGCCCGATGAGAAATAGGGCGTGAAGCTTTCGGACGATTTCGGATCCGGAAATACGCTTGGCTGGTTCGGGCCCTTGTCGACAGCAGGGCAGCCCAATTCCGTGAACCAGATCGGCTTTCCCTTCGGAAGCCAGGCGGTCGGCGCGGGTTCCTCGACACCGGCGATCCGGTCGAAATGCCGGCTCGACCACCAGCCGACGATATCCTTGTAGCGGAAAACCCATGGCTTGCCATACGCGCCATCGGATATGGCCCTGCGCACGCGCGCCTCACGCGCCGCCCCGTCCGGATAGTACCAGTCGAAGCCTTCGCCCGCGGCGATGGAAGCGCGCAGCCCCTGCACGTCATGGGGGCCGGAAAATCCATCCGGGTTGCCGCCGCCATAATCTCCGTCACGCCAGTCGGAAAGCGGCATGTAGTTGTCGATGCCGATAGCGTCGATGGCCGGATTTGCCCACAAGGGGTCGAGATGAAAGAAGGCGTCGCCCGATCCGTCGGACGGGTGATAGCCGAAATACTCGCTCCAGTCGGCACCGTAGCTCAGGCGCGTCCGAGGCCCCAGAACCGCGCGCGCATCCGTCGCCAGCAGGCCAAGCTGCTCCACGAACGGAAAAGCATTGGACTGGTCGCGCAGGGTTGTCAGCCCGCGCAGTTCGCTGCCGATCAGGAAGGCGTCGACGCCACCTGCTCTTGCCGCCAGATGCGCATAGTGAAGAACGAAGCGCCGGTAGCCCCAGTCCGCCCCTCCGATGAACGAGATCGTGTCGCCGGCGCTGGCAAATTGCGTTCTCGCCGCGCTGCCGCAGAAGGCCGCCACCTGCGTTCTCGCCGCCAGCGTGCGGTCTGCCGAGCCGGGCTGCCCGGGGCCCGGAAAGCAGCTTATGCGCCCGCGCCATGGATAGGCCGGCTGGTCCGATCGGCCGTGGGGGTCGGGCAAACCGTTGCCATGCGCCACATCCATCATGATGAAAGGATAAAGCGTGACGCCCAGGCCCCGCGCCCGGATCTCCGAAATCGCCTCCATGACGCTTTTGTCGGAAGGGGTGCCGCCATAAGCGGGGCCGCCATCGTACCGGGAAACAACCGGAGCATCCTGCCTTGAAAGGCCGGACACACGCCATGGCTGCGAAAAGCCCGCGCCGATGGCGGTTGTCGTCATCGGGCGGATCCTGCACTGCCCGGCGCGAAGGTCATCGCCGAACCAGGCAATCACCAGAGCCACATGCTTCAGATTGGGGCAGGTCTGCTGAAGTTCATCGAGCGAGGCCTGAATGTCGGTCGCGCCAAAAAGCACGTTGCGGTTCACATAGCTCTCGTCGCCGGGCCGCCTGCGGCTCGTCACCGGTGTCGTCGAAAGCCCGTATTCGGTCGCGCCGGGCAACAATGTTACGGCCCTGACCTGCATGTGCAGCCGGCCGACCGGCCTGATCACCTCGAATTGCAGTTGCGGGATACGATTGCCGAAACCGCCGATATCCAGGCGCTCGACGACGACATAGGCGACGCCACGATAGGCGGGCGCATTGCCCACTCTCTGTCTCGCCTCGATCAGCGGATCGGGCAGTTGCTCCTCGCTGCCGGTATAGACCCGCAGTTCCATCGCCTCGCGGTCGATCTCGCGCCCATCGGCCCATATCCGCCTGATGCCGGCGATCTCGCCCTCGCACAGCAGGAAGGCTGCGTTGGCATAGTAGGCATACTCCGTAACCTTCGGGCCCATCTTGCCCTGACGGCGGGTCGAACGGCTCTCCTCGAACCGCGTCGCCCAGATCAGGGTGCCGCCCAGCCGTGCCGTGCCGTAGAGGCGAGGGATCGGCGCTCCCTCCTCCGCATTGAAAGGCCGTGCACTGGCCAGTCGCGGACCTTCGATGCGCTGCGTGCCGTTGATCAGCGCCCGGTCGAGCGCATATCCGGCCATGGCGCCCACGGCAGAGCCGATCGCGCCCCCGAAAGTGCCGAGGAAGCCACCGATATAGGCACCGGCAGCCTGCAACAGGATGGTCGCCATAAGATGCTCCGGCGCTGTTCAGTTATCTGGAAAGGCGAAGATGCCGGCGATACGCCGGCGCCACTGCGGAACGAGAGCGGACTTCACCACCGCTCGCCCCCCCTCATAGGCATGCACGAAACTGTCTTCGGCAACGGCTATGCCGGCATGTCGCGCAGGCAGATGCGGCCGCCAGCGAAAGATCAGAACCCGGCCAGGCAACGGCCCGTCCGGCCCGCATTCGTCAAGAAGCCGGCCCGCTCCCGCCAGCATTGCTTCTCCGGCATCGTCGCATGCCCAGTCCGGCGCGTAATCCGCCGGCATATCGGGTGCGCGCCCGTAGAGCGCGGACCAGACGCCTCTCACCAGACCGATGCAGTCGCAACCGATTCCTTTTGTTCCCGCCTGATGCCGGTAGGGTGTGCCGACCCATGACAGGGTCTCGGCAATCACGTGCTCCACATCCATCATGGCACCACCGGTCCCCCGTCGAAGATACCGCCTTCGGAGACATAGGAATAAGCCACATCATTGCCGGGAAGATGGGGAAAGCCACGGAAGTTCAATGTGTTGGCGAATTTCATTTTACAGGCAGCGAAGGAATGGTCGCAACCGGCAACCACCGCGAAACCATCGCCGGCGCCGAACAGCGGACCGCTGCCCGCCTGAAGCGTCAGTACCGCCAGCGCCCCGTCATTCCTGTGGTCGACGATCCGCTCGGTTCTTCCCTGCCGCGCGCCGCTCGTCCAGGTCAGCGTGCCGAAGGAAAACCAGCCAGCATCGATGTCATTCAGGCCCGAAACCCGCAGCATATCGACACCATCGAAACTTTCCACCATGCCCGTCGCATTGAAAGCCGGTTTGGTCAGATCGGCCCGGCAGCGCCCGTCGCCGAGTTCGGCATCGCATTTGCGGGTCACATAGCGGCCATTGGGCTGGTCCAGCCTGTGCATGAGGCTTTGCAGTTCCGCCATGAAGCGCCCGTCGGCGCGGGTGATCTTGCCGATGGTCGCCTTTCTGATCAGCACGAATTTGTCGGGGCTGCGCCAGTTGACGAGATATGTCTCCACCGTCGCCCGGTCATAGAGGCCGGCAGCCACGTCCTCGTCGCGTATGCGATCCGAGGCCAGCGCCCCCTCCACATCGACCGTATCGACGGAAAGCCCGAGAGACTGGCGCGCCTCGCTGGCGCTCAGGCCCGTTTCCGGCTCAAAGACGGCGCCGCCGAGAACCAGACGCCGATCATGATCGGTAAAGCCAAGGACGGCTCCGTCTTTTCGGGTCAGTTTCCAGCAGTGGCAGACGCTGGTTACGTCCAGCGCAAAATGATCGAGCAGAGCCTGGGGATAAGTATTCACGGTTGCACCTCGATCAGCGGAATGGACGGGATTTGCCCGGCCTTGAAAGCTCTCAGGCTGACGGACAGACGATCCGTATCGAAGCGGACCGGAACGTCGAATTCATAACCGGCCGTCACGGCGCGCTCGTTTGCGGGCGTCTTTCCGGCGGCAAAAACGACCTCCCCGGTTCCGGCATCGAAACTGAAATTTCCGGTCGCATCCACGCCCCCCACGGCCACGCGCAGGGAAGCCGCCGCCGGTTTGAAGATCGGACGCCGATAGGCGTCGGGGCCTGCCCCATAAGTCTTCACCAGCGCGAAACGGCGCGTCGAACCATCGCCAGCGCCAAGCACCTGATCGAGCGGACCCGGGCCTGCTCCCGGCGCACAGGATTTCATGTCGAACGGGTCGCGGAAGCGGAATGCATGCAGCGAACCGCGCCTGGCCTCGAAGAAGGCCAGCACTTCGTGCAGGTCCTCCAGCGAACGCAACCCCGTTCCGGCATCGTAGTGGCGGCGGGAATGGGCAAAGCGCGCATTGCGCTTTTCACGCCCCGATGTCAGCGTCACGATCTCGTTGCGGCGTTCAGGCCCGCCGGTCGCGCCGAAGGAAACGGCGAGCGGAAAGAGCTCGTCATGAAAGCTTGCCAGTTCGGACACGCGCCACCTCAGAAAGTTCGGGTTCCGCGCGATACCGCACGCGCCAGCATGCCGGTGATCTGCGCTTCGGATTTGCGGAAGGAGGCTGCATCCTGGGCGGTGACGTTGAAGACGACATTGACCGGCGCGCCGGCCCCGCCGGCCGCAACGCCGAGGCTGCCGTCCGCACCGCGCCGCAGCGGCAGGATCGCTTCGCTGCCCGCCTCGCCCATCAGGCCGACCTGTCCGCCCATCGGGAAATAGGTGGGCGAGGACACCACGCCGCCGGCTGCGAAGGGCACCACGCCTCCCTTCGCGAAAGGAAGCGCGCCGCCCAACCCGCCAAGCAAGCCGGAAAACAGGGATCCGGCCAGCGATTGCAGCGGTTTCAGCCCTTGCGAAAGCGCCATGCCGGCCAGGTTCAGCGCCAGCCTGCGCAGCACGTCGTCAAGCTCGCGTCCGCCGACCACGGCCTGTTTCATCGCCCCTGCCAGATTGGCGCCAAAACTGTCGGACAGTTTTTCCAGACTGGCGAGCGCGGTCTGGAACGGTGCGACATCGGCCCTGATGGCCACCGTCACGTCATCGGCCATGGTCAGCCTCCTGTATGATGATCGGGAAATTCACGCATCAGCTTCGCCAATTCGGCACGCGCGGGGGCAGTCCGCCGGCGCTGCGAAAACGGCTGCGAGGCGCGCTCGAATTCAATCGGCGTCATGGCCCAGAAATCCTTCGGTGAAAGCCGCAGCAGGCCAAGCCCCATGGCCATCGCCTCATCCCATGGGAAGGCGGTGACGCCCGCTGCGGCATTCAGGGGCGCGACGGGTTGTCCACCTCCGCGGTCCCGCCGAATGTGGTGGTCAGAAGGTCGCTCACGATCGCCGCATAGCCGGCGGCCCCCCCAACCGTCGCCATCCTGCCGACATCCTCGTCCCTGATCGCCTCGCCCGCGCCGCGCAGGCCAGCACCTATGATGCGGATCATGTCGAGCGCCGAAAGCTTCCCGCTGCTGAAACGCTCGACGAGCCGGCCGATGTCCTCGGCGGCGAAGGCCGTTTCCAGTTCGGCCAGCGCTCCCAGCGTCAGGCACAGCCTGAACTGTTTTCCATCCAGTTCGGCCGCGATCTCGCCCCGCCTGCGGTTGGCACTCATGGCGTCACCGTGAAGCTGACCGGCCCGGCCGATTCCAGCGCCATCTCGAAGGTGACTTCGCCGTCATGCGCGCCGGTATATTCGAGGGACGTGATCTGGAACCGCCCGGAAACCACGCCGAAATCCGGAATGGCGAGTTGCCAGGCCACGATGTCCCCGGCGAAGAAATGCTGCCGCATCAAGGCATCCGACTGCGCATCCTTGAAGATGCCGGATCCGCTCACCGCCGCACGCTGCACACCGCTGCCAGCGAGAAGTTCACGCCAGCGGCCGGTCGAATCCGCATCGGTCACATCAACCGTCTCGCTGTTGAAGGCGATGCGCTTGGTGCGCAGCCCGGCAACGGTGACGAAAGCGCCAAGCCCGGTGGAATCGATCTTGAGAAGAAGGTCCTTGCCCTTCTGTGCGACCATTTCGGTCTCCCTGATTATGGTGAAACGAAAATTCAGACGGCGCTTTCGGTCACGGCGCGCAGCCGCAACAGGCCGTGATGGACGGAAATGTCGTCATCGAAGGTCACTTCGGCGAATTCGAAGCGGAAATTCACCAGATGGCGGCCGTCCAGCGAAAGCGGAGCGCCAAGCGCCCCTCTTATGGCATCCAGAATGGCGAATGCCTCCTTCCTGCCTTTGGCTTTCGACCAGACATGCAGCGTGACCAGATGCTCAAGGCCTTCTTCGGTCGATGTGCTCCAGTCGAACACGCTGGCGCGGCCGAAGGTGACATAGGGGAAAGCCGCATCGGTCGGCGCACGGTCGAAGATGCGCGCGCCGCCCATCAGGGCAACAAGCGCGGCATCGCCCGTCAGCGCGCCGAACATGGCTTTCTGCAACTCAGCGCTGGCTGCGGTCATTGCGCTCTCCCCTTGCCAGATCGGCATCGCGTGGTTCCGGCCGGCGAAGCTCGACTTCATCGGCCAGTTCATGAGCTTTCCAGCGCAGCGCGCGCACCAGCCCGTCGAGCGTCAGGACAATGCTCATATTCACGGTTCGCCCTCCCTTGCCCGGCAGATCAGATAGCGGCCGGTCTCATCGGGATCGCGCACCGTCACGATCCGGAAGACGCGTCCGTTGCGCGTGAAGCGCATGCCGCCGGCGACGCCATCGCGCATGCGCAGCGTGATCCGGTGCGTCACCGCCTCCAGCGTCTTGTCGGCTCCGAAGCGGCTTTCGGCGGACAGGGGCTCGATATGCGCGAACACCGTCGCCACCTCGCTCCAGTATTCGGCAAAGCCGCCCATTCCGTCCGGCACGCTGCCGGCCTTCTCCAGCGCCAGTTCGGTGCGCATCGCACCCGGATTGAGAAATGAAGCCAGCATTCAGAGCCTCCTCGCCCGGAAAGGCGCGATCAGCCGGTCGCAACCTGCCGGATAGCCGACGGGCTGGTCTTTCGGCCCGAAGGCCGTGCGGAACTCGTACCAGTGCGCCACCAGAAGCAGCATCGCCCGGCGCAACAGATCCGGCACGTCGGTTCCGGCCTCGCCGAAGCCGGCCGTGAAGTCGATTTCAATGCCGTTCATCGTCCGCAAGGCAGGTGGCGCCTCGCGAAAGAAGACGCGCGCAGGGCGTGAGACCGTATCAGCCTGATAGGAAGAGGGATCGACCAGCGAGACCTCGCCCTGCGGCCCGTAAGCCGTCACGGAAAGGATGGCGCGCACCGGATGAACGGGGATCGTCACCGTTCCGTGGCGCGGCCATTCGTCCAGCGCCAGTCGCAAGCTCTGCCCGATGAGCGCCAGCCCGGCCGTGCGCTCAATCTCCTCGCGCGCGGCCCGGATGAGGCCGGACAGCAATCCGTCCTCGCTGGAATGGTCGAGGCGCAGATGCGCTTTCGCCTCTGCCAGCGTCACCGGCTCGGCCGATGGCTCCACGGTTCTGATCAGCGTCATATATGTTCGCCTCGGATTGGGGATGGGAAAACGGCCCCGGCGGAGGAAACCGGGGCCGCATCGGCAGCAGACTGCGTCGCGCGGTCTGAGACGGCCTCTCAGGCCGTGCCGAACTTGATCAGCTTGATGGCGTCGAAATCCTGCACCCCGCCGCCCACGCGCTTGGTCGTGTAGAACAGCACATAGGGCTTGGCGGAATAGGGATCGCGCAGAACCCGCACGCCGGTGCGATCGACCACCAGGTAGCCGCGGCCGAAATCGCCGAAGGCGATCGGCGTTTCATCGGCGCCGATATCGGGCATGTCCTCGGCCTCGACCAGCGGGAAGCCCATCAGCATGGCGTTCTGACCGGGTCCGGCCGGCGGCTGCCACATATAGTTGCCGTCGCCGTCCTTCAGCTTGCGGATGGCCGCCTGCGTCTTGCGGTTCATCACCCAGTGCGCGTTCTGGCGATAACCGGCCTTCAGCGCATAAACGGTGTCGATGAGGATATCGGACTCGTCGTTCGCCGGGAAATCGCCGGCCACGCCCGTCACCGTATAGCCGATCGAGCCCCAGGCCCAGCTTCCCTCGGCCACTTTGGCGTAATCGAGGAAACCCTTCGGCTTGGCGGCGCCGTCGCCCGCCACGAAGGCGGCCCCCTCCTGCTCGGCGAAGGCGGCTTCCACCTCAGAGGAAATCCACTGGTCGAGATCGACCACCGAATCCTCCAGCAGGGTGGCGGTGGCGGCCGGCATCGCATAGAGTTCCATGGTCGGGAACTGAAGCTCGGCCAGCGTCGCCGTACTGGTCTGCGGACGGGCAGCCGTCTCGGCCACCCAGCCGACCGCCGGGCCGTTCACCGCGAAGGGTTTCTTCAGCACCGCCGAAGAAACCTGCCGCACCGAGGCGATGGCGCGGATCGGCGACATGGCGGCAAGCCGCTTGCCGATCTCGGCTTCCGTTTCGGGCGGCACCAGATAGCCGCCGTCCTGGCCCGAGCCATAGGACATGGCCTTGGCATCGAGCCCGCGCAGATGGCGGTCGTCGCCGCTGCGCATATAGGCCTCGAAGGCCTGCTTGTGCTCGGAAGGCAGCGCGGCCTGTTCACGATCCGGAATCTGGCCCAGAACCGGACGCGCCCGCTTCAGCGACAGATTGTCGATGGCCCGCTTCTGCTCGTCGAGGGCGCGCGAGATGCGCTCCACCTTTTCCGTGGCCAGCACATCCGCGCCGAGCCGCTGATCCATCTCGGCCAGCTTCTGATCGTTGCTTTCCCTGAAGGCTTCGAAAGTGGACATGAATTCGCCGAAGGCGTCCTTCAGGTCCAGATGATCGCCGCTCATCGACTTGGTTTCGAGCGGCCGGGCGGGCTGCGATGCATTCATAGAGAACGTCCTTTCGGGTTGATGATGCTGATTGCGTGGCGGATTGACCGGGTGAGCTGGTGCACTCCGCTTTCACTGGTGTTCTTCAGGCGTCCGGACTTGACGGTTTCGACCCGTGCCGCCGGCTGCATGGGAAAGGTGACGACGGATATCTCCCACAGATCCGCCTCGACGATGCGGCGGATGCCGCTGGCCGGATCGCGCCGTGTCCGCGCTGCCCGGAAACCGATGGAAAGGCCGTCCAGCGCGCCGCTGCGCAACAGCGCCAGCACCTCCCGCGCGCGCCGGACCCCGGGCGTCAGCTTCCCCCGCACGAACAGGCCGCGCCTGTCCTCGCATATGTCCGTCCACACGCCGATGGGCTGTGCGGGATCGTGCTGATAGAGCATGCGGATGCCGCTGACCGTGCGCCTTCGCAGCGAGCGGGCAAAAGCGCCCGGCTCGACCACGTCCTTGCCGAGATCGACGGCGCCGAACACGCTGGCGTAACCGGCGAACGTGCCATCGGCTTCCACCTCATCGACGACGAGATCGACGCGTTTGCGCTCGATACGGCGCGGGACAGGATCAGCTTTCATCGCCGCCGCCTCCCGTTTCACTCCGATCCGGCCTGCCGCCCGGCCGGTACTGGCCAAGCAATCTCAGCACGAAGCCGAGCGCCCACCAGGCGCACAGGCTGGCCAGCGCCGACCCCATCAGCACCATTTCGGAGGAGCCGATCTGCTCCTCGATGCCGAGGTCGGTCGCGACCTTGAGACCGGCCGTGCCGCCGAAAACCGCGCCGCACATCACGCCCACGACGAAGCGCGATGCCGCCTCGCGGCGTCCCTGCGGCAGGATATAGACCAGAGACGCAGCCGATCCCGCGATGGCCCCGGCGCCCTTGGCAGCCCATAGCCAGCTTCCCTGCGACATGTCCGTCATGACAGGTCTCCTTGCCCTGCGCGGCGCGGCTGATAGCCGACGGCCTCGCGTTTTTCGTCCTCGGTCAGGAAGGAAGCCGCCTCCAGCCGCGCCCACAGCGCATCGCGGTCGCTGGTCAGGCCATCGACGCGGTCGGCGTCGTACCAGAGCCGCAGGCCCTGCCCGAACGCCGGCCCCATCCAGGCCGAGAGGTCCTTTGCGGTGCGCGCCACCAAAGGCAGCACGGTCAGCCGGTAAAAGGCCCGGTTGGCTTCCTGATAATTCGCATAGGTGTTGTCGCCGGGAATGCCGAGCAGCATCGGCGGCACGCCGAAGGCCAGCGCGATATCGCGGCTGGCCGAATGCTTGGCCTCGACGAAATCCATGTCGCGCGGCGTCAGCCCCATGGCTTTCCAGTCGAGCCCGCCTTCGAGCAGCAGCGGCCGGCCGGCGCGGGTGGCGCCGGCATAGCCCTGCTCCAGTTCGGTCTTGAGCCGGTCGAACTGCTCCTCGGTCAGGTTGCCGCCCTCTTTGGGGGCATAGACCAGAGCCCCGGAAGGCCGGGCGGAATTGTCGAGCAGCGCCTTGTTCCAGCGCCCGGAGGCATTGTGCGTGTCGAGCGCCATCAGCGCCGCCTCCAGCGGCGGGAAGCCGTAATGGTCCTCCAGCGGATGGAACAGCGTCAGATGCGCGGCACTGCCCGCATCCAGCATCACCCGCCGCCGCGATGCGCCTTCGCGGTGATCCAGCGCCACCGGCCAGCCGGAGGCGTCGGTCACAACCGTCACACGGTCGGGGCGCAGGAGATGCAGTTCGCGTGCCTCGCCCCCCGCATCGAGCAGTTCCACATAGGCGTTTCCGGCCAGCAGCAGGTGGCCGTACAGCGCCTCCAGAAAGGTCGCGCCGGCCTGCCGCTGGTTCGGCCGTTCGAGCAGGTCGAGCAGCGGGTGCGTCTCGATCTCGCGAGCGCCCTCATAGAGCAGCCATGGAATGCTGGCCGCCGATTCCGCGATCAGGCGCACGGCGCGGTGCACGATCGGGTTGCGCATGAAGCCTTCGCGGGCCAGTGTCGCATAGTCGCGACGGGTCCAGTTCGCTTCGCCCTGCGCATGGAAGGCGATGAAGCCGGTTCCTCCAGCCTCCTTGGTTTCGAGGCGTGCGCCATTTTTCCCCGCGCTTCGGGGCCAGGGCCATTTCCAAGCCATTGCAGATCCTGTTCCTTGCAGTTCTTCCGCTTTCCACGAACCGCGGAAACGCTCCAACCCTTTGTTGTCGCGTTTCCGAACCGGAAAAGTGCTTCCGCTTTTCCTGGAAACGCTCTAAAGAATATCGCGAATTCGCGGGGCCGAACCCCGGCCGTAGGTCAGTTCGGTAATCGCCCAGACGAGCGCATCCATTCGGTCCGGCGAGCGGCCGCCGGGCAGACCGTCCGGGCCGAAGTCGCACATTTCATCTTCCAGTTCGGGAAAGCGTCCGGCATGGCGCACCCTGCCCTGCTGGTAAAGCGCGGCGACCGGCTCGGCCCGCAACCATTTGCCCCGGCTCGCCCGTACAGGCTTCACCGGCACGGCCGGGTCGACCGTATGCAGAACCGCCGTCGCCATCTCGCCACCCTGATTGACCTCGACCACCAGGCAATCCGCCTGAAGCCGGTGAAACAGGCCGATCGCCTTCTTCGCCCATTGCTGCGGTTTGGCGGCGCGAACCGTCTCATCCGCCAGAACCACGGCAAAACCCTGCGCGTCCAGCCCGGCGGCCACGATGCCGCAGGCATCCGATGTCCGGCGCGAACTCGCCGGCGGATCCACGGCCACGACGATGCGCTGCAATTCAACCGACGGAGCACCCATGACCGCCTGCTCCAGCATGGAGCGCGACCACAGGGCGTCCTCCCGGTCCTCGATCAGTTCGCCGCCGAGTTCCTGCCTTCCCAGCCGCGTTCCCGCATAGCGCCTCTCGATCGCCTCGATGAAACCCGGCGCCAGATTGGCGCGGTTCTCATGCGTGCCGAGCCTCGTTAGCATCATGGCCGGATCGGCCAGCAGCCGCTTCATCAGCGGCGTCGGCCGCGGCGTGGTGGTGATGAGCTGACGCGGCCGCTCGCCCAGTCTCAGGCCGAACTGCAACATGTCGTAGGTCGCCTCGGCATTCTTCCATTTGGCAAGCTCGTCGCACCAGGCCGCCGCGAACTGGGGACCTCGCAGGCTTTCGGGATCCTCGGAGGAAAACACCTGCGCCACCGCTCCGCTCGGCCACAAAAGCCGCCGCCGCGAGGCCTCGTAGCGGGGCCGGTCGCCGCGCGCCACGCTGGCGATGCCGGAAGGTCCGTCGATCATCACCTCGCGCACGTCGCCAAGCGTTTCGCCCACCAGCGCGATCAGCCCATGGCGGTTGCCCGGCCGCGCGAAAGGCGGCAAGCCTCGCGCCAGCGCAATCACCCATTCGGCTCCCAGCCGGGTCTTGCCCGAACCCCGGCCGCCCATCACCAGCCAGCCGGCGGGATCACGCCCGAGCTGAAGCTGGCTGGCCCGCCCGCGGATCAGCCATTCACGCGCCGCCCTCAGCGCCTCCTGCGGTTCCAGATTGCTCTTCAGCCAGTCGAGCTGCGAATTCATGTGCAAGCTCGACAATGCGCTCCTCGATCCGTCGCAACGTTTCGGCAAGGTCCTCATTATCCCTGATCTGGTTTTCCCTGGCGGCTTCTTCCGGCCGCATGATTTCGCCGATCTTTTCCAGGCCGCGGATCATCGCGATCAGGCCGTCTATCGCGCCCTTGTCGATGCTGCCGCCGCTTTCGGCAGCCTTTCCCAGTTCCTCCACCTTGCACAGGACCATGCCGGCCGCCTTGCGGATGCGCGCCGAAACATCGGGCAGGCCGGCCTGCGCCAGCTTCCAGCCCTGGTTTCGCGCCAGACGCCGGAGCGTCGCGGCAGACCGGCCGCTGGCCAG
Organism: Alphaproteobacteria bacterium; assembly: GCA_036678505.1. GTDB lineage: Bacteria > Pseudomonadota > Alphaproteobacteria > Rhizobiales > Rhizobiaceae > Mesorhizobium. Next base: position 46,037 of record JAZIHP010000023.1, read on the forward strand.
AGCCAGCCGCTCGATCGTCGCATGTCCGCCCTCGGCCAGAGCCCGCAGCGCATGCAAACGTGCCTCCTGTCCGGCCTTTGGCTCCGGCATGGTCCTTGCCTCATAGAAAATATGTTGAACGGGGAAAATATGTTGAACGGGGAAATGCGTTGAACGGGGAAATGCGTTGATCAAAGCATGCCCCCCGAAAGCGGGAACCGGTTCCGGGGCAACGGCATGCGTAAAAACAGGAACTTGAAGCGCAGGGAGCGAATCCGAAAAATCGCGACACGCTTTAGATCGCAATGCGGCCGATCCGATGGGTTCCCGTGGAAGCCGCCGGCGCCAGTCACACTTTCTTGACGATAACTAAACACTATCAGAGCAGCGTCACGTTGTCAAGAATTAATTCCTAGGATTTTCATCTTATTTTTGCCGTGCACGCTTCGATTGAAAATCCCTCTTGCCGCCCTTTGGCGGATAGGGGAAAAAGGAGTTTCTGGGCGGTTTCTGACGGAGTGTTTCCGGCGCCCTTTCACAGCCGGGCAACGTGCAGATGGTCAGTCCCTTGGAGCCGAAGAAGAAACGTGGCCGCGTCGCCGCCTTCCTGCTGGCGATCGACGCATGGCTTGACTCCACCCTCTATGAATCCGGCTTCAGGCTCGGCGAATTCTGGGAAGCGGCCACCGTTTTCTTCCGCCGCTTCCGTGTCAAGGGCTGGCGGCGCGGCGTCATCGAGATTGTGAGCGAAGCCTTCACGCTTGGCGCGGGCGGCGCGGTCGTCATGCTGGCCCTTGCCATTCCGGCCTTCCAGGAAACAGGCGGCGACTGGCGCGCCCAGGACGACTTCGCCGTCACCTTCCTCGACCGTTATGGCAACGAAATCGGTCAGCGCGGCCTCATCCAGCGCGATTCGGTGCCGGTGGACCAGATGCCCGATCACGTCATCAAGGCCGTTCTGGCGACCGAGGACCGCCGCTTCTTCGAGCATTACGGCATCGACTTTTTCGGCCTCATGCGTGCGATGACCGAGAACGTCCGCGCCAATTCGGTGGTTCAGGGCGGTTCCAGCCTCACCCAGCAACTCGCCAAGAACCTGTTTCTGTCCAACGAGCGCACGCTGGAACGCAAGATCAAGGAAGCCTTCCTGGCGCTCTGGCTGGAAGCGAACCTGTCCAAGAAGGAAATCCTTCAGCTCTATCTCGACCGTTCCTATATGGGCGGCGGCACTTTCGGCATCGAGGCTGCAGCCGATTTCTATTTCGGCAAGAGCGTGCGCGACCTGACGCTGGCGGAAGCGGCCATGATGGCCGGCCTTTTCAAGGCGCCGAGCAAATATGCGCCGCACGTCAACCTGCCTGCCGCCAGAGCCCGCGCCAATGTGGTTCTGTCAAACCTCGTCGACAGCGGCTTCATGACGGAAGGGCAGGTTCTGCAGGCGCGCCGCCACCCCGCCGATGTGGTGGATCGCGGCGATCGCAAAAGCCCGGACTATTATCTCGACTGGGCTTTTGAGGAGGTCCGCAAGCTGGCCGCGAAATCGCGCCAGCATTCGCTGGTCGCGCACACGGCCTTCGATCCCAATATCCAGCAGGCTGCCGAAGAATCCCTCGAATTCCACCTGCGCCAGTATGGCAAGGATTACAACGCGACGCAGGGCGCCATCGTCGTCATCGAAACCAATGGCGCGGTACGCGCCATCGTTGGCGGACGCGACTATGGCGCCAGTCAGTTCAACCGCGCCACCAAGGCGCTGCGCCAGCCCGGCTCCTCTTTCAAGGCCTATGTCTACGCCGCCGCCGTCGAGCATGGCTTCACGCCGGACACCATCGTTTCCGGCGCGCCGGTAAGCTGGGGCAACTGGCATCCCGGCAACTACAATGGCGCGTCCGCCGGTCGTATGACCCTGACCACGGCCTTCGTCAAATCGATCAACACCGTTCCCGTCCGCCTCGCCAGGGATAATCTCGGCATCAGGCCGATCAAGGAACTGGCGGAAGCGATGGGCGTGGAATCGACGCTTGAATCGCACAAGACGATGGTGCTCGGCACCTCCGGCATGACGGTCATGGATCAGGCCACCGGCTACAGCGTCTTCCCGCAGGATGGCATGGTCGGCACCCGGCACGGCATCACCCAGCTCGTGACCCATGCCGGCGATGTCATCTATGATTTCGCCAAGGATGCGCCCGCACCTCACCGTGTGCTTTCCGAGCAGGCCGTGTCCTACATGAACACCATGCTGGTCCAGGTGCCCGTCATCGGCACGGCGCGACGGGCGGCGCTTCCCGGCATCGTCTCCGGCGGCAAGACCGGCACCAGCCAGGCCTACCGCGATGCGTGGTATGTCGGCTTCACCGGCAACTATACGGCCGCGGTCTGGATCGGCAATGACGACTATAGCCCGACGCGCAACATGACAGGCGGTTCGATGCCGGCCATGGTCTGGCAACGTCTCATGGCCTATGTCCATCAGAACATAGATCTCAGGCCGATCCCCGGCATCGCGCACCCCTTTGTCGATGCGGCTACCGCCGCCAGGGCGCAGGAAGCCGCCAAAGCAAGCGCGCAGGCCGAGGCCGACCGCGCGGCTTCCGAACGGCCGCTGGTCCTGTCCAGCCGCACCACGCAGCTGCTGCGCCAGATAAACCGGCAGTTCCTTTCTGCCCCTGCTCTGCGGATGGAGCAGGATCCGGAGACGGTTTCGGCGCTGTGACACTGTTCGGGAGAGCCCTGCTGACGCTGATCGCGCTCGCCATTGCCATAGGCGGTGGCGCGGCCAGCGTCTGGTATGCCCTGCACATCCAGAAGGGTGCCGGCGCCATAGCCATCGGGGCCTGGACCGCATTCCCGGACATCGGAACGCCTGAAGCCGATCCCTACACCAATGCCCGCGTCGCCCGTGAGGGCGTTCTGGCGCTCGGCCGCGCCGAAGGCCTCGCTTTCGTTGCGGCGCGGGACAGCGCCGGCCAGCCGCTTCTGCGTCAATGCAGCTACCGCATCGAGGGCAATTTCCCGGTCGCCCGTTTCTGGACGCTCTATGCGGCTGATCGGTCGCTCGACTTCATCCGCACCGGAAAGGCGCGTCCGGCTGCATTGCAATCCTTTCAGGTCCTGCGCCTCCGGGACAATTCTGCGCTTGTCAGCGCCTCCGGCCATCCCGCCCCCGGAAA